>JAPYUI010000339.1 GCA_029936175.1 Kiritimatiellia bacterium
CACGGGATTCGTGCCGCCCCGGTGATCAATGAGATCCTGACCGAAAACGACCGGCTCTTTCTCGATGCCGACAATGACTCCCCGGACTGGATCGAGATCTACCACTCGGGGCCGGGCAGCCTCGACCTGGCAGGCTACTACCTGTCCGACGACACCAACCTGACCCAATGGGCATTTGCTTCGAATACCGTCATGTTGGCGAACAGCTACCTGCTGGTCTACGCCTCGGGAAAGGACCGCCGTGATCCCACCGGCGAGCTGCACACGAATTTTTCCCTCCAGAACAGTGGCGAGTCCATTATCCTCACCGCACCGGATGGTACGAGCCTGGTCAGCGCGATCAACCCCTACCCCGAGCAACGACGCAACATTTCCTATGGACGCCTGTCGGGCGGCGGGTCGCTCGGCTTTTTTGAAACACCGAGCCCCGGAGCCCTAAACAACGCCGGGGTCATCGATTTTGTCAAGGATACCCAGTTCTCCACCATACGCGGTTTTCACACGGCCAGTTTTTCCCTGAGTATCACCTCCAGTACTCCCAACGTAACCGTCCGCTATACAACCGACGGCAGTCCGCCGAGTGAAAACGCGGGCTTCGTCTACGTCTCCCCGATCTTCATCAACCAGACGACAACGATTCGCGCCATGGCTTACCGCGGCGGCTGGAAGTCGACGAACATTGATGCACAAAGCTATATCTTCCCGTCAGATGTCATTAACCAGGCGGAGATAAAGGATGATATTATCAACGATCCCCGTTACACCGGCCAGATCGATGCAGCGCTTCGCTCCTTACCTGTCGTTTCCCTGCAGTTCACGGATAGCGATCTCTTCGGCATCAGTGGTATCTATGAGAATCCACAGCTCAGCGGGGACACCTCTGAACGGGCGGTTCACATCGAATACTTCAACCCGAACGACCCCGAAGACACCTTTCATATCGCGGGCGGCGTCCGCATCCACGGGGGCAATGCACGCCGCCATCCCAAGAAATCCCTCCGCCTGTATTTTCGGGCAGAATACGGCGACAATCGACTGAATCATGACCTGTATCCAGACTCGCCGGTAAAGAGCTTCAAGCGCCTGCTGCTGCGGGCGGGCGGGCATGATGCCTGGACCTTCAGGGCGAACTGGGACCAGGCCTCCTATATCCGCAATGAATTCCTCCACCAGGTCCAACTCGCCATGGATCAGCCTTCCCCCCGGGGGAAACTCGTGCACGTGTATCTCAACGGGGCGTACTGGGGCTTTTATGACCTCCAGGAACTGCCGCACGCCGACTATCATGCGGACTACCACGGGGGCGAGAAGCTGGACTGGGATGTGATCAAGCACGGGGGCGATGCAGAGGATGGGGACTTGAGCGCCTGGAACGAATTGATGAGCCGGACCGCCGCGCCAACGAGTTCAGATACCGCCTACGCACAGGTCCAGGAATATATCGACCTCGATAACTTTATTGACTCCATGATACACCGGATCTGGAGTAGCGACGAAGATTGGCTCGGCCCGATGTCGCGCAATGGGGACGATATCACATGGTTTCACAACAAAAACTGGTACGCGGCCCGAAAATCCCGCAATGGTATCCAACCCTTCCGCTTCTACTGCTGGGATGCTGAAATGTCGATGGGGATTCCTTTCGTTGACTCCCGGGGATACGAGAACAACCTCACCCTGGTGGACGATACAAATTCGCCCGGCCAAATCTACGACGCCCTGCGCAATCATCCCGCCTTTCGCACTCGCTTCGGCGATCGCCTCCACAAACACTGTTTTAACGATGGCCCGTTCACCAGCACGCACCTGAAGTCGCGCTGGACCGACCTGGTCAACCAGGCTGAACTTCCAATGATTGCCGAATCTGCACGCTGGGGACTTGAGGCTTGGGACGCCCCCCGGACCACGGTCTATACCAAGGACGACCAGTGGCGCCCGGCAGTCGACTGGGTGCACGACACCTTTCTCACCTTCCGGACCACCGAGGTGCTTAGTCAGTTTCAAACCATCGGGCTGTATCCATCGGTAGCCGCCCCCACGTTCAGCCATAACAGCGGGCGATTCAGCACGGGCTTCACCCTGAGCATGACACCCCCTGGAATCCCGGGCGTCTTGTACTACACGCGCAACGGGGAAGACCCGATGAACGCGGTTAGCCAACCCAGCATGGACCTGATCGATGAGAGCACCAACGTCCAGGCCCTGGCGCCCACCTTTGGCAATGGGGGCGCCACCCTGGGCAACAGCTGGATCCAGGTGGCCGACCCTGCCAATATCGCCTCGTGGAAAACCGGGGCGAACGGCGTGGGATATGAAACCTTTCCCGCGGATTACGCCAGCCTGATCCAGGTAGATGTTTCAGAAATGTCGGGGGTGAACGCCACCTGCTTCGTCCGCATCCCCTTCAGTATCCCGGACCAGGCCACCCTGGACGCGGTGGGCACGCTCACCCTGAATATGCGCTATGACGACGGGTATGTGGCCTACCTGAACGGCACGCGTATCGCGGCACGAAACGACCCTCCCCTGGCCGACCTGAACTGGATCGCCACGTCCTCCGCCCAGCACCCCGACAGCCTTGCCGTCATCTACGACCCCGAGGATGTCACTTCGCATATTGACCAACTGGTCGTCGGACCCAACCTCCTGGCTATCCACGCGCTGAACCAGCGTGAAAACAGTTCCGACCTCCTCATCATGGCCCTGCTGACCGGCACCTCCTCG
>JAPYUI010000110.1:0-11020 GCA_029936175.1 Kiritimatiellia bacterium
GACATCTTAAAAATACTGAAAGAAAATGCACGTGAGAGCCTCGAAACGATGGCAACGATGCTCAACAAGTCCGTCGACGATATCAAGGAGGCGATCAACGCCTACGAAGATGACGGTGTGATTAAGGGATACCAGGCGATTCTCGATGAGGACAAGCTGGAGGGCGACTCAGTGACCGCGGTCATCGAGGTCAAGGTGGTACCCGAGCGCGAGGGCGGCTTCGACCATATCGCTAACCGGATCGCCCGGTTTCCGGAAGTCGTGTCCATGTACCTGATGTCCGGCGATTCAGATCTCATGCTGTTCGTACAGGGCGACAACATCCGCAATGTCGCCTCCTTTGTCAGCGAAAAGCTATCCACGATCCCAGGCATTACCGGCACATCAACCCACTTCACGCTGAAGACCTACAAGTACCGCGGTGTAATCATGGGAGAGCAAGATGAGCGAGAACGCCTCAAAGTCTCCCCTTAACATCGCTGACCGGGCCATCGCACAAAAACTGGAGGAAGTCCCGCGGTCCGGCATCCGCGATTTCTTTGATGTCGTCACGTCGATGAAGGACGTGATCAGCCTCGGCATCGGTGAGCCCGACTTTGTCACCCCCTGGCATATCCGTGAGCACGCGATCTATGCCCTGGAACGTGGAGCGACCAGCTATACATCCAATCTCGGCATACCCAAGCTGCGGCAGATGCTTTCCGGGTACGTCGGGCGCGTATTCCAACTCTCCTATCACCCGGACGACGAGATCCTGGTCACGGTCGGGGTGAGTGAGGCCCTGGACCTCGCCATCCGGGCCATCACGAATCCAGGCGACGAAATTATTTATCACGAGCCTTGCTACGTTTCGTACCGACCCCTGATCACCCTCGCCCACGGCGTACCGGTCGCGATTGAAACCCGGATGGAAGACGGCTTCCGGATCACCAAAGAATCGCTTGAAGCGGCTATCTCATCAAAATCCAAGGCGATCATCCTGAATTACCCGAACAACCCCACCGGTGGCTACCTCCCGGAAGGGGAGGCCCGGGTCATTGCGGAACTGGCCCAAAAAAACGACTTGATCGTCATCACCGACGAGATTTACGCCGAGTTGACCTACGACGATACCCACGTCAGCCTGGCCTCCTTTCCCGGCATGAAGGAGCGCACGATTTTCCTTCACGGCTTTTCCAAGGCCTGGGCGATGACCGGCTTTCGGGTCGGTTATGCCTGCGCACCACCTGTGCTGACCGAGGCGATGATGAAGATTCACCAGTACACGATGCTATGCGCACCGGTGCTGAGCCAGGAAGCGGCCATCGAGGCACTCAAGCAACCGGACAAAGACATCGCCGAGATGAAAACGGCTTATGGTCGGCGCCGGAATCTTGTACACGATGCCTTCGAACAGATGGGCATTCCCTGCCGCAAACCGGAAGGGGCCTTCTATGCCTTTCCCCAGATCGGGCAATTCGGCCTGAGTTCCCACGACTTCGCGATGAAATTGCTGGAAAGTCACCAGGTTGCCGCAGTACCCGGAACCGCTTTTGGTGCCTGCGGAGAGGGCTTTTTACGTTGCTCTTACGCGACCTCCACCGACGAACTGAGAACGGCCATGGAGCGAATCGCCGTGTTCACAAACGGCTTGAAATCATAAAACATAAAGGGGTGATTATTACTAACAGTCCTGTTGAACGCTGTTGATAAGCCCTGTTGAAAAGTCCCCTACAAAACTGTGCATGCCTGTTTTATCTAGGAAATGCACTAATATCTAATTTTTAAGCCCGTCCCCAATTACTCACAATATTCGGGCAGGGTTATGCACAGATAAAGCGTTCAAAAATGGTTTAAAATCATCGATTTCAGGCCTCTTGGACCGGGCGCCAAAAAAGAGCTGTTGAAAAACCGGGCGCCAAAAATACATTTTGAGCTAAGCGTCACTATACTATCCCATACGCCAAACCAGCTTTGTGCCTGTGCTTCGCTTGTTCAGTACGCCTGCCAAAAACGCGGGGCTTTTTCGGGGAGGCTTATTATCAGTCCTGCGCTTTTTCCCACGGAGAAGGGGGGCACGTATGCACGCGAGCGGAAGTCGATACTGCACCGGGTCGCAAGGGTCGAAAAGGGTCGCAGTCGACCCGGCATTCATTCCTGTGCCACGAGGGGCCAAGGCCTGTTCATGCCGCGGGCCAGGGTCCCGTTCTACTCCTGCAGGACCTTGTAGATATTGTCCAGCGCGTCCTGAATACTGCCAAATTCGCTACGCAGTTTGCTGATCGTAGCTGAATTTTTATCCCGCTGCGCTTCGAAATCCTCCTGCTTCTTGGAAAGTTCTGCGATTTGAGCGGTCAGTGCATCCACCTTTTCACGCGAGGAGAGCAGGGACTGCTGCAGATCTTCCATGTCTCCATACTCCGTGAGATCCTTGTAGGTATCCGGAACCGGGTCGGGTGGGGTCGGCACACGAACCGGTTCGCTGCACCCGGGGCAATCGATGGTCGAGCCTGCGCCCCTGCGATCCATGGCCAGGCTCTTGCTGCAGTTGGGGCAGTCGAAGACGATGTCGGACTCGGTGATATCTTTCTTTTGCTTAAATTCTTCGATCATATTCGCTTCTCCGGGAACAAGGCCCGATGGTAATGAATCACCCTTTCAAAAACCAGCCTTTTATACCTCTACCGAGGCAAAGGGCTGAATCACATCCAGCAGGGGGAACGCTTCGCGCAAGGCGGATTCCTCGCGCTCAAGGAACAGTACCTTCACGTTCGGCCCTGCGTCCATGGTTGCGTATGCCGAGACCCCGTCATTCCGCAGGCCCCATACGCGATGGAGCGTTTCCACGGTTTCAGGCAACCAGTACAACAGGGGAGGACGACAACCGAGCATCGTTGCATGCATGGAACAGGCATTGGATTCCGCGGCCGCCCCAAGCCGGGTGAAGTCACGCTCCTGGACAGCCGTACGGATCTCGGCCAGGTCCCGCGATACGGTATCGGGCCAGCACTGATACAGGACGGACTCACGTACCGTGCGGTTCATGCCCTCCCGCGAACCGACTTTCTTGGTGTCCGTGTTCAAGGCGAGCAAACCCACCCGAAGCTCGGGCCATTGTAGGTACAAAGACTCGGCAAAACAGTCCATCCCATTTTCCAGGACCCCGGGATGCCACTCCACGAAACCATGATAAATCGAGCGACTGGCGCTGCCACTGCCCATGCGGGCCAGGATCGACAGCTCCCGGGCAAAGAGGTTCCAGCCACCTGCCCGGTCCAGGGCCATAACCACCGCAGCAAAAGCCGAAGCGGAGGAGGCCAGGCCCGCGGCAATGGGAATACTGCTCTGGGTATCGACGCGAAGCGCAGGCGCGCTGTCCACGCGGAACAGATCGATAAAGTCAAACAGGCGCACATGCTTCGGATCGTCCGCGGCCAGCAGCTCATCATTGATCAACAGCGTATCCCGTTCCGAGGGAGCCATCGACACCCGGGTTCCCCGTTCCTGCAGCGAAATCGATAAACTGCCATTCACGGGAAGGTTTAATTCCGGGTCCCGCTTACCCCAGTACTTGCAGAGCGCGATATTCGCCGGTGCGTAGGCCTCACCGGAGGCGTCCGTGGGCAAAACCCGTTCGCCCAGGATTTTCTGGACAATTTCAGTCTTCTTCAACGCGAACACCCCGATTGGAAATGTGGACGGAAATTTTGTCGTAGCCCGGAACGACTGCCGCATCGGAACCAAAACCAATGACGCAGTCACCCAACCCTGAACCGGAAATTTTTGCGCCGGAAATTCCGGGAGAAGTACTGAGCCCCGCGGCTATTCGATCCAGGTCCTCATTGCTCACCCCGAGTGCCTGCTGGCATGCGTGGAAACGGTTCATCAAGTGCCCCATCAGGTCGGCATCTCCCCCCAACAGGGCCTGTTCCGCATCGATGGTCAGCTTTTCCATTTCGGCAAAAATAGCCGACGCTTCATTCGGGTGTACCGCCTCAAAGGTATGTACGATTTCAATCACTTCCGGCGTCGGCTTCTTGTATCCGCAATACACCATGCTAAAGACCGGGGGGACGATGTCCAGCGAGGTGACATCGCCATCCATGAGGTAGCGGACAACGCCTCCATAGGTAGAGGCCGCCACATCCGCACCCGAACCCTTCCCTTTCTGCGCCCGCCGACTGCTTTCGAGGGCCAGGACAAAGACGTTCGGGGGATCGATACCCTTATCCTGCAGGGCCAGGAGCGCGGCTACCGAGGCAACGGTTACGGCTGCCGAAGAACCCAGTCCAACCCTACTGGAGAAAGACGACTGGACCTGGATATCCAAACCACCGCCGCCGCCCAGGGCCAGGACGGCCGCGAGGACGAACTCGAAGGGAGGCTCAATCTGCACATCGCCCAGCGGTTTGCAGTACGCCCCGATTTCAGACTCGATAAGAACCCGATCGTCATCGCGCGGGAGAACCGCTACCGTGATGCGTTCATTCACCGCGGCAACCAGGGCCGGATTACCTCGCAGAACGGCGTGTTCACCCATCAACATCACGCTGCCCGGGGCACTGACTTTAACGTGCTTGCGTACCATGCGTCGCCAAGTTCATCTCTAACCCTTTATAATTCCATTTAGCCATCAATGCTTCGGCCACTTCACCCGCACCATACACAAAAACCACCCCGGCGGCATCGCCTTTAATGGATCCAGCTCCGCAAATTTTTCCCGCCCCCCCACCGGCCTCAACATCCCGGATAAAGGCCTGGACCCGCTCGGGAACCACGCCAATGCGTACGAGCAATTGATGATTTTCCATGATGGTTTCGCGGAGCGCGTCCATCCGACCTTCCGAGACCAGGTGCGTGAACGCATTCGTGCAATCGGCAAAGGCCTGCCAGAGAGCCTGGTCATCGGCAAAGGCTTCCCGGACCGCCTGCACGCAGACCCCCGTCGACCCCTCCGGGCTCCCCGTGTGCGCCAGCAACAGGGGCCCCGCCGGGGCGGGCAGGGCCTCACCGACCCCATCCAAAAAACGGATCATACCACCCCGGGCCGAAGCATGGATATCGAGTCCACTCGAGCGGCCATGCTGGAGGTGCTCCGCGCGCAAGCCCAGGGCCCGCTCATCCGGCAGGGCTTCACCCCGGTGCAGGGCCAGGGCACGCAGTGAGGCCAGGATCAAGGCCGCGGAGGATCCCATGCCACAACCCAGGGGGATATCCGAGTGCAGGTCCAGGCACACACCGTGATCCGGCAGGCCCCGGGCCTGGAAGACCTGCGCCGCACAATAGGCAAAAAGCGCCTCGGGTGACTGGAGGACCGATTCAATCGCGCATTGATTGTCGAGAAATCGCCGGTGCCGGGCATCGAGCTCCGATGCCTGGGTGACCATTTCATCCAGGGTCCAGGAAACGGGTGTCCGGTCGCCGAGACGAATCACGACCCCGGGATGATCCACAACGGATACCGTGGCCGTTGCATGCCGATCGAGCGCGAGCGCGAGTGCCGGGCAACCGTAGACCACCGAATGCTCGCCGCTCAAGATCAGCTTTCCTGGAGATCGTGCCTTTGTCATGGATGGATCGAAGCAGAAGCGGGGTCAGGATGCAACGAAGGAGAAAACGGGAGGCACGCCTGGGTCAAGAAGATGTCAAGACAAGAGGATATGGCCATATCCTGCTAGCGTTTTTCACGCGTCAGGTTGCCGTTCACCAGGCGCATCAAGCCCAGCGGATTTGCATCCTGCAGCGCCGCAGGCAAGTGGGTTTCCGGCCAGCCCTGATAACATACGGGCCGGGCGAAGCGCCTGATGGCGGCGGTACCCACCGAGGTGTACATCGGGTTCATCGTCGCGGGATAAGGCCCCCCGTGATGCATGGATGGGCAGACCTCAACCCCCGTCGGGAAGGCATTGAAAATGAGACGCCCGACTTTTCGCTCGAGGATCGCGACCAGGTCCGCGTATTCCGCGAGCTCCTCCGCCGTGCCGAAAATCGTCGCGGTGAGGTGCCCTTCCAGGCGATCGGCAATCGCCAGCATTTCCTCTCTAGACGAGCAGGATCCGAGGAGAGAACACGGGCCAAAGACTTCCTCACTCAGGCTGGAATCATCGAGTAGCGCCTGGGCACAGGTCACCATGAAGGCCGCCCCTCCTTCATTACCTGCACCCGGGTTGGCCGCGCGAACATCGACCGCTGCATGCCCGGTCAAGCGGTCCAGGCCGGCGCGATACGCGGTGGCAATCCCCGCATGCAGCATGGTCTGGTTCGCAGCCCCGTCGATTGCAGCCGCGACCTGCTTGATGAAGCCCGGAAGCTGCTCGTCCTCGAGGGCCAGGCTGAGGCCGGGATTGGTGCAGAACTGGCCCGCCCCCATCATCAATGACTGCGCGTAGCCCTGGGCCAACTGCTCGCCGCGTTCCTTCAAGGCACCCGGCAGAAAAAACACCGGATTCACGCTCCCCATTTCGGCGTAGACGGGAATCGGCTCGGGACGGGCGGAAGCCGCGGCAAACAATGCGCGGCCCCCGGCGAGGGAACCGGTAAAGCCTACCGCCTTGATGGCCGGGTGGGTGACCACCTGCAGGCTCGTCTCGTTCGCCGTACCCTGGATAAGCGAGAACCAACCGGCAGGCAGGCCCACCGCGGCGACCGCGCGCGTGATGACGCCTGCGACGAGCTCCGAGGTTCCGGGGTGTGCGGGATGCCCCTTCACCACGACCGGACAAGCCGCGGCCAGGGCACTGGCGGTATCGCCACCCGCCACGGAGAAGGCGAGGGGAAAATTACTCGCGCCGAAGACGGCCACCGGGCCCAGGGGCATGTGTACCTGGCGCAGATCCGGTTTCGGCAAGGGCGCGCGCTCAGGCTGGGCGGTGTCGATCCGGGCATCCACCCAGCTGCCTTCCTCGACCACGGAGGCGAAGAGGCGGAGTTGCCCACAGGTACGACCTCGCTCTCCCTGCAGGCGGGCCTGCGGCAAGCCGGTTTCCGCCATGGCACGCTCGATGAGTGCTTCACCGAGCGCCTCGATCTCGTCTGCGACCGCGTTGAGCAGCCTGGCGATGAGGTCGGGAGCCGGCTGGCCCTGGTTGAAAGCTTCCGCGGCCGCGGCGCAGGCGGAGCTGACTTCGGCCTCTGTCGCGGCCACGAATGCGGGTTCAAGCGAGGCCCCGGTGGCTGGGTTTACCGCGTGAAAGGTCTCGGTTCCCGAGGCGCAGGCTACCCCGGCGATGAGGCTGTGTCCGTGGATACTCATAGTTGTACTCTCCTTGCATATCTAACATGGCGGACGGCAGGAATAAAACCCGGTCCGCCCGGGGGATCAGGCAACGGTATTGGTTAAGATGCCGATCGGCTCAATCGTGATCTGGATCAGGTCTCCTGGCTGCAGTGAAAAATCGCCCGCTGGAATGATCCCGGTTCCCGTGAGAAGAAATCCCCCACAAGGAAAACTGTTGTGCCGGGTAAGGTAGCTCACCAACTCTCCCGGCGTACGCTTCATCTGTGAAAGATCCGTGTGTCCCGTGTAAATCTCACGACCGTCGCGCTCAATCTTTAAATCGATCGCCGTGTCTGGAGCCAGTGTATCCGACCCGATCAAGATACCGGGCCCCAGCGCACAGGCCTGGTCGTAGGTCTTCGCCTGGGGAAGATACAAGGGGTTCTCCCCCTCAATGTCCCGGGAGCTCATATCATTGCCGATGGTATAGCCGACAATCTTTCCCGTATTGGAAATACAGAGGGTTAACTCGGGCTCCGGCACGTTCCATGTGGAATCGTCGCGAATGCGAACCGGGTCGCCCGGGCCGCTCACGTGATGCGGATTGGCCTTAAAAAATAATTCCGGGCGATCGGCATCGTACACGCGGTCGTAAAAGTTCGCACCACCGGAGTCCTGCGACTCTTCCATGCGCGCGGAACGGCTGCGGAAGTAGGTTACGCCGGCCGCCCAGACCTCCTGGCTTTCGATCGGCGCCCGCAAAGCCCGGGGGGCATCCATGGCCGCAGAACGCGTCGCCTCGATACACACCAGGGGATCGTCCGCGCTCAGGATCTCGTCCAGGCCCGTGGCCCCGAGAGAAAAGAAAGCACCCTCATCTTCAAGCAGCCAGCCGGTATCGGTGTTAAAAAGTTTCATTTTTTGAAGGCACCCTTGTCGTACATACTCCAGAAGAGCTGGGGAGGCATGAGGTCTCCCTGTTGCTGAAACTGTAATCCAAGTTCACGGATACTGGGGTTCTTTCGAATGAGCTCAATGCCCTTTTCAATCCTCGAGGGTGAAAAGACCAGGCGGGTAAGCGGCATCCGGGCAATCGGCGTCAGGTCTTTCACCGCCGTCCCCCCGATGTGCAGACGCTGCAGGGTTTTAATCTTCGCGAGCGGGGCGATGTCCTCCACCCGGGTGTTTTCCAGGGTGATACTTTCCAGCGGACTTCGCGCCAGCGGACTGATATCCGATACACGGGTACCCGAGAGCCAGAGCATTTTCAGTGGGGCCCCCTCCAGGGCGGAGATGTCGCCGACCTCGGTACCCACCATGTTCAATTCCTTGAGCGGCATCCCCTTCAAGGGCCCGATATCTTTGACGAAGGTTTCGCTGATGTACATGCTCTCGATGGGTGCGCCACGCAACGGCTCGAGATCCCAGACCCGGCTTTGCTCAATGTAAAAGGCGGTCAGCGGCATGCCGCGCAAGGGGGCCAGGTTTTCCAGGGGGGTCTGGGCGGCCTCGAAGTGGAGGAGCGGGACCCGGCTCAAGGCCGAGATATCGGTGATCGGCTGGCCGCTCAAGTTCACCATGCACCCCACCCCCTGGAAAACGATCTGTCCTTCGCCCGTGTACTTGGGGTTGGCCTTGACCAAGGCGTCCTGTATGGCCTGCACCTGCGGGGAGGCGGCGGGCCGGGGCGGAACTTGAGGTGGCGGCAGGGGGGCCTGCGGCACGGGCACGGCAGCGGGCGGAGCCGATTGCACGACCGGGGGCACCTCAAGCGGGGGCTTTGCCTCGGCCCGTACCTCGGGATCATCTTCCATAACCGGATCCGCCTGCTTTCCACAAGCGACGAACAACAGGCACAGGGGGAACCAAAAGAGAAAAACAGGTTTCATACAGTCTCCAGCAGGGGAATCAGGCCTCGGAATCAACCTTGACCAGGATTATCGAAATGTTGTCCAAACCGCCCGCGCGATTAGCGGCATCGACCGCACGACGCGCGAGGTCACCGAGGTGATCCTCCGAGCCGTGCAGCAAAGCCAGCATCTCCACGTCAGAAAGCATATTGTAAAATCCATCGGAACAGATGAGCAACAAGTCGCCGGGCTCAATCTCAATGTAGGTACATTCAAGCGCGACGTCATCCCGCACGCCGACCGCACGGGTGATGATGCCCTGCAGGAAAAAAGGGACGAGGCTCTCGTCATCCAGGCCGGCTTCGGCAGCGGGTGAATGATCCACCATGAGCTTCACCAGGATATTGTTCCGCTTCAGGTAGACCCGGCTGTCACCCGCATGGAGTATGGCACCGCGACGGGCATCCATCGCATCGAGGAGCAACCCGACCACGGTCGTGCCCATGCCCCGCATCTTAAGCTGTTCTGCCTTGTCACGAATCCAGCGGCTCGATTCGTTACAGGAACTCCGAATGGCGTCGACCTTGGCCTGCAAGCCCGATTTGAAATCTATTGCCCGGAAAGCCTGTTCCACGTGCTTGATTACGGCCCCGCTTGCGATATCACCACCCCCGGCACCCCCCATGCCATCCGCGACCAGGAAAAGCCCGTAATCGGGCAAGCACAGCATGGAATCTTCGTTTTTTTGGCGCCGCAACCCGATGTCGGAGCGCGAGGCATAACGAATACTATTAAATACCTGGGGCTTGTTCATTCTCACTAAAGCGTCGATACTGTCAGCACGCTCGAAAAAAGATTTTTTATACAACCGCTTACATCCTATGATCACAACCATGAAATGTATCAAAAAGACCGTGCTCGGGGCAGGCGCCTGCCTCCTGTTGACTTCTTGTACGACCAAGCTTCCGCCACCACCCGGCAGCCACCACCTGGATCCCGGTTGGTATATTTTCGACTGCGACGCACTCTACGACAAAGGGATCTGCGAGGTGACCAAAATCGCCCCGGGGTACAAGGTGAACCTGCTCGAAAGTTTCGCGGGCGATTTCGAGTTGCACACTACACGCACCCGCAACGAGGTCATCATCAAGAACGCGCATGTAAACTATCGCGACCTGAAACGAACGCTCAGCGGCGAAGGGTACATGCGGGGCAAGAATGCCGCTGCCGGAACGGCGACGTCCTGGATCAAAATGAGTCGGGATCATCGAAAGGAACGCGCCTGGTCACTGCGGCCCGCGACCGACCGGGAAGTGCGTAAGTTCAAGGAACGGGAGGAAGCCCGGGCTAACTCGAAAAAATGAGGCGCCAACGGGGAGGTCTACTCCTGGAGCTGGGCCAGCTCCAGGATCACCTCCACTATACGCGGATCCGTACCGACCGCCGGTGTGTACCTCAAGGTTTTCCCCGACCGGGTCACTTCACCCGCCTCCAGGCGAAGGTCCTCCGGAATCGTTTCCGTCACGTGCCAGCCATCGGCGGCAAAGAGCGGGACCAGCACGATCGACGCCTGGCGCGCCCGGGTAAAAATCTCTGAGAGATGCGGCTCCTGGTCGATGAAGACGGTGAGCACCTCCGCAAAACGATGCTGCTCACGCACCCGGTCGGATTGAAGATAGACATTCTCTGCAGAATGCGGGTTGCGCGGCGTCCCATGCCCCAGGATGGCCAGGGTTGTTCCAGCGTTCGCACCGGCGGCAAGCGCCTGCTGGACAATCAGGTCAGCGAGCAGGGGATGGCTGCCCACCGGTTCGGTATACCGGATGGATTGACCCTCCCGCTCGGTCAGGGAACCCTCCAGTTTCATCTCCCGCGGGAGCACCTCTTCCGTGTAATACCCGCGCGAAATAAAGTACGGAACGATGGTGATGTCATCGCTTTTAACCTCGTCGAGCAGGGTGGAGAGATGCGGTTC
>JAPYUI010000110.1:11120-14634 GCA_029936175.1 Kiritimatiellia bacterium
CGATGGTGATGTCATCGCTTTTAACCTCGTCGAGCAGGGTGGAGAGATGCGGTTCTTCTTTCCACAACGCACAGCGAACCTCGTCAAATAGCCCGCGCGCCCTGATTGCCTGCACGGCCTGGCAGATCGGCTTACGCGTGTTCGGGTTTCGCTGGGAGCCGTGCCCGACAAGGACCAGTGCCCTACTCCTTCTCGGCATAGCTCCCCGCGAGTTGACCGCAGGCGGCATCGATGTCCACACCCCGCTGAATCCGGATTGAGCAGGGTAGGCCACGACCATCGAGCAGGGCCTTGAAGGTGTTGACAGAGGCCCGGGTGGACCGGGCGAGACCGGTTCCGGCAACGGGATTCCAGGGAATCAAGTTCACATGGCAGGGAAACCGCTCCTCCAGCAGCAGGTTCGCAAGCGCTTCGGCTTCATCCGCCGAATCGTTCTCGCCCGCGATAAGGCAGTACTCAAAGGATACCCGGCGTCCGGTCCTGGCGGCGTAGGCCCGGGAGGCTGCGATTAAATCGGCAATCGGATAACGTCGGTTGACCGGCATCAGGGCCGACCTTCGCTCGTCGTACGCCGTGTGCAGGGAGATGGCCAGGTTAACCGGCAGGGGTGCCTCCATGAGTTTCTCAATACCGGGTATGAGTCCCACGGTAGACACGGTGAAGCTCCGCGCACCCAGGTTGAAACCATCCGGATCATGCAGGCGCTCAACCGAGGCCCACCAGTTATCGTAATTATTGAACGGCTCGCCCATGCCCATGAAGACCACGTTCGTCAGGTGCGGGGGAACGTTCCCGGGCCTGACCCGGTGGGTATTTTTCGCCACCGGCTGATCCTTCATCGCCTGGATCTCACGCGCAGCCCAGATTACCTGCTGGACCATATCACCGGGGGAAAGATTCTGGAGGAAGCCCAACCGGGCAGTCGCACAGAACACGCAGCCCATCGGGCAGCCCGCCTGGCTGCTCACGCAGACGGTCGCCCGGTCCGGGTAAATCATGAGCACCGACTCGATCGTCTCGCCTCCGGGCAAGCGCCAGATCGCCTTCCGGGTCAGGCCCTGGTCACCCTTGCGCACATCCACGAGTTCCATGGTGCCCAGGGTGCTTTCGCCGATCATACGCTCGCGGAGCTCAACGGGGAGGTCCGTCATCTCCTCAATCGATCCCGCGTACCGGGTGTAAAGCTGCCGGTACACCTGCCTGGCCCGGAAAGCCGGCTGGCCCCAGTCGGCCATCGCGCTGGACAAATCCGTCGAGGAGGCATTATAAAGGTTTATTTTTTCCGTATCCATGCGAACCAAATCTCTTGATCGCCCGTTTATACCACAAAACAAAGAGAATCCTATGACAGTCAAATACTCTATTTTTACGGTCTTTTTTGCCCTCGTGGCCCTTGAAGGCCCGGCGCAAACGAAACTCAGCTCGGCCGAAACCAGCCAATTTGCCATCCCTGAATCGTTGCGCAACGAGGCGAACCTGGCCATCGACCGGGCGGAAAAATGGATCCTCAAGCACCAGCAGGAGGATGGTCACTGGTCCAGCCCGGAATTCCCGGCCCTGACGGCGTTCCCCGTATGGGCCCTGACGATCGACGGAAAATTCAAGCAGGCACCCGTGGAAAAAGCCGTCGCCTTTATCCTCAGGAACCAGCGCCCGAACGGCTCCATCTGGGCCACGCCAGGCGAAGAACGCAAGGGTGGCGGCCTGCCCAACTACAATACCGCGATCTGTATGACCGCCCTGCATATGGTGGGTGACAAGAAACTCCGCCCGGCGATTCTGGATGCACGCAAATTCATGGCCGCCAGCCAGCACGCCGGCGATGACCGGTATAAGGGAGGCTTCGGCTATGATGCGTCGACCGATCGGCCCTACACGGACCTGAGCAATACCTACATCGCCGCAGAAGCGATGCGCCTCACGGAATCCACCGAAGACTTCCGGCATGAGGGCATCAAGGTCTCAAAGATGGATCGCAAGGCACTCGCGGATTACGTGACCCGCCTGCAGCAGAAAAACGGGGGCATCATTTACAAGCCCGATGAAAGCAAGGCGAGTTCCAAGGAGGAAAACACCGAGGGGGCCTTTCGCAGTTACGGCAGCATGACCTACGCCGGCCTCCTGACCATGATCTACTCGGATGTGGACAAGGGCGACCCCCGTGTAAAGGCGGCCTTCGACTGGTCACGAAAACACTGGAGCCTGGATACCAATCCGGGGATGGGCAATGAAGGCCTGTTCTACTTTTATAATGTCCTGAGCAAGGCCCTGCAGGCGATGAATATCGACCTCTTCGAAGTCGGAGAGGCAGAAAAGCAGATCAACTGGCGAACCGAGTTGGCCCACAAGCTCATCAGCCTGCAGAAGATCGAGCCGGACGGAACGGGTTACTGGATCAACCCGGAGAGCCGCTGGATGGAAGCCGACCCGACTCTGGTGACCAGCTACGCCCTGATCGCACTGAAGAACGCGTTGAATTGACGGGCCCGGTGTGCCGCCCCGCATACACGGGAAATCACCCCAAGATTTACAGCTCAGCCCCTTACTTTGTTGATATTTAGGTCCAATAACCGTAGCCTATACCGTAGGTTACCGTGATGCTCAGCATTTCAGATACCCAGCTCAACCACACCTGCGCCGGATACAGTCGGCGGGACTTTATCCGTGCGGGCTCGCTTGGCTTGGCCGGATTGACCCTGCCAAACGTGCTGAAAGCCAAAGAATCCGGGCTCCCCACAACCGGGAAGTCGGTCGTGATGCTGTTCCTGCAGGGGGGACCACCCCATATCGAAACCTTTGACCCCAAGATGAGCGCCCCGGCGGAGATCCGGAGCATCACCGGGGAGATCAAGACCCGTATCCCCGGGCTGACCTTCGGCAGCACCTTCCCGAAAATGGCCCAGATCGCGAATAAGCTGGCCGTCGTTCGTTCCTACGGATCTCAAAACGGGGGCCACACCTACGAGAAGGTAATGATCGGCGGAAATGACATGGAGGCCTCCATGGGGGCCATCTACAGTCGGATCGCCGGGATAAACCACCCTGAAACCGCCATGCCCTCCAACGTCCTGATCCTGCCCGAGGCGGTGTCCCCCGGGTTGAAACTCCAGAGCAATTTCGAAACGGGCGCGCTCAAGACGCTGTACCCAACAGGCACACTCGGATCGGCCATGGCACCCTTCAACCCCGCAAGTAGTGGTGAGATCCAGGATACCATGCAGTTGAACATCGAGCCAGACCGCCTGACCGACCGCCGTAGCCTGCTCGAGCGGCTGGATCGTCTGCGCCGTGAAGCGGATAAAACAGCTGTCGAAAACATGGACCGATTCCAGCAGCAGGCCTTCGATATCATCACCCGGGGCATCGGTAAGGCCTTTGACCTCTCCACGGAGGATCCGAGGACCATCGCGCGATACGATACGCGTCACCTCTTCGACGAGAAGAAGCTGCAACGCTGGCACGACATGAGACGCGCGACCAACAAGCTCGGCCTGCAAATGCTGATGGCGCGCAA
>JAPYUI010000111.1 GCA_029936175.1 Kiritimatiellia bacterium
CAATTTCACCCCCGAAGCACCCGAGGTCGGAAAAGCCCATGTCATCGGTGAGGATAACCAGGATATTGGGCCGATTGGCGGCGGACGACATGGTGGCCACCACGAGGAAGAAGAGGCAGAAGCAGCTACGGAACATCATGCGGGCTTCCTACCAGAACGATGCCATATCGCAAGACCTCTTTGGTCCGTTCGAGAAGTGAAACCCGTCCCCACCCCAATGCCCATGACCCGGAGCGCAGGTGAGGTGCGTCGTTTCATGTGCCTCCAGCCTTTCCGGGATGCGCAGGGAGGTGCTGGTCATCCATCGCGCCTACGCCTCGTTCTTTGCGCGGCTTTGCCTTGTGCTTCCTGAGCACGGTCCAGGTATGGGTTTTCGTGAAGTCGTCTTCGATGACCATCCGCACGAAGCGGCGCGCCCTGGATTGTGCCAAGTCGACCTCATACAATACCGCGTGTCCGCCCGCCCCGTCGCTGTTCATCATGGAGAGTTCGAGGATCTTCCCATTCCGGCGCACCCCCACGTGGTTGATGGTGGGATTACCCAGGTCCCGCACCATGTCCCGGGGAAGAATATACCTCCCGGAGGGATCCGTGATTTCCAGGCCGGTCAACACCGTCGAGGGAAAACCACCATCCACGCCGTATCCATCCCACGGGTGGAGGGCCTGGGGACCAAAGCACTGGTACCGCAATCGATCCCACCATGTCCCCTGCTTGTCACGCTCGGGGAGTTTCGTCTCGACGAAGCTAACCGTGATGGCGCCAAGAACGTAGTCCTGGAACCTGCTGCTCCACTCCGTACCGCCCGGGAAAGGAACCGGGGCCGCTCGGGAAAAATAAAACGAACAGCCCTTGGACACCAGCAGCCCGGCGATGAGCGAGACGAGCAGGACCCTCCAGGCATTTCTGCCGCACGCCATGCGGATGCACGCAACGCAAAAAAGGGAGAGGTGTTTTCTCATTCAGGTCTTCTGTCAGCAATGGGGCCATGCCACCCGGGCTCAACCCTATAGCCTTAGCGTCAGTCGTTGACGAAGAGATTCGACCGCATGCCGGATACTATTTCCCCGGGCCGGAAGGCAACCCCTACACCGGCATGCTTTCACCTTGCTGTCCCAGCCCGCTCAAGGCATCATCCTGCCTATGAAAACCGCCCGAAACCCACCCGAAAGCGGCCTTCCACGGCCCCGGGCCGACTGAACCGTGAAAGCGCCATGGACCATCCGGGATCTCGTCGATTTTGACTATTTTCTTTACCGGGACGAGGAGGCCGACGGGGAGGAACTCCGTCAGCGGGATCGCGCGTTTTACACGGGCCTGGAAGACCTGCCCGACGAGCGCTCGACCTTGTTTCATCGCTGGGTGCGTTTTCGCGGGGAGGCGGAGGACGCTACGCCGGGCGAGGCTTTCGCCGAATGTTTCAGCATCCTGAAAATAGCCTTTCCCCTTGCCGGTTGCCTGTCCGGGGCCGCGCTCGCGATCGGCTTGTTGCACTACCGGGGAACCGTGGCGGTGAATGTATCGAGCTACGTCGGGGTCCTGGTGGTGCTGCAGCTCCTCCTCCTGCTTGCCCTGCTGGCAACCCTGCTCTATCGCCGCAGGACCCTGGGCAGCGGAATCCCCACCGCCTACCCCCTCTTGTCGCGCGCCGTGTTCAGGGGATCGGCCAGGATATGGCGGGGCAGCCTGCGAAAACTCGGTGGATCCCAGGCGGGAAAGCTCCAGTCGGGCCTGGGGGAATTGCGGCTCAAGAATGCCCTCTACGGCCGGGTCATTTACCAGCAGGTGTTTCAACTCGCGCAGGCCTTCGGGGTCCTGTTCAACCTCGGTGCCCTGGGGATGACCCTGCTGCGGGTGACCACGGGCGACCTGGCATTCGGCTGGCAGTCGACCGTGTTTTCCCCGGAGACGGTGCATCGCATCGGGCGTTCCCTGGCACTCCCCTGGCGGTGGCTCTGGGGCGAAGGCGTCGGGTATCCAAGCCTGGAGCAGGTGGCCGGCAGCAAGATGATCCTGAAAGAGGGGATGCAGGACCTGGCGACGAGTGACCTGCGCTCCTGGTTGCTGTTCCTCTGCCTCTGCCTCGCGGTGTACGGGTTCCTGCCGCGATTGGCCCTCTGGATCTATGCCGCGTGCCGCCAGGCCCGCAGCCTGCGCTGCCTGAGCTTCACCCACGCGGCTGGTGAGCGGCTGTACCGGCGGATGACGACACCGATGCTGGAATCGGCCGGGACAAGCCCCGATGGGGATCCGCATACATTCCCCCTGCCGGATGCGTCACCGACACCCCACCCTCCATCCCCCGGGTCGCCGGGGAATAGCACCCTGCTCCTGGTGCCCGAGGAGCTGGCCGGCGAGCTGGAGGCCGATCCCCTGGTCCGGATGGTGGAGCAACGCATCGGGCGAAGCGTGTCCCGCACCTGTTGGTACACGGCGGGCAGGCAGGGCCTGGAGAACCTGGATATGGAGCCCCACGAGACGGTCACCCTCTACCAGGAGGCCTGGCAGCCGCCCATCCGGGAAACCCTGACCTTTATCAAGCAGCTGCGGCAGCGCCTCGCACCGGAAACCGCACTGGTGATCCTGCTCAACGGCCGCGCCCGGCCCGGGGAATCCTTTGCACCGCTTAGGGACATCGATCGCAGCACCTGGACGCAGGTCACCCGGCAACTGGCCGATCCGTACCTGGACATCGCGGAAGCCGTGACCCCATGAGCGCGGTGTTGAAATTTGCGGTGGTGGGGCACCCGAACGAGGGCAAGTCCTCCGTCGTTTCCACCCTGGCCGAGGACGACACGGTCCCGGTGAGCGCATTTCCCGGGGAAACCGTGCGATGTGCATCCTACCCGGTGAAGATCGATGGGGAGGAGATCATCGACTTTATCGACACCCCGGGCTTTCAAAACCCGGTGCAAATGAAGGAGTGGATGCAGGCACACGGGGAAGACGGGGAAGCCCTGATGCAGGCCTTCATCGCGGCGCACAAGGACCAGCCCGATTACCATCACGACGTCGAGTTACTACGCCCCATCGCGGAAGGTGCGGGCATCATATATATCGTCGACGGCTCGCGCCCGGTTCGTGCCCCGGACCGGGCGGAAATGGAGATCCTGCGCGATACCGGGCGCACCCGCATGGCGATCATCAACAGCAAGGAGGCCGATGCCGCCCACCTGGACGAATGGAAACTGGCCTTCAGCCAGCATTTTAATGCCTACCGTGTGTTCAATGCCCACCACGCAAGCTACCGCGAACGGATCGACCTGCTGGAAAGTTTAAAGGGGGTCAATCCCGACTGGCAGCCGGTCATGGAGCGGGTAATCGAGACCTATAAGCACGACTGGCAGATGCGCACGGAGCACGCGGCGGACATCCTGGCCGAGCTGCTGGATAAAAACATGACCTGCCAGCAGGAGAAACGGGTGGCGAGCCAGCGCGAAGCCCGTGAACTCCAGCCGAAAATGCTCGAGGCCTTTCGCGCAAAACTCTCAAAGAATGAACGGAGGGCGCACCGGAGGATACGCAAGCTGTTCAAGCATACGCTGTTCAAGACCGCTCTCGATGAGGCCGGCATCCTGCAGGAAGACCTGTTCAGCAAACAAACCTGGCACCTGCTGGGCCTGGAGCGAAACCAGTTGGTTGCCGCATCCGCCATTGCCGGCGCGGCGAGCGGCCTGGGTATGGACGCCCTGATGGCCGGGTCCTCCCTCGGCTTGTGGGCGGCAGGCGGTGCCGCCATCGGTGCCGCCAGCGCCTTCTTCGGCGGGGAGCGGGCAGCCCATTCGATCGGCAAGAGCCGCTTCGGGATCGGGCGACTCCTCGGCGGGTCAAAGGTCCAGGTGGGACCGGTACACAATCCCCAGTTCTATTTTATCCTGCTCGATCGCGGTCTGCTGTACGTTGACAGCATTATCCACTGGGCGCACGGGCGACGATCCGAGGGGGTATTGCTCTCCAGTGAAAGCGGCGAGAAGAAGGGATATGTTTCCGGGTTCAGCGAGGAGGCGCGTCGGTGCTGCTCGCAACACATGAAGGCCCTGCGCAAGGGAAACCGGCAGGAACTCGAGGCCAGGCGGGCCGCGGTGCAGGCCATGCTGGTCGAGGTCATACAGGCCTGTTCGCGCAGGTAGAAGGGCCGATGTTGCCGTCGGCCCCACCGCAGCATGCGATGAGGGATCGCACAAAAAAATGAATACACAGGGCCCTTTTACTGCTGCAAGTACGGCTGTTTTCCGTCAGGCTGTACGGTGCACGGTGCAGTAAAGCGGGGTTCGATCCCGAAAAAACAACGGAGCAGGATGATGAAACAGAACCAGACACAACGCCGCAAGTTCTTAAAGGGTACGGCTGCCGCTTCGGCGATAAGCGCTTTCCAGATCGTTCCCGGGTACGCCGCCCCCTCGTCCAAGGAATCCAGGAAGAACCCCAATCCCCCACCCAGTGAAAAACTCAACCTGGCCATTATCGGTTGTTCAAACCAGGGGGGCGGCATTGGCAACGGGGCTATCGGCACCGGGTTGGTGAATTGCGTCGCCCTGTGCGACGTGGTAAAGTCGCGCACCGACGGGTTCAAAAAACGCGCACCCGAGGCAAAGGCCTTCGATGACTTCCGGGAGATGTTCGACAAGATGGGAGACAAAATCGATGCCTGCACGGTCGGCGTTCCCGATCACGCACACTTCCCCATCAGCATGCTGGCCATGTCACTGGGCAAGCATATCTACGTTGAGAAACCCATGGCCCACACCTTTCACGAGGTCGAACTGATGATGGCCGCGGAGAAAAAGTACAAGGTGGCCTGCCAGATGGGGAACCAGGGACACTCGGGGAACAACCCGCTGCAATTCAAGGCCTGGGTGGATGCCGGGGTCATCAAGAACGTCCGGAAGGTCGATGCCTGCATGAACAAGGGCCGGCGGTGGCACCCGTGGGGTGATGTTAAGGGCTTTCCCGCAGCCGGCGACCCGATGCCGGAAGGCATGAACTGGGATGTGTGGACCGGCACCGCCCCCATGCACCCGTACAGCAAGAAATACGATCCCGGCAACTGGCGCGGGTGGCATGACTACGGCGACGGGGCATTCGGGGACTGGGGGCCGCATACCCTGGATACCATTCATGAGTTCCTCGGACTGGGCCTGCCCCATGAAATCCGGGCGGACAAGCTCGAGGGCAAGAATGACTTCATCTACCCCATGGCTTCCACCATCGCCTTCGAGTTTGCGGCGCGCGGGAAGAACATGCCCGCGATGAGCATCAACTGGTACGACGGCGTGAAGAACAAGCCGCCCCGCCCCAAGGAGCTGGAGGACGGCCGGAAGATGGACGCCTGTGGCAAGATCATCTACAGCGATGACCTGGTCTTCAAGGGCGGCACGCACGGTAGTACACTGCGGATTATCCCGGAAGACAAGATGAAGGACATGGCGGCTGATCTGCCAAAAATTACCGAGAAGCATTCGAACCACATGGCCAACTTCCTCCTCTCGGCCATGGGCAAGGAAACGTGCCGCTCGTCCTTCGAGGTCGCGGGACCCCTGACCCAGGTATTTGCCCTGGGCTGTATCGCGCAACGCCTGGGCGGGACCTTCACCTTCGATTCGAAGACCCGCCAGATCACCAACAACAAGCGGGCCAATGCCTTGCTCAAGGGACACCCACCCCGCAAGGGTTGGGAATATTTCTACACGCTCTAGCTGAACCGGCCAACCATATGAGGGCCTAGCCCCGCAGGGCGTCCACCGGGTCCAGGCGGGCGGCGATCCAGGCGGGGTAGAGGCCGAAGCCGATGCCGACCGCGGTCGCCACGCCGACGCTGATGGCCATGATCAGGCTGCTGAAGGCAACGGGAAACTGGAACACGAGGGCGACGAGCTCGCCACCGACCACCCCTGTGAGCACCCCCAGCATCCCACCGATAACGGAGATGACGCAGGCTTCCGCGAGAAACTGCTTGAGAATCTCCCGCCGGGTGGCACCGACCGCGCGGCGAATGCCGATTTCCCGCGTGCGCTCGCTGACGCTGGCCAGCATGATGTTCATGATGCCGATGCCGCCCACGAGCAAAGACATCCCGGCGATAACCGTGATGATGATATTGAAGACCTCCTTTGTCTTTTGCGACTGCCGGAGATTTTCCAGCGGCACGGAGACGAAGAAGTCCGCTGCATCGGCGTGGAGACTCCGCAGGACTCGTTCGAGGTGCTGGGAATCCGGGAGGAGCTGCTCGGTCGTGGCCATGCGAAGGGATATCGCGTCGTAGACGCCGGCACGCTGGATCCGGGGAAAGTACCGGGCAAGCGCGGGATACGGAATGTAGACATCCAGGTTTCGATTGACGATGTTGACATCCTTGACCGTGCTGGCGGTAAAGGGACGGTTCTGCATCACCCCGACCACGACAAAAGGCTGGTCGCCGATGACCAGCGACTCGCCGATCGGCGAATCGGCAATCCCGATCGCCTCAGCAATGGCTGCACCGAGCACGCAGACCCGGCGATGCTCGAGGGCGTCCCGCTCGTTCAGGAAACGCCCCTGCCCCACGGCGAAGTTAACCACCTTCTCGAAGTCACCGGAGACCCCGAGCACCTGGGCGGAGTCGAGGCGAATGCGGTCCCGGCTAACATCGGCCTTGAGCTGCTTCCACGAGGCCAAGCCCTCGATATCCTGCAACTCACGGCGTATGGCATCGATATCCCGGTCACTGATGCCAAAGGGATTGCGTTGCCGGGCCTGGCGCAGGCGCTCCCCATCCAGTTGCGGATCGATCACCTGGATATTGTTCAGGCCGATCTGGCGGATCTGTTCCAGCTGTTGCTGCTTGCCTCCCTCCGTGATGGCGGTCATGGCAATGACGGAAGCGATGCCAAAAACCATGCCCAGCATGGTGAGCATGCTGCGCAGCTTGTGCGCGAGCAGGCCTTCACGAATGGCAATGCGGGCGATGTCGACCCAGCGCACCGCCTGGGGCGGGGAACGGGTCTCGGGTGGGCGGGAAACCTTTTCCGTGGTGTCCCGGCACTCGTCCGACTGGATCTGGCCATCCTCGATATGGATAATGCGTTGCGCCTGGGCGGCCAACTTGGGATCGTGGGTGACGATGACAATCGTGTGGCCCTGGGCATGGAGCTCGTGAAAGACTTCCATGATCTCCCGGCCGGTCACGGAGTCGAGATTACCGGTAGGCTCATCGCAGAGCAGGAGGTGGGGACCGCTGGCAAGGGCGCGACAAATAGCGACCCGCTGCATCTGGCCGCCGGAGAGCTCGGTGGCGCTGTGATGATGCCGGCCTTCGAGCCCCATGCGGTTGGCCAGGGTCTCGGCCGTCGCCAGCCGTTCGCGCCCCTGGACCCCGCGATAGACCAGCCCGAGCGCTATATTTTCCAGCACGTTCAACTCCGACAGGAGATTGTAGTGCTGGAAGACAAAGCCGATGTCACGATTCCGGGTGCGGGAGAGCTGCATATCGGAGAGGCAGGAGACTTCCTCCCCGTCAAGCCAGTAGGTACCACCGGTTGGGCGGTCAAGGCACCCGAGCAGGTACATGAGCGTCGACTTTCCACTGCCGGAAGGCCCGGTGATGGCCACGAATTCACCGGCATGGATCTCCAGGTCAACCCCGGCCAGGGCCCGCACGACGTGCTCACCCATCTGGTAGTGGCGGGTGAGCCCGCTCAAGCGGATCAAGGCACTCATCGCCCGGGGCCTTTCACATAGCCTCGATAGACCCGGTCCCCCTGCTCCAGTCCCCCGCTGAGGATGAACCGGTCATCGCCAAAGAATGCACCTTGAACGGGTGCCCGGCGACCGGACTTCGGGTCGAGGAGTACGGAATATCCCGTAGCGTCCTCCTGCACAGCGGCAGCCGGGAGGAAGAGCGCATTCTCGCGAACATCGGTCTCGATTTCCAGCAGGACCGTCATGCCCTGGCGGAACTCCGGCACATCGCGCTGGAGATCAACCGACAGGGAAAACTCGATGATGCCGGAATGCTGGGCATTCACCCAGCGGCCTTTCGTCTCAACCCGGTCTCGGCCGATACGCGACAGGTGGGCAACCGTGGCATCGGGGATGTCCATGTCCAGGGCGGGGATGCGCACGGTGCAGGACATGCCTTCGCGTACGCGTTGATAATTCACCTCATTGATCCCGACCTGCACGCGCATGTTCCCGGGCGGATAAAGCATGGCGACGGTATGTCCCTTGGCCCAGCGATCGCCAATATCGGTTAACCGGTCATCCCCCCGCTCACCCCGGGTCCGCAGGCGCACCAGTCCATCGCTGGGCGCGAGGACGATGTGGGGCGGATGCTCCACCGCGCGGCTCAGTTCCGCTTCCAGGCGGGCGAGCTCGGCAAGGATCTCAGCCCGGCGGGCTACATCATTTTCGGCGAGCACATCCTGTTCCGCACGCAACATGGTGATATTGGCCTCGATCGCGGCCGGGAACCCCTTCCCATTGCGTTCCATTTCCCCCAGCGCCTCCGCCAGTTGGGCCTCGGTGACCGCCATCGCACTGCTGAGGATATCCATCTCGCGGTCAAAGATCTCCTGTGCATTGTCCACGGCCCGCCGGGCGGAGGCCAGGGCCGCCTCGGAGGTAGCAACCCGGTCCTCGGTAGCGGGCCGGGAGGCGATCTCAAGCCGGTATTCCAGGATCTCGAGTCGGCCGGCACTCGCCTCGGCATTGGCCACCAGTTGATCGTACCGGGACTTGGACATGGCCCCCACCTCCAGGGCCCGCTTCCCGCTCTCCGCCAGGCGCTGGCTATCCGCCAGGCGCAGCCGGGCGATCTCGCAATCGATGACGAGCCGGGTGGCCGGCAGTCCCCTTTTTTCAATTTCAATCAGGATATAGCGTTCCTGGGCTTCTGCATCGATGGCATCGATAGCGGCGACCACCTCGGCATAAGGCGCGTAGTCACGATCCCGGGCGGATCGGGCAAGATCCAGTGCTTCCTTCAGGGCAGCGGCCTCCGCTCGCGCCGCCTCCAGCCCAGGCGGCGACTCCTCTTCTCCATCCGGCTTCGACGCTTGACCCGCGGCCGACGGCACCTCCGCAATCCTTTTTTTACCGCCCCTCGGGCCCGCCGCCGGTCCTGCCCCGGCTTTCGCTTGGAGCAGGTCCGCGCTCATCTGCAATTCGAGCACGCGGCTGCGCCCGGCCTGCCACTTCTGCAGGGCGGCCTGGTACACCTCCCGCGATGCGCGAAAACGCTTTTCCAGGGGCTCCAGCTCGACCTGCAACTTCTCGAGTCGCGCCTCGATAGGCTTGATTTCCTGGTCGAGTTCAACCAGGCGATCACCGCCGACCGGCTCGGAAATCAGTATGCGATGCCGGATCTCCGCCAGCTTTAAATCATTCCTGGCATTTTTCACCCGCTGCTGCTCGGCAATCCGGGCGTGGTCGGCCTGCAGCCCGGCTATGCGCAACTGTTGCTCGCGGTCGACCACGTTCGCACGAAGGGTACTGACCTGCTGCTCAAGGGCCTCTTCGTCAAAAACAAGAACGCGTTCACCCTGCTCAACCCAGGTGCCATCCTCCACGAGCCACTTGATCTCCCCCGCAAACGGTGCCTGCAGCAACAGGGGGTCCTGCGGCGCCAGTTCGCCAACCTCCCGAAGCACGTCGCTGAGCGTTCCCCTCCCGACCGTAAACTCGACGATGGAGGCGGCGGTCGACTCGTGATCGTGTCCCATCTTCCACCCGATCACACCCACCAGGCAAAGCAGGCCACTTAACTGGATCAACCGCTTCATGGCAGGATCACCCCTCCCCGCAAACCCGGCCGCAGGCGGTCGTGGAGATCTTCCGACACCGCGAAGGACAGGGTCACATCAAAGATGCGGTTCAGGCCGATGGCTTCCGTGTCCCGGGCGCGATCCTCACCGGGCCGATACAGGGTGCGACCCTTGGTAAGGACCCGGCCGGTCATGATACGGTCGCCGAAATCCTCCAGCTCGATCGGCAATTCCATGCCGGCATGTATCCGGTTATACTGGCCTTCCGGCAGGCTGACACGAAAGGACAACCTGGACATGTCGAGGATCTGGGCCACCGTGAGGCCGTGCCAGACAATAAACTCCTTGTCGATGCGCTCGTTCCGCTTGGCCAGGTCGTTGTAACCCTTGAGATAAAATACATGGCCATCAGCCGGTGCGCGCAGAAAGCGCATGGTGTCAAAGTCGCGACTGATCGTGCGATCCTCCACATCATCCTCCAGCAGGCTCCGTGCGCGCTGGATCAGGACCTCTTCCTTCTCCAGGCTGAGCGCAAGCTTGGCCTCCCGCAATGCGAGTTCTTTCCGGGATTGACGCCAGTCCTGGCGATCCGCGAGGTGGAGGGTATAGTCGGCCTGGCGAAAGGCCTCTACCGCATCCAGTTTGCGGCTTCGGGCCTGCAGTTCAAGCACATCCCGGCGGCGGCGGTAGTCCTCGTAGGCGATGCGCGTCGATTCTTTTCCCGCCAGCTTCGCCACGCGCTGGTTGAGCACCTTCAACTCCTCTTCCGCGGCACGCTCCGCTTCATGCGCGCTGGCCAGGGTGGCGAGATCCTGCCGCCGATTCTCCGACACCCGGTCCCCGGCCAGCTTCTCCTCCTCTACCGCCTGGGCATGCAGGCTGGTCTCCTGCAGGAAAACGGCCTGCTGCTCATCGGCAGCCTTGAGAAAACGGGTTTCCGCCGCTACCGCCTTGGCCTCGGCCTTCACCGCTTTTTCATTTTCCTTTGGCCGGTAGAGGGTGATGACCAGGTCGTCCTTTGCGACACGGCTACCGTGCGGAATAAGATCCTCGATGCGGGCCCAGGAACGCGTGGGAACGACCATCGGAACCGCGGAACCGGATACGACCTCACCCGTGTACCGGTGAACCTTCGCACCGGAATGATGTGCGACAGGCGGATCCAGGTGCTCCCCGGGAACCAGTCCCTCGCTCAGGATGAAATGCTGGTCATAGCGGTGGCCCAGGACCGGCACCAACCCACCATTCCGCTGTACGTACAGGCCATCCTCGCCCTCCTCCACGAGGTAGGCGGGCACCACCACCGCATCCTTAACGGCTTCGGCCACCGCCCGACAGCGAACATGGGTAGCAAAAGCGAACCCGGAACCGAATTCAGGCGGGACCTCCACCGTAACTTCGCGCGCCGTTCGCTCTTCCGGGCGCTTGTCCGCTCCATCCAGCTCGTTGTCGGTCTTGCTGGGAAAAAAGACCACCGGGTCGTCGGTGATCATCACCCGGCCCCCGGGAATCCAGGCGCCCGTGCTATCCTGCAGTTCAAGGGCACGCCTGGCGACGGCGGTGTTTTCAAAAAAGGGTAATTGTAGATGGTGTATGCGAAAACGGACGAGCAGCTTGGCGGAAGGCGTGAGGTACAGCGCGGGTGGATTATTGTGAATCGGGTGACCCAGTCCCAACCAGGTCTGGTATTTCACCGCGCCTGCCTCGGAGGCGAGAAGGGCCTTGTGTTCCAGCCCGATATCGAGCAGCAGGCCCCCTGCCCCGACGCGCAGCTCGGCCTCGCAGGTCCTCCTCTCCTGCGGAAGAAGCCGGTTAATCGCAACCAATGGACGACCGGCCTGCTTGATACTCATGCAGTTCCACTCGTCCGGGGCCCCGAGAATGCATTCCATACGGTACGTACCCGGGGGAAGGTCACAACGCCACCGGGCCTGGCCGCGAATGACCAGGGCACTCTTGTCCGGGGCAACAAGGGGTTCTTCCACCCAGCCATAACCGCGGGTGGCATCGTACATTGCCGTGGACCATGCATTCGTCGCGTGCAGGCTGCAAAGCACCCCTTTTTCACCAATGATGCGCAGTTCCTGCAGGGGCAGGTGGGCCCATGCGGCGCGTGCCAGGCCCTGGAGCTCGACTTCATGGGCGGCGATGCCCTGCAGCAAGGTGCTGCGGGTTCGGGCAAGCTTGTTGCGAACGGCCGCAAGTTTCCTCCCATAGCCTCGATCATCGTGGAGCGTACCCCCTGCGTCGGTCCCGATTGAAATGCGTGCGCGTTCGACCTGCCACGCCGCACGACGAGCCAGCACGGGATCACTCCCGTCCTCGGCTTCCTCCAGGGTCACCCGGGCAATATGAATACTGCGTCGCATCGCCTCGGCTGCAAGTTCAGCATCCTCCACTTCAAACCGAGCCAGCTCACCCAACTCGTACATGTTGCGCTTACGCACGAGCTCGGCCTCCTGCAGGGCCGCTTCGCGCTGGACCAGGTCGATCTCGCGTTTGAGCGTCGCAATCCGGCTTGGATCCGGTGCCGCCGCCGCACGGGCCGCGGCCGTTTTTACCTGCAAGCCCTCGAGCAGTAAGGCCAGCTTCTCCTCCTTCTGTGCCAATTCCTGCTGCAGCTGAAACAACTGGTTGGTGGCTTGCTCGCGCTTCACCACCAGTTCATCCAGGAGACGCCGGTGTTCGCGTTGCAGGCCGGCCGTGTCGAGTCGCATAAGCTCATCGCCGAATGCGGCATCCTTTCCATCCGGGCCAATCCAGGAAACGACCGCATCCGGACTGCCGGTACGGATGGTCTGTACGCTCGAACGACTGATCTCTACCGCACCCTCTGCCTCGATCCGGAGCGGCTCGGAAACAGGGGGCACGGGCCACCCGGCCAGGCCCATCGAGCAGGCAGAGAGGACCAGGAGGCCCGCAATGTACTGCGCCGGGTTCACGCGTCCAGCTCCACCACGACGGTCATGCCCGGCGGAGCCGCATCCTCGCCCGCGCATTCAAATTCCACGATTACGCGCACGGTGGTCTCAATATCTTCCGGCTCGGGTTCCCCGCCACCTCGGTGCCCCTTCCATCCGTGTGCCTGGCGCGGACGCCATTTTTCAAAAAAATCGGCGATATGTATGACGCGGCCCGTCTGGCGCTTGGCGCCCTCCGCGGGCAAATAAAAGGACATCTCCTGCCCGACCGCAAAGTCACGGTAACGCCGGGCAGGCACGTGAAGCTCAAACTGCCGTTTACGGCCCTGCGGCATGTTGAACAGGTGCCCCGTCGGTAATCGACGGCCGACTTCAATCGGGTAATAGCTGACGGGGTTATGATAGATACGGCCGGACCGGGGACTGGTGATTTCCTGCTGGACGGCCTCCGTACCCAGCCGCTCAACATACTTCATGTGGCGGGTGTAGCTCGCCTCCGCAGTGGTCAAGTCGCGTTGAAGCCTGGTCTGCGCGCGGACATACGCCTGCTCGGCCGTGGTCTCCCGCGCGGCCATGCGGCGCCACCGCTGCCGAGCCGTCCAGGTGGTCGGCCAATTACGGGAATGCCGGGCAGCGCTCGCAGAAAGCATGGCCCGGTCATGATCCCGCCGTGCTACCTCGGCTCCCAGGCGGTCCTGGGCCCGCTGGTTTCCTGAGCGAATATCCTCGTAGATCGACGCAGAGAGTCGTTCAGCCTCCGCTTCAACCTGCTCGCGTTGAATGGTGGCCAGGCGGGCGCCCACCTCGCCCTGGGTCACCACGGATACCGTGTTCTCCTGGCGATCAATTTCATAATCGACCCGCGCGACTTCAGCATCGATCCGTGCTTCCTGCCAATCCATGAATGCCGTACCCAGCCGGCCACGGGCGCTCGTCCGTGCCAGGTGCCGGGCGGCATCCGCTTTAAGTTGCTCGATCTCGCCGGCATTCTCGCGGGTTTCGCGACCCTCCGCCCGGCGCAAGCGGGCGAGCACCTGGCCCTCCACAACCTCACTGCCATCATCCACCAGTTCCTCGACTTCCCATTCCCAGGACCTGGAATGCCCGATGGATATTTCCTCGCGGTCGGGAACCTCAACCGGCGCATAGAGGACAAGGTTAGGTCCCGCATCGTTTTTGGGCGGAAGAATCCGGTCCCCGACCGCCAAGCCCCTGGAAACCAGCAACCAGTCACCCACCACCTGGGCGTGAAGTCGCCGGTTCTCACCCGAGGCCATGCGCACGACCGGGCGGAAAGTCCGCGTGGCCCACCAGCGCGGTATCACGACCGCCGAGGCGGGCACCGGCACGCGAATTCGACACTCGATACCGGCTCCCGGCCTCAGCCCCGCCGGCGGATGATCGAGCAGGACCGTCCCCTGGTACGCGGGTTCACCCCCGGAAACCCGATGCTTGACCACGCTCACCGATTGCAGGCGACCCGGGTTCCACTGTGGGCCCAGGGAGGGAATACGAACCTGTACCCGGTGCACATCACCGCTCTTGATCCGCACGGTCTCGCGCAGCGCCTCCGGTATACGGACCTTGATCACGGCATCTCCGGGCGAAATCACGCTGACAAGCTCCCGGGAACCGAGCTCGGCTCCCGTCACCAACGGCACGCCGTGGCGCCCCTTGTGCGAATCGACTACCCCATCCTGTTCCGTTCGATGAACGGCATCATCCAGCACGACCCGGGCATCACCTGCTTCCTCGTCAAGCCGGGTGCCCTCAAGTTTTACCCATTGCAGGTCCTGCTCCTGCTGCGCCATGAAGATCACCAGCCGATTGCGCAGGGATCCGGGTTGATCGTCCGCGCCAAGGGCCAGCCCCAAGCGGGCCAGGTCCTGGTCCAATTGCATACGCGTGCGCCTACCGTCGACATCATCAAAGACCGCCAGGTTGGCTTCCGG
>JAPYUI010000112.1:0-6383 GCA_029936175.1 Kiritimatiellia bacterium
CATCGTGATGATCGAGATTGCGGGCAAGCCGCTTTGGTGGTTTGTCCTCTTGCTGATTCCAGGCGTGAACGTGGTATTCGGTATTATTCTCGTGGTCGCCTTGGCCAGGAATTTTGGTAAAGGCGGCGGCTATGCCGCGGGATTGATTCTCCTGCCCTTCGTGTTCTTCCCCATGCTGGCCTTCGGTTCCGCGCAGTATGTCGGTGGGACCCAGCCCAACCCGGCGGGCGACCCGCTGCCGGATGTTCCCGGCTAGGCCCTGCCCGGCAACACGTCACACCGCTTGCCGGGTGACAGGAAAATCCCTGCTCGGTCGTGCGACCGTGCAGGGATTTTTTCCCGGGCTGAAAAACCTGCCCCGCTAGGAAAGGTTTTTGACTTCCCAGCCTTTGCGGTAGTCGCGGCGCAGCAGGCCATTGGCCTGCTTGCTGTTCTTGAAGGCCAGGTTTTTCTGGTCCCACTCCAACTTCTGGTTCGGGAAGTGGGCCGCCACGCCACCCAGCAGGATGGTCTCGGTGAGCGGGCCGGAGTAGGTCACGAAATCCGCAATCGGCTTCACCTCTTCGCCGCGGACCGCCTTAATGAAATCCATGTAGTGATCGCGCGCGGGGAATTTCGGGAACTTGTATTCCGTGAAGTCCTCTTCCGGGTACAGCTTGGCCCGGCCCCCATGCGGGTACAGGAGTACGCCTTTCGTCCCGATGAAAATGTTGCCCTGCCCGGGCACCTTCCCGCCAACCAGGCCCGCCACCTCTGCCGCGGGACGGGCATCGCCATCGTACCAGGTCACTTTAACCGTGTCTCCGTCAGTATATTCCGTTCCGGGAAAAATGTATTCATACTGCGCGTTGATCGCCCAGTTATCCTTGTTCGGCTTCGGCCCGGTGGCGAGAATCGACAGGGGCGCGGTCACGCCGAGGGAACGATACATCGGGCTGTAAATGTGGCAGCCCATGTCGCCCAGGGTGCCGGTGCCGTAGTCGAGGCGCTTCCGCCACTGTCCGGGGTGGTAGTAGCCCTTGATGTAGGACGTCTTCGGGGCGACACCGCACCACTTGTCCCAGTCCATGCCTTCCGGAACCGGATCTTCCCTGTCCGGCTTGGGGTTCATGTCACCCCACTTCTTATTGCTGAAGGTGTGGACCTCCTTCACCTTGCCGATTGCCCCGCCGTGAATCATCTTCACGCACATGCGCTCGTAGTTTCCGGACGACAACTGAATCCCCATCTGCGTGACCAGTTTCTTCTCCGCGGCCACTTCCGCCATCCTGCGACATTCATATACCTCGTGGGCGAGGGGTTTCTGGCCATAGACGTGCAGCCCGTGGTTCATCGCCGACATCCCGATCGGGGCATGCATGTGGTCCGGCGTGGAGACATTTACCGAGTCCAGGTTCTTGTGCTCCTTGTCGAGCAGCTCACGCCAGTCGGAATAGATCTTCGCCTTGGGGAATTTCTTCTTCACGTTGCCTGTGCGCGACGGGTCGATTTCCGCAACCGCAACCAGGTTGAAGTGGTCGCTGAAGGACAGGCTGTTAATATCCGACCAGGCCATGCCGTTGGCGCCGAAGCTGGCGTGATTGACCTTTTCATTGGGCGATGCACCGGAAACCCCGATGTTAAACAGGGGCAGGCTGCCCGCGGCAGCGGCGGACTTGATGAAGGTTCTACGATTCGTATGCATGGTGAATACTCCGTTTCAGGTGCGTGGTTAGAGAGACTTGATGGCGATGTTACGGAAGGCCACCGGGTCACTGTGACCCGCAAAACCGAAATGGCCATCGGTATTTTTCAAGCCCGGGTGCTTGCTGTTTGCCATGAACTCGGTGACTTTTCCCAAGTCGCCGTCCAGGATGACGTTCCCGTTCACCTCGACCTTGAGGGTCGAGCCCTTGACCGTAACTTCCTGGAAGTTCCATTCGCCCGGTGCCCGGAGGTAGCCCCGGTGGGCCGCGATCATGCCGTAGGCGGAGCCATGATACTGGCGCTTGTCCAGCTTGGCGTACTTTGCAGCCTCGTTGTCCAGCACCTGGAGCTCGCACATGCCGACGTAGGCTGTATTGCCCTTCCCCGGATAACGAATCGCCAGCCCGTTGTTGCCGCCCGGCGGCAGGGTGAATTCAAACCGGATCACGTGATCGGCAAAGCGCTCCTCGGTGAAGATCGTACCACCCTTGCCCTTCTTGCAGCGAATGGCACCGTCAACGACCTCGTAATTCTCGAGCGGACCTTTCCAGCCAGCAAAACTCTTCCCGTCCCACACGCTCTTGAAACCGTCCTTGGACTTGGCCGCGAGGATCTTGTTGGCTTCATCCACACCCACTTCACGGATGAATACATTGCGCCACTGGATTTCCCCGCCATGGGTCTGCAGTTCAATGGGGCCTGTACGCGGAATGGGATCGGCCCGGCGAAAATAGTTGTCGAGCTGGGCGTGATCCACCACCAGCTTGTCATTCAGCCACACCGAGACGCGCTCGCCGACCATGAGGATGCGAAAGGCATTCCATTCGCCAAAAGGCTTGTCGGCCAGCACCAGGGGATCCTTGCCCTGGCCATTCTTGTTGTTCCAGAGGCCACCAGAGCCCTTGTCCGCACCGAGCTTGAACTTGCCTTCCTCGGTGTAATCCCATATCTGCACCTGCGGAACCCCGCGCAAGTAGATGCCACTGTCGGCTTTCGGAACCGTCTTGTACTCGACCAGGAATTCGAAATCGCCGTAGTCCTTGCGGGTCGAGAGGTACATCCCCTTCCCATCATTAATCAGGACACCCTTCTCAACCCGCCAATGCTGCGCGATGTCTGCCAGGCTCTTATCGAGCTTTTCCTTGCGTTCATCTTCCGGTAGTGCCCTCCACTTGGCCGGGTCTTCGGTCTTCAGGCCCCACCAGCCGTCCAGGTCCTTGCCGTTAAAAAGGGCGGTAAACCCCTCCGGGGGCTGGTTCAACCCGGCCCATGCGCCGGACACGAGGAAAACACACAGGAAAAACATCATTTGCAGTCTCATACATCCACACCTTTCGTTTTTGCTAATCGGGACACGCGGATTAACATAACCATGTCCATTGTACATGGAAAATTCAGCACTTCGCTTGCTGCGGTATGGTCATTCCAGCCGCCGCACCCGCAGGTCCTTTATCCCGGCACGGGAAAGCCATGAGCAGACCCCCATCGGCTTCAGCCCCCGCATGCTGTCCCGAATCCCGATTTGCACCCCTTTTGTCTTCGCCTCGATCCGTTTCCTGCCATCCAGCCAGACCGTAATCTGCCCTTTTTCAACCCGCATGCGAATCGCATACCACTGCCGCTGCTTAAACGGGACCTGTTGTACGTATTTGTTTTCCACCGCCGACAGGCCGTCCAGGTTCGACAAGCCCAACACCTCGCCATCCCACCCGCCGACGACCAGGGTGACCCATGTATTGCTCACCGGCACGTTCAACCCGCAGAAAAAATCGAATCCCTCGATCCGCTGCGCTTTCAACTCGATCTCGTAATTCATCTTCGGGAAATCTTTCCGCGCGAGACGTAACCCCGAGCCCGGTTGTCCCGCATGCAGGATCAACACCCCATCCTCCACCGTTCCTTTACCGTGCACGAATTCATCCTGCCGAACCGGATGCCAGCCCCTCAGGTCCTTACCGTTAAACAGCGGGGTCCAGTCCCCGGAAAAAGCGAGCGTTGCGAAGAGAAGTTGGCAGCAACAGAATAGGGCAAGGGGCTGAAGGCGTTGCGACATCATCAGGCATTTCCGCCGCGGCCCCGCAGACGCAGGTCCTCGGTATACCCGGGCACGTGCTGCCGAAGCGCGGATAGCAGTTCCTCGCATGCATGCTGTCCGGGCGCGCTGGATGCGTCGAGGTATCCGTAGGTCAGGCAGGACCCCAGCCCGGGAAAGCGGATCCTGGTTTCCATCCCCTTTTCACCCATACCCAGGATACTCACCGGGCAGGGGTGGGGCGCGAGCAGAAAATCGTGTAGGGTCGCGACATCCTGCTTATCATGGGTCATCACGGCGATCTTGAGGATGATGTTGTCCAGGGACTGCACGCGCCCCTGGAATCCATCCAGGGCCTCCCTCGTCGGCGTCTGTTGAAAGTCGTGCGTAGAGATGATCACCGGCTTGTTGTGCGTCTTCGCACATTCGATCACGCGATCAAGGCACCGGCTGTTCAACTCAACATCAACAAGGGAGAATTCTTCGAGGGCCGTTTCAAACAAGGGCAGGCGGCAAGGGTCCTCATCCGGCCAGGTTCCGCCCTCGGACTGCTCGCGCAGGGTGATGAGCACGGGCGTGCCACGGTTTTCGATAGCCCGGCATGCGCTCACCCAGCGCGCATCCTCGGTTTCGACCTCCCCCAATCGCACCTCAACCAGGTCACAAGGGGGGCGGGTCGAGCTCTCGGCAAGCCGCACAAGTCCAGCACTGGTTGTGATGGCGCCAACCAGGCGGGGCAGGCGGCCAATGCCCAGATTTCCGACGGTGATTTCGTTCATACATTCCTCTTCATTGATGAAACCAATTAATCGGGTTGATGTAAACGGCTTTCAAATGGATGATGAGCCCGTGCGCATTATCGACAGCCATCTGCACCTGGATATGCTCCTGGACCGTATCGGGGATACGGCCGCCTGGTTCAAGCGGGAAGAGATCTTCCCCGTCTCCTGGTCCTACGCCTATGCAGGGGCGGACTCGGTTGCGGGCCTGACGGCCTACTTTGCCGCCCAGGCGGAGCGCTTTGCCCGGGTGCAGAATGATTTACCCTGTGCCTATCTCGTCGGTATTCACCCGCGAAACCTCCCGGACGATCTCCGGCCGGAGCAGGTCGGGGAGGTCCTCGAGCCCTGGATCTCGAAGGCGGGCTGCGTGGGCCTGGGAGAAATCGGTATCGACACCGATGATCCGCGGGAGGCGGAGATCTTCGAGGCCCAGGTGTGCTGGTCGGCCCAACTCCTGGAGACCCAGGTCGTCGGTGTGCACACCCCACGCGTGGACAAAAGTTCTATCACCCGGCAGATACTGGATATCCTCGATCGTTGCGCACCCCGTCCCGACCGGGTGGTCATGGATCACTGCTCATCGGAAACCCTGCCCCGGGTGCTGGAGAGGCCGTACTGGGCGGGGATCTCGCTGAGCCCGAACAAGAGCAGCATCGATGAAGCCGTAGAGATGATGCTGGGGCACGCGGATCAGCTGGACCGGATGATGTGCAACACGGATTCAGCGCTGGAGATCTATGATCACCTGACGGTTCTCGCAACGGACGACCGGTTGACGACAAAGCAGCGGGAACAACTTTTATGCGGGACGGCGAAGGCGTTTATGCTGGGAGGGTGAACCCGCCGCTTGCCCGGAGCCACGCCACGGGTTGGCCTGCGCCCTGGATGCCTTCAAGGCAGCCAGACCAAGAGGAAGACCAAGAGGCCGATGACGGCCAGGCCGCCGAGAGCGGCCAGGATCCGTACAAACACCCGTCTTCGTGGGGACATGGCTTCGGCCTCGGCCACGCCGGACCTGTTCTTCCGCCCAATGGGATCGCCAGGGTCGGTCGGCCTTTCTCGCCCTCGATGTTTTCGTTTTCGCCTGGGCTCCATTCCGATCAATACATTTTCCCCCGTTTTCCCAGGCCTGAACACCTCGCCAGGAAGTAGGGGCTCAAGCAGGGGAAGCAAGGCTTCGCCGGACGGCATCCGGGCCAGTTTCCGCAGGTGGGCCTGGGGTTGCTTGGAAGGCCAGTTGAAATTGCGCCGCAGCACCAGTGCCTCGGTCCAGAAGGTTTTTTCCACCTGCGGGGCTGAATGCATGTGTCGGCCGATGAGCAACAGCGCATCAAGCGAATCGGGGTAAATGTCCTGCCCTCCGGAACCGGGACTCGAGGCGGATTCAGCAAGCTGGTGGGCCAGTTTATTCCGGTACAGGCTCAGGGCCATGGCGAGGCGTAGCGCAACCCGGGTAGCCGCATCGCTTTGCACCAGCCGTACCCGGTGTTTCAACCAGGCTTCCGCCAGGGCCGCAAGGCGCACGGGTTGGGCATGCTCCAGCCAAAAGCTCAACCATATCAGGCTCACCGTCGACCGGCCCTCCTTTAATTCGACCAACAATTCCTCCCCCCTGATCTGGCGTAAAGCCCGGTCTTGAACCTGATCTGATGCCAGCTGAAGCCCTTTTTCCAGGGCGGGCGCATAGGCGGGAATCTCGATCGTCGCGCGCAGGAGGAGGAACAGGGCTTGCCGCATCGCGAGGTCATCGCGGGCACTCCAGGCCTTTTGCACCGCATCGAAGGGATCCACCGGAAAGGGGTTCTCAACTTCGCTCATGAGCCGAAAGTACCATCACATCTGGTGACCCGTGAAGATAAAAGCCCGGTTCGCAGGTTTCAGGA
>JAPYUI010000112.1:6483-14485 GCA_029936175.1 Kiritimatiellia bacterium
TTGTTCATTATTTTTCCGGCTTCCCTGAATAGAACCCTACTGGAGACCCTTGATGAAATCCCTGCTGAACCGCATTGCCACCGCCGCCTTGATCGCCTCAACGTCCACGCTTTTTGCCGAACCCGAGATTCGAGTAGAGCAACGCACCGAGAACGGTAAAAAGGTCACCTATATGTTCATCGACGGGATCAAGGTCCACGAGTCCGATCCCGCCAAGCAGCCTCCTCCGAAAGTCGCATCGCCGGTCGAGGGCAAACCCGGGGCCAAGCCCGCCCCCGCCCCCGCCGGGGCCAAGGTCCTGTTCGACGGTACCCAAGCCTCCCTCGCGAACTGGACCGCCACCAATGGCAAGCCCACCAAGTGGGCACTGGTTGATGGCGCACTTGAGTCGGTTAAAAAAGCGGGCTATATCCAGACCAAGGATCATTTCGGCTCCTGCGAGCTACACCTCGAGTTTGCCACCCCGAAGGATGTCAAGGGGAACGGACAGGGCCGTGGCAACAGCGGTGTTTTCCTCATGGGCCAATACGAAATCCAGGTACTCGACTCCTACGAGAACAGCACCTACCCCGACGGCCAGTGCGGGGCACTCTACGGCCGCGCCAAGCCCCTGGTAAATGCCAGCCGGGGACCCGGGCAATGGCAGAGCTTCGACATTAAATTCACCCGCCCGCGTTTCGACGCCCAGGGCAAGGTCACGAAGAAAGCGACCTTCACCGTTCACCACAACGGGGTGTTAATCCATGACCACCTGGTGCTTTCCGGCGGCACCGGCTGGCGGGGCCCGCATGCGATTTCCGAGTACAAGCCCCACGGGGATACCGGTCCACTCTCGCTGCAGGATCACGGCAACCCGGTGCGCTACCGGAATATCTGGATCCGCGAGCTGGCAGACTGAGTCCGCTTCAGGGAATGGCCGGAGGGGGCAGGCACCTATGCAATCACGTCGTGCACGACATGGCCATGCACGTCCGTCAGGCGGTAATCCCGGCCACTGTAGCGGTAGGTTAACTTCTCGTGGTCGAGGCCCATGAGATGGAGCACGGTCGCGTGCAGGTCATGCACGTGGACACGGTTTTCAACCGCCGTACAGCCGAAGTCATCGGTGGCGCCGTAGGAAAAACCGGGCTTTACCCCGCCACCGGCCATGAACATGGTGTACCCGTAATGGTCGTGATCGCGGCCCTTGGCCCCTTCACTCGTCGGTGCGCGGCCGAATTCGCCACCCCAGAGAATGAGGGTGTCCTCCAGTAATCCACGATTCTTGAGATCCTTGATCAACGCCGCAATGCCCTGGTCGCAGGCACGAGCGAGCTCAGCATGACCATCGACAATATTCCCATGGCCGGTATCCCAGGCAATATCGTAGCCACTGATCGAGTGGGACAACTGGACCACGCGCACGCCCTTCTCGACCAGGCGGCGGGCGATTAAACAGCCCTTGGCAAATTCGGTTTCCCCGTAGAGCTTGCGGGTAGCTTCACTCTCTTTACTGACATCGAACACTTCCGGGACGGAGAATTGCATCTCGAAGGCCATCTCCATGGCCCGGATCCCCGCCTCAAGTTGCTGATCCTGCCCGAGCCGCTCGAGATGCAGCTTATTGATCTGCGAGAGGAGTTCGGCCTGCTTGCGCTGCTCGGCTGGGGCAAGATGGGTGTTTTTCAGGTCCCGCATGATCGCATCGGGCTTCATCTTCTCGATATTGACGTAGGTCCCGGCATGGGCGCCGGGGAGAAAGGCATTTCCCCAGTTGGCCATTGTCCCACGCGGTTTCGCGCGTGGGGACATGGCAACGAAACCGGGGAGATCGTCGCACTCAGAGCCGAGGCCATAGGTCAGCCAGGCACCCATACTCGGGCGGTTCGGCTGCAGGGCACCCAGGTTGGTCATCAGGATGCCCCCGGCATGCTCGGGAATGTCGGTGTGCATCGAATGGATAAAGCAAATGTCGTCCACGCATTGAGCCGTCTGGGGGAAAATGTCGCTGACCATCTTGCCGCATTGACCGTAACGATTGAACTCGAATGGCGAGGGCATGAGGCCCATCTTGGTGTTGCGGAGCGTCTTACGATCCACCATGGCCGGGCGTTCACCCGCGTGCTTCTTGAGCAGGGGTTTATAGTCGAAGGTGTCGACCTGGGAGGGGCCGCCGGGCATGAAAAGCTGGATAATGCGTTTTGCCCGGGGCGCGAAATGCGGATGCTTCGGCGCGAGCGGGTTTCCGGAAATCCCGGCGGCAACCGGGTTGTTGAACATGCTGGCAAGGCCGATGGACCCCATTCCCGCTCCCATGTGGCGAAGGGCTTCGCGGCGAGAAAGGGCGGTGGCGCGGCGATAGGCGAGTTCGTGTTCGAGAAACTTCATGGCGTTGGTCTCTTTATGCTAGCACGGAACAGATCGCGATGCAGGGCATTTTTGTTTCTGTAGCGGGAACGGGATCGGATCCATTGGTCAGTCATCAGGGGTTACTGGATCTGCATAAATTCATGGGCACTCAACAAGACCTGGGCGTAGGCGGGCCACTGCCCAGCCGAATCTTCCCCGAGAAAGGCGATGCCTGCGGACAGCTCAGCGGCTTCGACTTCCCGAGCGTACAACCCTTCATAGGCCGCGCGGATGCGGGCCTCATCATCTTCCAGCATGCTCAACCGGGCGGCGAGGGCCTTGGCACGGGCCTGCATAAAGGAGCTGTTCATCATGAATAAATACTGCTGGGGAACGGTGCTGACCGACCGCTGGGGACTCGTGGCCCGGGGATCGGGGAAATCGAAGAGGCGGAGAAAGTCGTCCGACTGGAAGCGGTCGCCGTTGCGACTGATGCTTGCATACAGCGTGCGACGGGTGGAGCCAAGGATTTCCTTGGCAGGGGCTCCGCCGAGGGTCTTGTCCAGCTCACCCGTAACCACGAGCAAGTTATCCCGCCATGACTCGACATCCAGCTTCCGGGGATTCATCCGCCAAAGCGAACGGTTGTCACCATCACGCCCGAACTTTTCCAAATCGAAGGCACTGCTCATCTGCCAGGTGGATGAGAGGAGGATTTCGCGATGCAGCTTTTTCATCGACCACCCCTGTTCGATGAAACGCGACGCCAGGTAATCGAGCAGTTCCGGCAGATCAGGCTTTTCGCCAAGCGTGCCGAAATTGCTGGGCGTTCGCACGAGAGCCTCCCCGAAGTGACCCTGCCAGATGCGGTTAACCATGACCCGAGCCGTCAATGGATTTTCCGGGTCGACCACGGCCTGCGCAAGCTCGATGCGGCCGCTGCCCTTCCCGAAGGCGGGTGCCTCTTCGCCGGAAAGGATCTGGAGGAAACGCCGGGGCACCTGGGCACCTTTTTTACGCAGGTCCCCGCGCAAAGCCACATGCATGTCAGCACTGCCGGAATCCCCGATCCCGTGAGCCTCGGCAAACTTGGGAGGTGCATGCTTCTTCAGGGACGCTAACTCCGTCTTCATCCCGTCCCACGTGCCCCGGCCGGCATCGGTGAGGACCTTCTCAAGCTTGACCGGAAAGATATGCCTGCGCAGCTCGTTGAGCAATTGTTCCTCTTTACCCCCCGCCTTGGGACGGCCTGTTTTGAGATCGCCCTTTGAACGGGCATCCCGCCAGGCGCTGTCTTTCTTCCCGAGCAGGTCCAGGATGCCGTTGATCCGCTCCTGGAAGGCCTGGGCGGATTCCACGATTTGTGCCTCGGTTGCCTCGGTTTGATCCGCGGTGGCCTTCAGGGCGTACCAGGAATCCAACCCGGGTAATTTTCCTTTAAACCGTAGGTCCTTCAGCTTGGCATCCCAGCGTTTCATGACCTCGGGATCATGCTGATGCTCTATGGCATACGCGGCGAGGTCTTTCTGCCCCTCAGGCTCGGTGCGCTGGCGATGAAACCGGAACAAATCCACGAGGTACGCTTGACTCCTGCGCATGCCCTTACGCATGACCTCTTCCCGCTCATGGGCCTCCCAGTCCTTGATCTTCTGCCCCTGGGCCTTAATGGCAGCCTGGGCCTTGTTGTAGATCTCGATCTCCTCCTTACTCGCAAGGGGGTGCATCCGGAGCTTGGAATTGTTAAAAATGCCGGCGATGGCGTAATAATCCCGGGTTGAGATGGGGTCGAACTTGTGATCATGACAACGCGCACAGGCAGCGGTTAAGCCGAGAAAAGCGCGCGAGAAGGTGTCAACCCGGTCCGAAAGCGTTTCCCCCTGGGCCTGGGCGGTGGCTTCCGGGTCCCCACCATCTCCCTTGTAGGTGGGACCCACGGCAAAAAATCCCGTAGCCACCGGGACCGGTCGTCCTTCCAGCAGGTCGCCGGCGATCTGTGCGGTTACAAACGCATCGTAGGGCATGTCAGCGTTGAACGACTGGACCACCCAATCCCGAAAACGCCAGGCGTTCGGCAGGGCCGCCCCGTCACCAAAGCCACCGAGGCCATCGCTATAGCGGGCGATGTCCAGCCAGTAGCGGCCCCAGCGTTCACCATAATGAGGGGACGCAAGCAGCTCGTCGACGATACGGGCGAAGGCATCCGGGCGCGTGTCGTCCAGAAAGGCCTGCACCTGTTCCCTCGCGGGCGTAAGACCCACCAGGTCCAGATAGGCACGTCGGATGAGGATGCGCTTGTCGGCAGGCGCATTCGGCTGCAGCCCAGCGCGTTCCAGTCCCGCGAGCACGTGGTGATCGATGACACCCCGGGTCCAGCTACTGTTCTTGACCTTGGGCAGGGCACCCCGGCCTAAAGGCCTGAAGGACCAGTGCGTCTTGCGGAAGCGTTCCCAGTCGTAAGGCTCTTCCTCCCCGCCCGCGACAATGGTTGCCGGGTCAACGCCCGGCCAGGGTGCCCCCATGGCGACCCATTCGGTCAAGGTTGCTATCTGGTCACCGGAGAGCTTCTGCCTGGGGGGCATTTCCAATTCGTTGTCGGTGTAACGAATCCCCTTGATGAGCAGGCTCGCATCGGGCGTTCCGGGAACAATCGCCGGGCCACTGTCGCCACCCTTCAACAGGCTGGCCTGGCTGTCCATGAGCAGGCCGCCTTTCAGCTTTTTGTTGCTCTTGGCTTCCTGGCCATGACAACGAAAACAGTGCTCTGCGAGGACGGGACGAACCCTGTTTTCAAAGAAGGCTACCTGTCCCGGCGTATACCCCGGGGTATCGCCATCGGTCGGCGCAGCCCCGGCACAGGTAATGAGGCCGAGAATCAAGGACAACATCGCGTGGGGTTTCATTTGATCAATCGCTCATGCACCTGTTGGGCCGCCTTGACACAACAGGTGCCCATGCCCTCGAGTTGTGATTCGTCCAGGCGAAACACCGGGCCAATGACGGTCATGCCGGCGACGGGATAATGGTATTCATCCAGGATAACCGCCGCGACGCAGCGAATGCCTTCGATCCCTTCCTCCAGGTCCAGGGCATAGCCGCGTTCCCGGATGGTTTCCAGGTCCGCAGCCAATGCTTTCCGGGTCGCCAGGGTATGCCGGGTAAAGGCTTTTAATTGCACCGCGTCCAGGTAGCCCTCGAGCTCCTCGGCGGGGAGGGCCGCAAGGAGGGCCTTACCCGGTGCGCAGGAATACATCGGCACGCGATGGCCCACTTTTCCAGAGACCTTGATGGCCTGGTCGGAGGCGCACTGCTCCAGCACCGTGGCCTTTTGGTTGCTCATGACGAGTAACTGGGCCGTTTCCCCCGTTTCATCTCGCAGCCACTTGAGCGCCTCCCAGGCACAGACCGACAGGCTCTTGTCGTTCACCTGGGGCCGGGTGAGATCAGCCACGCGGTTGGTCAGGACATGTCGCCGGTCATCCTCCCGCCGATAGAGCCAGCCGCGATGGAGCATTGTTTCAACGATACGGGTGACCGAGTTGACCGGCAGGCTGAGTTCACGGGCAATTTCCGAGACCTGTAGACCCTTGCGGTGACGACCGAGCAGCTCAAGAATGGCGAGCGTACGATCGGTGCCCGGGGAGGCCACGCCTTCGTGGACAGCGATTTTGGGAAGCGGTGGTTCGTTCATGATTTCCGTATATGGTTACGTTTCCAAGAGTGGAATTTGGGACCCAAAAGTCAAATGATTCCATTTTTATTTAAAAGATGGGGGATTCATGGGTATTTACGAACAATTTTCCTTAAAAATCGGGCGGGTAGAACAGGAAGGGTCCGTCCTTGACGCGTCCCTTCGTGTGTAGAAAGGTTCCGCTCCTCCGTCTCGGGGGATCAGGAGCAACTTTATGAACATTGCAATCGTTGGAACAGGATATGTCGGTCTCGTCTCCGGGACCTGCCTGGCCGAAATGGGCAACCAGGTCGTCTGCGTCGACAACAACCCGGACAAGTTGGCCAAGCTGAAGCAGGGCGTGGTCCCGATTTATGAGCCGGGCCTGGAAATCCTTTTTGAGCGCAATATCAGTGCGGGTCGACTTGTTTTCACCGAGAACCTCGCGCAGGCGGTACTGGACGCCGAGATCATCTTTCTCTGCCTGCCCACCCCGCAGTCGGATGACGGGTCCGCGGATTTACAATACGTCCTGCAGGTCGGCGGGGAGATCGGCACAATCCTGCACGAGGCCGGCGAGCACCCGTATAAAATCGTGGTGAACAAAAGTACCGTTCCGGTGGGCACGGCGGAAAAGGTCCGCACCGCGATCGCGCAGCATGGTGTGTCGAACTTTGCCGTGGTGTCCAATCCGGAATTCCTCAAGGAGGGTTTTGCGGTCGAGGATTTCATGAAGCCCAACCGCATCGTGGTCGGTGCGGACGAACCCGAGGCCCTCGAACAGATGGAACGCCTCTACCAGCCCTTCGTGCGTTCGGGAAATCCCATTCTAAAGATGGACACGGCCAGCGCCGAGGTGACCAAGTACGCGGCGAATTCGTACCTCGCCACGCGGATCACCTTCATGAACGAGCTGGCCAATTTCGCCGAGGCGGTCGGCGCGGACATCGACCTCATCCGCCAGGGCATGGGGACCGACGAACGGATCGGTAAACGTTTTCTCTTCGCCGGGATCGGCTACGGGGGCAGTTGCTTCCCCAAGGATGTGAATGCCCTGGTCAAGACCGCCGGGGAAAACGACACGCGCCTAAGTATCCTGAACGAGGTCGATGCGGCAAACCAGCGGCAGAAATCCGTCTTGACCGAGAAGGTGATGCGGCACTTTAAGGGGGACCTCTCCGGGCGGCACTTTGCCCTCTGGGGCTTGTCCTTCAAGCCGAATACCGACGACATGCGCGAGGCTCCGGCCCTGTCGATCATCCAGGCCCTGCACGAGGCGGGAGCCACGGTCACCGCCTACGATCCCGCCGCGATGGAAGCGGCGAAATACTATCTCCAGGATACGATCACCTACGCCGAGAACGACTACGCCGCCCTGGAAAACGCCGATGCCCTGTTGATCGTGACCGAGTGGAACGAATTCCGGAATCCGGATTTCAACCGGGTCAAGGAACACCTGAAAAGTCCCCTCATCTTCGATGGCCGGAATATTTACGCGCCGGAAAAAATGCGCGAGCGCGGGTATACCTACTACAGCATCGGGCGACAGACCGTAAACGGGAATGCCTGAGCTTACCCTGCAGGTGGAACCCGGTCACGAGGAAAGCGTTTCGGCTAAAGGCCCACCCACGATACGGCCAGCTCGACTCAGTTCCCGTTGATCTTATCGTACAAGGCCTGCGAGAGATCCTGGGCACGGTCGATCTGGTCGGGCGTCATTTCTTTTCCGAGGGTTTCCTTCTCGCTTGTTGCATCGGCCTGCCCATTTGCACCCGCCAGGTTGTACCAGGCATAGGCCTTTACCATGTCCTTGGGCAGGCCGCCGACGCCAAGGGCGTACATCGCGCCGAGCAGGAACTGCGCATCGGGCTGCCCCTGCTCCGCCGCCAAAAGATACCACTTCGCCGCCTCCTTGAAGTCCTCTGCTACGCCGGTACCCTTGCTGTACATGTAGCCGAGATTTTTCTGCGCCATGGCATACCCCTGCTCCGCCGCCTTGCGATACCA
>JAPYUI010000113.1:0-3349 GCA_029936175.1 Kiritimatiellia bacterium
GAGGCAGGAAACAAGTACCGGGCTTTTCTCGACAAGGACCACAGCGGGCAGACGCGTCGATTGATCGCGGTGATCACCGCCGGGGAAAAGAACGACGGGGCCAAGCTGTTGGAATTTGCAACATCCCCGGATTCATCCACGCGTTACTGGGCGGCTGTCTGGCTGGGCGTCAACCAGACGGCTGGCGGCAAAGCCACCTTGCTGAAACTGGCCGCCGATTCTGTGCCCGCGGTACGCGTCGCGGCGGCCCAGGCCGTGTGCAGGCTTGGCGACCCAAGTCAACTGGAACTACTGGTCGAGCATATCAACGATCCCAATTTGCTGGTCGGGATGTTCGCCCTGCGGGCTGTCGAGGAACTTGGCGACGTCGGCAAAGTCCACCGGGTCGCCATCGCCGCCGCCCAGAAGTCGAAATACGAATTCTCCCGACGGATCGCCAGGCGCTTGACCGGCAAGTGGCAATAGGAACATGCGTGGGAAATACGTTTTTCCCCGGGTCAAATGATCGCCAATGGAAGGAAGCTGATCGCATACCGGGGCAGGATGATTGCGGATGCGATCCGTAAAGCCGTGAGGGAATGAAGGAAATGAGTCAACGAAGGACAGGTTATAGGGTGGAGCCCCGGTGGGTCCAGGGGTATTTTTTCGTGCTGGCCAGCGCCCTGGCGGCGGTGCTGTCGACGGCCGATCCCGGGGACCAGGGGGTCCCGGTCAAGCAGACACGGAACCTGACCGAGTTTGATTCCATCCTGGGTTGGCGCCGGATTCCCGGTTTTCACGGTACCCACATCCAGGGCGAGTACCAGGTCGAGATGCGCTACAACGCCCGCGGTTTTCGCGGGACGCTTTATCCCTACGAGCGAAGGCCCGGGACCCATCGCATCCTCATCCTGGGCGATTCCTACGCGGATGGTTATTCCGTGGCCTTCAAGGACCTGTTTACCGAGACGATGCAGCAGCACTTGAAGAAGACGATCAAGCAGCCCCTGGAGGTGGTCAATTCCGCAGTCGGTGGCTATGGGACCGACCAGCAGTTGCTCTACTTCCTGGTCGACGGGCAGCGCTACAAGCCCGACCTGACGATTTTGCTCTTTTACCAGAACGACCTGCCCTACAACATCAAGGCCAACTATACGCCCCTGGGGCGGGGTGAAAAACCGCTCTTCGGGCTCCAGGGCGACACCTTGTACCTGAAAAGCCTGCCCAAGCCGGCCCGGGACCGGGAAGCGGTCTCGCGCGAGAATTTCTACTCGGCGAAACGGGTTAAAGAGACGCTGGAGATGTTCGCGCGGCCCGAGGCCCCAGGTAGTGATGCACCCAAAGGTCCAGGCGGAAAGGCAGGCGTTTATGGCTCGGGTACCCAGGAAGCGCAGTGGCGAATGACAGAAGCCCTGATGAAAAAGATCAAGGCATCCTGTGATGCAAGCGGAAGCCACCTGCTCCTTTTCTATGTGCCCATCAAAAGAGAGATTTACGGTAGCGGCGGAAAAATCCACCGGAAATCCAGCGGGATATTTTCCCATCTCCAGGTCCTGGCTGCGCGCCTGGAAATCGACCTGATCGATACCCTGCCCCGGTACCAGGAAAAAGCCGGGCAGATTGCCGGGCAGCAACAACGACTGTACTGGGTCCGCGATTCACACTGGACGCCTGAGGGCCATCACCTGGCGGGTGAAATCCTCGCCCGGTACCTCTCCGATCGATGCAAGCGCTACGGCCTTTGCGAGTAGGGATGGTTGTGGTCGCGTTGCATCCGGGTGCCCGGCGTTCCCCGGCCTGCTGGACGGCATCTTATTCGCAGATCCCGTATGCCTTGCCATGGTCTTCCAGGAAGCGGGCCAGGATGCGTCCTGCCAGGTGATGGCCCTCAGGGGTCCAGTGCACATCCTTTTTCCAATACAGCCGCGTTCCATCTCCGCCTGGTTCCAGTGCTTTTTCCCGGAACAGGTCGACGGATCTAACCAGCTCGATGTCGAGGATCCCGGCCAGGGCAGCCAGGTTGGTCTCGTTCCGGCTCGCATGCTCCTTGATTTTCCCCTTCTTGTCGTACACTTCTCCCCGCTCGGGAACGTAGGACAGCAACAACCGGCTTCCTGCTGCAGCGCATTCTTCGTGTAGTTTGCGCATAAGGGCCTCGGTCATTTTCCATTCCTTCAGCTTGTTGCCCGAGGCATCGTAGGGGTGCTTCCCGCCCACCGGCTTGACCGGGCTCGGCTCCATGCCTTGCGAGACCTCCAGCAAGGGCAGTTCGTCACCGGTCGCCCCGGGGTGTCTATAGGCCTTGAGCGTGTGCCTGGCCAGGCGAAGGAGATGCCAGGTGTCGGGCTCCAGCAAGCGAAAGCGATGCTTTTCTCCTTCCGCATCGCCGTGCTTTTTCGGTTCCGCGGCCTTGTCAGGGGGTGGCTTGGGGTGATGGGTCAGGACCAGCTCCCCGTCCTTAAGCTCGAACATGGGTTTCTCACCGCGGCCCTTCCACTTGTAATCCGATCGAACATTCATCGGCAGGTCGTTGGGGTAAAACAGCAGGATCGTCAGGTCCGGATGATACCGGGATCCCTCACCTTGAAAAAAGAGGAGTTCCTGGTCGGTGCTGTAGCCGCCGGTTCCCGCATTGATCACCTCGATCGTTTGCTTCATCGATGCATTCAGTTCCCGTTGCAGGACCTCGGAAACCAACTCGTGAAACTCGACCGTATATCCTTCGGCGAAAGAATCGCCGAGAATCAGGATGCGGAAGACCTCCTCCGCTTTCTCGTAAGTGTATTCAGGACCGCGGAGTCCGCGGGAATTGAATCGTTCCACGACCTTGTACTCGTCCTGCTCGTGCGTTCCGCGAAGGTTTGGAACTTTTCGCCACCCGAGGACGGGATCAAACTCGGTTAACAAGCGGTGTTCGCGTACGGGGACCCCGTACTCGGGGTATCGTTTTCGAACCGTCCATTCCGCAGTTGCCAGGCAGAGGACGATGGCCGGAAGGCTCAGGAAGAAGCCCTTAAGAACCCATGACAAGAGGTTCTTTTTCATGATAGGCTTCCTGTAAACATGCTCAATCGTTGAAGTTGCATGGTGGCTTCAAGCCTTTTAATCATCTATGGTTGCCACGATATTTTTACCTATTCCGATCCTCTTGCACATTGACCGCGAAGTCAACGACGGGAAGGGCAGGGCGGTAAAAAACCATTCATCGTCCTGTAGACCCGGGTGAATGGGGACAGCCAACATTGCCCACCTTGGCACGTAATTGAAATCGAGCGTTGTCCTGTGTGCCTGGACCTGGGGTGTATGAACGTTTCCGGTCGCTTTCACAGTTGGTTTTTTGTGGTAATAGATGGTGTACATTGCAGGAGCC
>JAPYUI010000113.1:3449-14476 GCA_029936175.1 Kiritimatiellia bacterium
GGTCGCTTTCACAGTTGGTTTTTTGTGGTAATAGATGGTGTACATTGCAGGAGCCTGGTTTCGACCAGGGCAAACCGATCTTATAATAGTCTGAGGCGTACAGGAACTCAACCGGGAAACGAGATGCTGGTACCGAGGAACTTGTGAAGTGAAGGCCTGGCAGCGCGCGTCGTTCATTACAAAGACCGATTTAAGAAGCACCACCCTGAAAGACAGCCCAGGATGTTGAAAAAGTTAAAAAAAATGAGGGCGCTGGAATCATCAACGATGCGTGCCCATGCTTCACGGGGGGACTATTTCGAGATGCTGGAAAGTGACCCTTATGGTTTCAATAACGAGACGTATAACTGGAAAGGTGAGGACCGATTTGTCCTCGTTACAGCCACCTGTTTTATGGTGGGCATGCTCGCAATCGCCCTCCTGGAGACGACCACGTACATCGCGACCATTGATTCAGCGATCTATGCCATCTTCGCTTGCACTGTTGTCATTGAATTGATGGGCAAGGCGATAGCTGCGTATGCGGTTAGAACCTATAAAATAAAAATAAACTATGTCCGGAAGTTGCTTTTACGCCCTTGGCGAAAACTAAAAATATATATTATTTCCCTCTTCCTTGTCGCGCAGGGGACGGATGCCATCCAGGTGATCCTGATGTTGTTTTTCATGGATCAAATAAAAACCATTCTAACCGAATGGAACGTGATCAGGCGCAAGGTTCCCTTGCTGGCCTATGCCTTTGTGTCATGGGACCGCCTGGAAGACCGGCCCTACACATTACGATATGACATGCTGGAAGATCTCATGCGATTTGCGGTGTATTTCCCTTTTATCATTTTATTCGGCAAAGCGTCCGTGATCATCATGATACCGAACCTGATCAACGAGTTTGGCGATGGACTGGCAGAGCCGGTGGGGATCCGGTTCGGCCGACACAAGTACCGGACAAAATCCTTATGGTATAGGGGACGCTTTTGGCATGGTGATTTCCAGCGAAGCCTGGAAGGTAGCCTGGTGGTGTTTATCGTATCTGTTATCGTGCTGTGCATATACCAGGACCAGTTCACCTCGGCTCAATTTATAGTTTCACTATGTGTATTACCGATCTTGATGACCTTGGCTGAAGCCTTTAGCCCCCATACTAATGACGGACCCATGCTGGCATTCGTTGGGTGTGGGGTTTTGTGGGCAACCCTGCATTTTGTGTAGAGGTCCCGGATGTATTTCCCGGGTGACTGCGTGGTGGCTGAGGACGCGTCGCGCGTAGCTTCGCCCGGCACCGGGTCGTTTCGCGCCAAGGCTAGGCTCCAGGTTCCGTGGGGCAAACGGCTTGTATTGTGTCCAGTAGGTTGGGCCAGTGAATCGGCTTCCGAACGAGCGTCGTAGCCCCGCCCTCTTTTACCCGCTCGAGGCTGAGTGCCTGGTCGTAGCCCGAACAGATGATCACCGGGATATCCGGCCGTACCTTCAAGAACTCCCCGGTGAGCGAGATGCCCGTGATGCCCGGCATCGATTGGTCCGTGATGACCACATCAAACATGGACGATTTTTCTTGAAAGGCCTCTATGGCCTCCTGGGCAACGGTATACCCATGGACCTCATGCTTGGCTCGGCCCAGCATGCGTTTCATGAGCTTCACCAGTGCAGGTTCATCGTCGATGACCATGACCCTGAGTTTCCGCGCCGGCGTGTCGGGTCGTGGAGTTGTGTGTTCGGGTTTTATCTCGCTGACCTCCGCCCGGGGAAACCTGAGAGTGAAGGTCGTTCCGTGGCCTTGTGCACTCTGGACCTTAATCTTACCTCCGTGGCTCTTCACGATCCCGTGGACGACGGAGAGACCGAGTCCCGTGCCCCGGCCTGGGGACTTGGTGGTGAAGTAGGGGTCGAAGATGCGTTCGGCGGTTTTGCGATCCATCCCTTTGCCGGTGTCTGCGACGATGAGCTCGACCATCTCCTTCTGTCCCGGGTTTTTAGAGAGCCGTACGGTTACCCCTACTTCGCCACCGCTGTCCGGGATTGCTTGTGCTGCGTTGGTTACCAGGTTGATGACGATTTGATGCAACTTGTTGGAATCCCCGAGTATGAAGGCACTGGTTCCGAGCACTTGGCTGATGTCTTTCCGGATCACCACCGACTTGGGGATGGATGCCTGAAGCATATTGAGTGCCTCGGTGACAAGGGTGCCCAGGACAACCGGTTCGGTATCGGTTTCTTCACCACGGCTGAACGCAAGGATCTGGGCCGTGATGTTCTTCGCTCGATCGGCCGCGAGGATGATCTGCTCCAGGTTGTCCAGGTGATCCTCGGCGTCGGGGAGACCCTCCTTCGAGAGTTCTGCAAAGCCTGAGATTGCGGTCAGGATATTATTGAAGTCGTGTGCGATCCCGCCCGCCAGTTGACCGAGTGCCTGGAGCCGTTGCGACCGGTTGAGTTGGGCCTCTGCATGGCGGCGCTGTTGTTCGGAGGTATGGATGTCCGTGGTCTCCGCGCCGTAGAGATGCACGGCAGCCCCGTCCAGCACGCGGTGGTAGGTCCACTTGAATGAGCGGTCGCCCACTTTGTGCTCGACCGTCTGTGAAGCGCCCAGCTGATCCCGCAGTTCTCGGACTAGCGATTCATGGTCCTCGCTGAGTAAGTCAATCACGGAAGGCAACCCCATCTCTGTCGCAAGCGCCTGGGCTCCAGGGTTGGCGTAGGTGATCTCGCCCTCGAGACTTGCCCGGAGGACCGGGTTGGGATTTTCTTCGGGGAATGAGGCGAGCTGGCGCTGGAGTTGACCACGGGTTTGTTCCGCCAAGGTTGCGTACGACTCATAGATCGCGATTCGCTCCCCGACGGCGGACAAGTCCACGACCTGGACAAGGATCTCATTCCGATCGCCAGCCTCAAGGGACACGGCTCGAAGCTCTTCAGCCCGATCGATATCCAGTTCAGATTCCCCCGCCCCGATAAGTTGCCTGAACTCACGGCCCTCCCCAAGTAGGCGTCGCATACGATTGACGTGGAGATCCAGGTCGATGTTCTCCAGTTGCATGCCAACTTGAAGGCCGTGATTGGCGGAGGCCATGGGGTTGGCATACAGGATTTCAAGGCTATCCGCATCCACCACGAGGAAGGCGCTAGCCGCATGATCCAGGTAATTAAACGAGTGCACGTAATTTCCTCATGGTGAGCCGATGATATCTCCGCGGAATTTCGATATCTCGTTCATCACCTGTTCAAGATCAGCTGGCTCGAAGCCGGCGTCTTTTAGGTTCATCGCGAGGATCCGGGTAACCTTGGCGTAGTCATCCGCCGTAATCCCCAAGCCCGCATGGGCGGTCTTCAGTTCCCCCACCTCGTACTGGATCGGTCCGCCCAGGACCTGGCCCAAAAACTTCAACTGGTGATCCATGAGTGCGGGCATGCTTACCGTGGCGAAATAAGCCCGGAGCTTCTCATCGTCCAGGATATCCTGATAGAAATCCTGGACGATATTTGAAACGGTCGAAATACCACCATATTTCTCAAACAGTGTAGGTTTAATGAACGTTCTCCATCCAAGGGTTAAAACCGGTCACTATAGGCTCAAAGCCCCCATCCCGCAATAGAATCGTTTGTAGCGACCAAGTATACATTCGGTACATTCTTTCCTTCCGCTCGCCTTTATGCCCACGCTGCCCGGGTTGAAGGTTTGCTCATTTCCGGTCCATGGCAGCCGGCTGGCGGCAAGCTTTGGACCGTAAAATATTTAACAATCGTACGAGTATGTCCTAAAAGCAAGAAACATGCCCAAGCCCGGAGTAACGTAGATCTAGCTAAACAACCGGTTCACCTTGCTATCCTGCTCCTTGCTAGCCTGGACAAGGATCTAAAGGAAACGAACGTACCGTGTATCCAGGCTGCCGCACGTTGAACGGTGGCTGAGGCGGGTCCTCAGGATGTCGCCCGCGTTCGCCTTGCAGGGCGTGAGTTCCTCCCCCTCAGTCGAGTTGGACCCAGTTTTCCAGGCTGCCGGGGTCGTCGAAGTCGCCGCCTGCATCACAGGACAAGGGATCGTCGTCACGCACTTCCTCGGTGATGATAAAGTCACTGCGTGAAGCGACCCCCCGGTTCGTGTAGGCACTGAATACCCCGTCCATCATCACGTCAAAGAATGAGACCCGTTTCCAACCCCCGGTGCTGTTTATGCCAACCGCAATATCGGAGGTGGTCTCGTTTCCGTAGTGTGTGCCCAGCACCTGTCCCGCGGTGACCATGTCGCCTTGGTGAAGGGTGCTGGTCGGTGCGACATGAAACAGGGTGAAAAAGAAAGCGGGGTACTCCGAGGACTGGATCAGCAACATGTGCCCCTCGTTGTCCTCGTTCATGCTGTAGACATTTCCAGCTACCGGCGAGAATATCCCCACTTCCGACCAGTTCGTCACACCGGGATGGTAGTAGTGTTTCATGGACCTGCACGTCTCGAAGTCGTCGGAGTAATCGTGCCCGATACCCGACCGGAATTTCGAAATGCAATCGATTTTCGCCAGATCAATGTAGTCGGACGATGCGAATGCGGGAATCGACTCCGACCCCAGATCAAACGGTTCACCCAGCAGGTTGTTGCTTGAGCAGACGACGCGTAAAAAGAGGCCGTCAATCCCCTCAATGTGCTCGATATCGATATCGATCGAATGGGTATGACCGGTGGCGTGGAGGTTCCAGTAAGCACTGATATCGCGTCCCCATGGTCCATCCGGATCAATGCTGTACTCCAGGCCGGACCAGGTGTTGGTCGTGTCGACGGACCATTCCAGCACGCCGGATTTACTGAAGGACGTAATCTGCGCGGTCTGGGCCCCCGCGATGCTCGCCAGGAGAAGGAGGGGTAGGGCCCACGCGGACTTGCCGGTTGGACCCTTCGCCGGGGCTTGTGCCGGTTCGTTCATTCTTTTTGTTCGGTGCGCGTGTCGATGGGCTTCGCTTTGCCGTGGTTGGCCACGGGTTCTTCACGTTCGATGATAACCACACCCCGGTCGAGGCGGTAATGTACGCCTGAGATTTCCGTGACGAAGCGCAGGGCATCCATCACCGAAATTTGACTCAGGTTCACGGTTATGGGTGCGGAACGATCGTCATCGCCGCTAACCATGTAGAGAATATTGACCCCGGCCTTTTCCTCGTCCAATTCCCGGCTGGTGGTCGAGATAAACCTGATGACGTCGTTCAGGCTCGCATCTTCAAGGGTCATTTTCGGAATAATCCACCGCTTCAACTTGTCGCGAAGGGCCTTCTCCCGTGGATCAACTGTGCTCTCCCGGGTGGCGGTCCCGCCAAGCCCTTTAGCCACTCCCAGGGCATCTATCTTCCCTTTCTCATAGCCCGCCTTGAAGCCCGTGGCCTGGCCCTCTGCAAAGCCCCTGTCGTAGCTGGACGAATCCTTTTCATCCGGGGCCTTGTCATCTTCCTTTTGACAGCCCGGGAATAGGGCCAGGCAGGAGCCGAACAGTATCGAAAATATCCGCTTGTTCATGGGGTTCATGTCCTTTGCATGCCGGGAGCGGTCGTGGATCCCGGGTTGAACCGGGCCATGTTCACCAGATCGATACCACAGGGAGCAAGGGGGCTCAAGTTCCCATCAAACCCGTGCCATGGCCGTCACGCGGTGGGTGGCACGGCAGGCGTCGCGGCGTGATTTTGCGACGGGGCTGACCGGGAAAGGGCCTCCAAAAGTGAGGAATAATGGCTATTTAGGCCTTGCGAAGGGTAACCGTGATAGGAATGCTGCCATATTCGGATAAAGGCATTCGCTAGCCTTTGACCTTCGGCGAAGATTCGGGGAGGTTCCTGGGCGTATGCGGTGAGATCGAAAGGCCTATTCATGCAACAATCACGTATCATCGCTGGCCTGTGGTCGGCCTCCCTGGTCATCACCTGGTGGGCGGCTTCCGCGAGGACGTCCTCATCGGACGTCGCCCGGCAACAGGTCCTTAGCGGGGAACGCATTGCTTGAGATGAACGGGCAACGTGTTTCCCCTGTCAGCCCGGGCGAGGTGAATCCCTCCCGCCTGGTATGCGTGAACCCTATATGTATGGTCCTGCTCGCGGTGAGCCTCGGCGGCGCGGTCTCGGGTGAGTCCACGTGGCCGCAGTTTCGCGGCCCCGGTGCCATGGGCACGGCGGAGAACCCGGCGCTCCCCGAGAGCTGGGGTTCCACCAAAAATGTCGCATGGAAGGTGCCGATTGCCGGGATGGGCTGGTCCTGCCCGGTCGTCTGGGGGGACCGCATCTTTTTAACCACCGCGATCAGCGATGGAGCGGTTGAAAAGGTGAAGCAAGGCCTCTACTTCGGTGGCGAGCGCAAGGCACCCAAGGCGGTGCATGCGTGGCACGTGCTCTGTTTGGACCTCGAGACGGGGAAAACCCTGTGGGATAAAACCGTGCACCGGGGCGTTCCTTCCCATGCCCGCCACCTGAAGAACTCCTATGCCAGTGAAACGGCCCTGAGCGATGGCGAACGGGTTTACGCCTACATTGGCAACGTTGGCCTGTTTACCTTCGACCTGGATGGCAAGGAGCTGTGGAGTCGTAAATGGAAACCGGTAAGGACCCGCCACGGGTGGGGGACCGCTGCCTCGCCGGTACTTCACCGGGACCGGATTTACCTGCTTAACGACAATGATGAGCAATCGTTCCTGACCGCGCTGGATAAAAAAACGGGCGAGGTTATCTGGAAGAAGAATCGCGAAGAGCCCAGTAACTGGTCGCCGCCCTTTGTCTGGGAAAACAAACAGCGAACCGAGATTGTCACCACCGGGTCGGGCAAGGTCCGGTCCTATAACCTGGATGGCGAGGTCTTGTGGACGCTGGGTGGCCTGTCGTCCATTACCGTAACCAGCCCCTTCGCCAAGGACGATCTGCTCTACTTCGGTTCCGGGTATGTGGGGGACCGGAAGAAGCCCTTGTTCGCGGTCAAGCCCGGGGCCCGCGGTGATATCAGCCTGGGGCCTGAGGAGACCAGCAATGCCTTTATCGCCTGGTGCCAGAAACGGGCTGCTTCCTACATGCCGACCCCGGTGCTATATCGTGACCGGCTTTACGTCCTGTTGGATCGCGGCATGCTGAGTTGTTACGATGCGAAAACCGGGGCGGCGATCTATGAAAAGCAGCGGCTCGGGGGTTCGGGCCAATTCACGGCCTCCCCACTCGCGTACAACGGCAAGCTATTCTGTTTCGGGGAACGGGGCGAAACGGTTGTCGTCGAGGCCGGTGACACCTTTAAGCTGCTGGGGCGTCATGAGCTCGGCGAATTGATCATGGCCACCCCCGCGATTGCCGGGGATTCGTTATTGATCCGGACCGTGCGTCATCTCCACTGCATAAGAAAGTAGGCTTCGATGTTCTCCATGAAACACCATCACGTGGGTAGCGATTATCTCCTGTCCGTCCTATGCGGGATGCTGGGTATGGCCTTCTCCCTCCAGGCGGAGTCTTTCGAGGAGGCGAAGGCCCGGCATTGGCACCAGTGGCGAGGGCCCGAGGCCAATGGGGTTTCCCGGACCGCCTCACCGCCCCTTGAATGGAGTGAAACAAGGAATATCCAGTGGAAACGAACGATCGAGGGTCGGGGTACCTCTACGCCGATCATCTGGGGAAACCGGGTCTTCGTGCTGAGCGCGGTGAATACGGGGAAGGTCGACCCCGCATTGCCCCGGCCGGAAGACCAGCCGAAGCGGGTATTCGGGATCACCCACCCGAATACCGTTTATACCTTCGTCGTGCACTGCCTCGATCGCGAAAGCGGCAAGGAGCACTGGCGACGGAGCGCCATTCAACGGGTCCCGCCCGAGGGTCACCACCGGGACAACAGCTTTGCTTCCGCATCCCCGACGACCGATGGTGAGCGGCTGTATTGCTGGTTCGGTTCAGCCGGGCTCTTTTGTTATGACATGCAGGGCAAGCGTCTGTGGGATCGCAACCTGGGCAAGGCGAGCATGGGGGCCAGCCTGGGCGAGGGGGCGTCGCCGGTCCTCTACGGGGACAAGCTGGTTATTGTCCGGGACCAGAGGGGGAGCTCGTCGATCGAGGTGCTCGATGCCGGGACCGGCCATACACGTTGGCGAAAGGACCGGGACGAGCCGAATGCCTGGGCGACCCCGGCGGTCGTGGCGCACGGTGGCCGCGTCCAGGTTATCACCGCGGCGTCAAACCGGGTGCGAAGCTACAGCCTCGACGACGGACGTATCCTCTGGCATGCCCGTGGCCTGACCGGGAATGTCATTCCCTGCCCGGTGGTCGAGGACGATCTGGTGTACTGTATGAGTGGCTATGAAGGCCATGCCCTGCTCGCGCTTTCGCTCGCTGCGACGGGCGACATTTCCAATAGCGATGCCATCCGGTGGAGGAAGGACCGCGGTACCCCTTATATCCCTTCGCCCCTGCTCTACGATGGCCAGCTCTATTTCACCCAGTCCAACCAGGCCATCCTGTCCTGCCTCGTCGCGAAAACCGGTGAGGCCATCATCGAGCGCAGCCGCCTGCCCGGCCTGTCAAATATCTACGCATCCCCGGTAGCGGCAGCCGGGCGACTCTATTTCCCCGGTCGGGATGGAACGACGCTGGTGCTGAAGCGTGCCCGGAAGCTGGAGGTGCTGGCAAGCAATGCGCTGGATGAGAGAATCCTGGCTTCCCCTGCACTTGCCGGGAATCAGCTCTTTCTTCGCGGGAATAAATCCCTTTACTGCATTGCGCAAAAAAGGTGAAGGGTTCGCCGTATAACTAGTACCAACCACTAGACACCCTCGATCATGCAGCACAGGCAATCCATATTTTTCACAAGTGGGCTACGCACCGCCCGATACCTTTTGGTGATCATCGCCGGGGGGCTGTTTGGCCAGGATCCGGCTGCCGAGACAAAGGTCGATCCGGCGGCCGAAAAATTGGTGGTTGAAGGGGAGGCTGCGCCCGCGGCACCTGAAGCGGGTGCGGTGGTCAAGGCCCCGGCCGACCGCTTGATGGATCTCGACCTGGACCAGTGCCGGGTAATTGCCCGGCAGAAAAACCGCAGTTTGCGGACCACGCAAAATAGCCTGTTCTCGGCTATTGCCGGTGGCCGGATTGCGCAAGCCGATGTTTTCGCTCCGAAGCTGGAGGTGTCGCATTCCTTCAGTGAAGAAGATGACCGTGGCGAAGCACGGGCGGAACTGAACTACCTGACGCCCCTGGGTATTGAGGTTTCTCCTTTCCTGAGTGAACGTGTCGATAGCAGCCAGGAGGTGGAGCGTTCAAGCAGTGTTGGCATTACCCTGAAGCGCCGCGTCTTCTCTGCGGCGGAACGCTGGCGCTTGCGCCTGCCCCTGACCAATGCGGAGCGCAACGTGCTCCAGGCGACCAATACCCTGGAGCTGCGGAAGCGTGAACTGGATAATTCCGTCATGCGGGCCTTCCTCGCCGTGCAACGGGTAGAGAATCGGCTGCGGGTTCGCCGAAACCGGGTAACAGATGCCAAGGCCTTCTTAAAGGTCACGGAGGAACGCGTTGCCACCGACCTCGCACCCAGGGTGGATATCGTAAATGCGACCATCAACCTCAACCAGGCCGAAGCGGATATCCTGAATGAGGAGACGAGCCTGCGAAGCCAGACGGAATCCCTGTTGAACATCCTGGGCATGGGAGTGACCAACGACCTGCATATTGTGCCGTATAAGCTGGGCGGGGTCGTCGAGGAACCCTTCGACCTGGACAACCACTCCATCCTGCTCCTGGTCCGGCATGAATCCCTGGTAAACGCCCAGCTGAATATCGATTATGCCAAGGTGCAAATCCGCATCCAGCAAGACCGCCTTCGACCGCAGCTTGACCTGTCGTTTACCGCCGAGCATCGGAGTGAGGGGGCGGATCCACTCAATGATGGGATCGAGGAGTTTGACCCGCTCACCCTGAAATTGAGCTACACCACCGCGCTGGATGGGAAAAAGCGGGAGAAGGCCCGGCTGAAGCAGCTGGAACTCGACCTGGAAAACCTCCAGTCGACCCTGGTTGACGAAGAGAACCGGCTCTTGCTGGCGCTGCGCTCGGCCCATCGCAACATCAGCCGCCTGCAGACCCAGGTGGGCTTGAACCAGCAGCGCCTGGAGGCGGAACGCGCAAAGTTGGTTGCCACCATCGTCCGCTACGAGGATGGCAATGTGGACAACCTGGAAGTGACCCGGGCCAAGCAGACGGTCGACAATGCTGAGATCAACCTGATCAACACGAACATCGACTTGGTCCTCGCCCAGGAGGACTATCAATCCCTCTTGCCGCCCCCGCAGCCTGTCCAGACCAAGTTGACCCCGCCCTGATGCGCAATCGCCTATATTTTCTGCATGTGCCGGTCCTTCGCGGGGTCAAGTCCCTGCGCATCCTGGCCCGCCCGGCCGTCGTATCCGCCCTGCTCGTGCTCTCCGCCTGCTCGAAGGAGTTGCCCGTCCCCAGGGGGGAACGCATCCGGGTCGTCGGGGCCCCCGAGGCGGAACTCACCCTCACGGTCACGGGGCGGGTCGATCATCGCCGGAGCGAATCGGTAAAAGCCCCGGTTGCAGAACTGCGCCTGGCCTGGATGGCCAGTGAAGGTTCCCTGGTGGAGGCCGGTGAGGTCGTCGCGCGCTATGATACCGAGTTGCTCGACCTCTGGCTGCAGAGTAACCGCGAGGACCTCGCCATCCTTGAGCGCCGCACCCGGGCTGCGGGTATTGCCAACGAGCGTGCCCTCTATAACCTGCGCGCCCTGTTGGTGGATTCGGAAGCGGATCACAAGGCCGTGGTGGCGGCGTATGCGCTGTCGAAGGACCTCGATGTGTCGGAGCGGGGTATCCTCGAGCGCGAACTGGACCTGTCCAGGAAATCGCTGGCGGACGCCCGTGAGCAGCTGGATGTCATCCGGGAACTGCAATCCGTGGGCGGTGTTGCGGCGGCCGAGGTTCGTGAAGCCATGGCCGCGTACCAGCGAGCCCTCGCGGAGGTCCGGGTACCGGAAGCCAACCTGGCGGTCTTTGATGATGTCGACGGTAGGCGCACGCGTATGC
>JAPYUI010000340.1 GCA_029936175.1 Kiritimatiellia bacterium
GGGCAGGGCGAAGTCTTCGGGCTGCTCAAAAAAGAGTTCCGTGAAATCATCAAAGCGCACCCGGTCCCCCGGGGGCCAGAATCGCCCGTCCCGGATGTCCTGGATCACGCCCGCGGCACAGTCCATGGCCGACCCGTAGATGTCGTCGCTAAAGCCGGTCCATTCCTTGACCCCCGTTTCCATGACCGACTTGGGCAGGTTGAATATACCGAAGTGGAGGGTGCTATCCGGGTAGTTTTCCTCGACCAGGAAGCGATACAGGGGGAGTTGCAGGTTGGTCCAGGCCTTCTTGCCACCCTCTACCCAGGCGTAGGCCGGGGCCTCCCCTCGCGTGCCGAAATGCAGGTTTTCCGCGTCCTGTACCCGGTCCGCCGTTTTGTAGTCGAGTATGCGGTAGATCCCGTGTTCCTCGTGGTAGTCGATGCGGTCGATTTTACCCGTGATGGTTAAGCCCTCAAGCTCGCGCTCGAAGCGACACTCGCTGGCGACGATGCGCCACCCATCCTGGACGAGCCGGACGTGTTCATCGGCGGCGGCCCGCAGGCGTTGTTGTGCGGCGTCCCGCTGGATCTGTACGGGCAGGGTCAGGTCGTGGCCGACCTCTGCGAACCTTCGATTCATGTAAGCGATCATGTAGTCAGCGACTTGATCCGCCTCGAGGCTGCAGGAATGATCGGGGTGCTGGGCCATGTGGTCCAGGGCATCGTGAAGAATGGTGCCGAAGCGATAGTTCGGGAGCTCGGTAAAATCATCCGCCAGCGCCTGCATCTCGAGTGTGTGCTTCAGGTAAAAGCGAAAGGGGCAGGCCAGGTAGTTAGCGAAGGTGGTCACATGCATTCGCGTGAGCTCGGTCGGCTTGGCAATCCGGGAAGGATCCAGCTTGAACGCCCTGCTCACCGGTACGTTGTCCGGGTCTTCCCTGGCTTGGCCAAAAAGTTTGCGTGTCCGCGGGATCAGGTCCTCATCCGCACAGCGCAGAAGCAGGCGGGAGGGGCGCAGCGGTTCACCCCGGCTATTCACTTTCCCACAAATGAAGTAGACCTGCCCCTGGGTCTGTGCCCGGGAGTGAATAAAGCTGGAGCTGAGATAGATGTCCCGGGCGAAGCGATCATCCGCCGTGCGGAGCTTGAGGTGTTCCCGCAGGCTGTCGGGCAGGAAGAGGTCGCTGACCCGGCCATCGGGAACGCTTTGGTCGTTCATGCCGGTAACAATCATCAGGGGTGCATCGTTCCAGGAGAGCTCGAGCCAGCCATCGAGGTCGACCAGGGCATCCTCGTGCTCGGCATACCAGGTCTCCGAGCCCAAGCGCTCGAGCAGGAGGTGCAGGGCCTCCTCCGGCTTCCAGTCCGGCCCCGAGGCCAGGCTGTCTCGAAATTCGGTAAGCAGCTGGTCGAGCACCTGGGCCACCTCGCGAAAATCCCGGTCGGCAGGGTCTTCATGGCCCAGGACACGATGCTGGAATACCTCGACCAGCAGGTGGCGCAGGGCCTCTTCGCTTTTCGGGGTTTCCCGGTAGGTCTCCAGGAGTCGGGTCAGGTGGTCCTGGGCCCGATGCAGCAGGGCGAAGGTCTCGCCCCCTTTTTTCAAATCCGACCAGGCCTGGGGGAGATACCGGTTCTGGTGTTCGTCGGCGCATGCGAGTAGTGGGACGGGCGCAATGTCGCGGGCCTGGAGGTAATGCAGGATGGCGGGATGGCGCGTCAACGAACGGAAGGCTGCATACCCGGGATCTGCGAGCAAGGCCTGCCAGGTATCCAGGAAGTGGTACAGGCTGTGCTGGGTCACGGGATAACCGGCGGGGTTGAAGACGGGCAGGTCGTGTGCTTCCAGGGTGGCGGAAAGTTGCGGGATGACGTCGCTGTCCGGGACACCGATGGCTACATCCCCTGGGCTGATCTCCGGGGCGTGTTGGGTGATCAGCTGGATCACGCGGCGGCTTTGCGCGAGGGGGTCCGCGGCGAGGATGAGCTGCGCTTCGGAGGTGAAGGGGATGTTCACCTGCTTCCAGGCCTCCGTGATCGGCCGGCCCCAGGCGTCGAAATCATCTGCACCAGTGGGATCGGCATGGACCAGGATCTCGAGGCTGAGCGGACCGACCTCGGATTCGACCAACTTCTCGAGTTGACGAATCATGAGTGGCGTGGGATCCGCGATGCAGGCGAGCACGACCCGTGTAACGCCTTCCGGGAGGATGTCCCTCGCGTTCAGGTCGATCTTGTGCGCGCAGGGGTCGATCCGCTTCTCCGCACGGAGCAGGGCCAGGTAGGCCTGTTCCAGCTTCATGAGGTCGATCCAGCGCGCCTTTTCATCGGCTTGATCACCGAGCAAGCGGGCGGCCTGGCTAATGGTGAGGCCTCCCTCGAGGAGCTGGTCCCGGAGTTTTTGCAGGCGGCTCCCCATCGAGATCGCCCAGGGCATGTCCGGATCAACCACACCGGCAGGAAAGAGGGCGGTGTACTGGTCCAGGTCGATCTCCCGGAAGACGCGGGCCCAGGCATGGAGGATATCCGTTGGAGATGCCAGGTCACCTGGCGGTTGGGTGCCGAGGAGAAAAAAGTTGGGGGTATTAACCCGCAGGGAGAGCAAGGGTATATCGTGTTCGGTACACCAGCGGGCCATGTGTTCCCGTAAGCGGCGCCCGGCCTGGCGGGTGGGAACGA
>JAPYUI010000114.1 GCA_029936175.1 Kiritimatiellia bacterium
CCCGTTAAAGGGGTATGGCATCATTTTACTGCTCCTGGGGGGTGGCCTTCTTGCCGCGATGGACCGGGGGCCCTGGTACGCAAAGATTATCGCGACGGCCTACGGTCTTGCGTATGTCGCCCAAATGATCCGTCCGGCGCGCAACCCGAAGGATGATCCGCCCGGTTTCCCGGGCCTCATGAAGGGTATCGTGGGCATCATTCGCTCGATCATGTTGATCGGCTTCAGCCTGGTCATCACCTTCATCCCCCTCATGCTCTACACACTGGCCTGGCTGGTATTCAATCTGCATACGCCCACCACGCTTTACCTCGTCATCGGAATGTGCATGTTCTACTTACCCATGGGCCTCGTGACGACTTCCGTACGCGACTCCATCAGCGGAATCCATCCCGCAAAAGTTCTGCGAGGCATCTTTGTAGCCGGACCGGGGTACCTGCTACCTCTTCTCCTTACCTGCGCCTTTTTCATTACGCGCTACTACGCCATCGACCTCGCGGAAGCCACCGGTAACATGGCCGTCGGCCTTTGCCTGATCAACCTGTTCAGCTTTTACCTGGTTGCCACGCAGGCACACATGCTTGGCTTCTTATCCCATCGGCTTGAAGAACAACTGGGCTGGACGAACCGCGGTATGCGCACCTAGGCTCGCTCCACGGGTCGCACCACACGGGTGACCTTTTGCAGCGTGATGCATTCAACCGGGCAAACCTCGACACAGGCACCGCAGCGGGTGCACGCGTTCGAATCGAGGTAGAGCATGTTGTAATCACGACTGGAACTCGACGGCATATGCCCGGTGATCCGATCCTGATCGTCAAAGATCAGGGCGCTTGCCTTGACGATGCAATGGTCCACCGGCATGACCTTCAGGCATCGATCGCAGTAGATGCAGAGATCGTTATCGATCTCGAACTTGTAATTGCACAGATAACAACGCTCTGCCTCCGTGGTTGCGCCGGGCTTTCCCAGGCCGATTTCGACTTCATCCCGCAAGCCGCGCTTTCCGCTCGCCAACCCGGGCATGGGCGTGCGCGAACGTTGGTTCATCTCCCGGGTACGCCCGGTCGTGGGCGCGTCGACGTCCTCGATCCACACGCCTTCTTCAAAGCGATCGCAGCCCATAAGATAGTGATCCACCTTGCGCGCAACCTGCTTTCCGTGGCCGATGGCATCGATCAACGATTCCGATCCGTTGGCAAAATCGCCCGCGTGGAAAAGATCCTCCCCCTGCTCATCGCCAAGCCAGCTCGCATCGCGCACCTGGCCGGTCCCGAGCAGAACGAGGTCCGCCGGCACGCTGAATTCCGACCCGGGAATCGGCTCGCAGGCCGCGCGCCCATCCGAGCCGAACACCCGAGAGGTTCGAATAAAGCGGACATCCGAAACCTGCCCGTTTTCACCTCCGAAAGACACGGGGGTCGCGAGAAATTCATAGCGCACCCCTTCCTCCTCGAAAGCCTGGAGTTCCGACTGCGTGATATACATCTCTGCAGCGGAACGACGATAGACCATGCGGACGTCGGAGGCACCGAGCCGCTGGGAAATCCGGGCACAGTCCACGGCGGTAAAGCCGCCGCCGATCACGACAACCCGGCCGTGAACTTCCGGCAATTCGCCCGCGTTGACCGCACGCAAAAAACCCAGGCCATGCTGAACACCAACCAAGTCCATCCCCGGAAGCTCCGGGAGAAAAGGCTGCGCCGTCCCCGCGGCCACGACGACCGCATCGTGCGACGCCCGCAACTGCTGAATCGTCACGTCGCACCCGACATCCACGCCGAGGATGAACTCCACGCCGGCCAGGCGAATCTGTTCGACCTCACGCCGCAACACGTCACGGGGTAGGCGAAACTCAGGGATCCCCTGCTCCATCAAACCACCAGGGCGGTCATGCCGATCGTACACCGTTACCCCATGACCCCAACGGGCGAGTTCCCGGGCAAGGGCCAGGCCCGAAGCACCCCCGCCGATAATAGCCACGGCTTTACCACTCGCAGGAAAAAGCGCCTTCAGCACAACCGGGTCCTTCCGGATCATAAAATCATCGGCCGAGCGTTTGGCAAAGCAGATGGCCACGGGTTCGCCCAGCCCCTCCCAACCGTGGCGGCAGGCGGGCTCACAAGGCCGGGTGCACACGCGCCCCAAAACCGCAGGGAATATATTATCGGACAGATTTATTTCGTACGCGCGGGCGAAATCCTCCCGGGCAATCGCTTCCAGATACCCGGGAATGTCGGTTCCTGCCGGACAAGCCACCTGGCAGGGGATGCTTTTCTCGACCCAGTCAATATCTTTGGACGCCCGGGCGAAGCCGGTTGCGCGGGAGAGCGCGGCTTCTGCGGGCCAGTCGGATCCTGCGGGGCTGTCGTCAGGAGTTGACATAAACAATAAATAACTGGCAAGTGACTACACTCGGGCGTCACTCGCCCAATTGGTCGACCAGCATGCGCATGGCGGACTTGAAGGACGATATGTTTCCGCCTTCCACCCGCGTAATCACAATCTCGGGACCCAGTGCAAGCTCGGCGCGAATGTGTTCGGTCTGGTCGGGAAGCATAAAGGCTTTCTTGCAATTGGGACAGCGACCGCGCTTGCCTACGTCGGTATCCCGTACCCAGAGCTTCTGGCCGCAAGAGGGGCAACTCATCTTGTAGTCGACCTCCCCTTCTTCCCGGTAGAGAAAGATGGCCACCTTGCCGTGGTGATCCCGAAGCAGGGTGCAGGTGTCGCGCAGCTGATCCAGGGTGATGACGTCCATGTAATGCACCACCAGGGCAAACACATCCGCATCGCCGATTTCGGACTGCGAATCCCCTGGCGAACCGAGCGGTCCACTATGAACCCCGATCTGAAGCGTTTTACCATCCAAGCGGCAATTCCAAACCCCGTCGTCCGGGCAGAGAACACCCCGGATGCTTGTGGCACAGTCCAGCTCCGACGACCAAAGCATACACGTCAAACCTTCTGATGAAGTAATGGAATCACCCATAATGCGTCCAGCCTAGCGATGACCAAAGGGTCAATAAATCTCCTTGCAGGAATCCATCCTGTACAAATATTACATGTGTGCAAGCCTGCTCAGGGAATGCAGCACCTAAGAATACGCACTTCACCCCAAAATGCAGGACTAAAAACCAACAAAAACACCCTTGTCAAACCACTAAACCGGCACTAAGAACTCGCGGCTTCGTACGTTCCACGATCGGGGAAGTATCTAGTTATTATCTCCATGGGGTTCAATAAGGATCCCTTCGCGAACGGCTAACAGTATGGAAAACGCAGGATAAGAAAATGAGTGATTTAAATTTTACCCGAAACATTGGAATTTCCGCGCACATTGACAGCGGAAAAACGACTCTCACCGAACGCATCCTCCTCTACACCGGGATGTCTCACAAAATTGGCGAAGTCCATGACGGTGAAGCCACCATGGACTGGATGGAACAGGAACAGGAACGGGGCATTACGATCACCTCCGCAGCGACCACGGTTTCCTGGAAGGACACGATGTCCGACATTGATTACAAGATCAATATCATCGATACACCCGGACACGTGGACTTCACGGTGGAAGTGGAACGTTCACTGCGCGTTCTCGACGGCGCGATCATGGTGCTGTGCGGTGTCGCGGGCGTACAATCGCAGTCGATCACGGTCGACCGCCAAATGAAGCGCTACGGGGTCCCGCGTCTCGCCTTCATCAACAAGCTGGACCGTACCGGTGCGGATCCCGGAAAGGTCATTGCCGACATCGTGGACAAACTGAAACTAAATGCCGTGGCCATGCAAATTCCGATCGGTCTCGAGGGCGATCACAAGGGCGTAGTCGACCTGGTCACCATGAAGGCGTATGTCAATGACGGCGACGATGGGGAGAAGATCATCGAAGGTGAAATACCCGCCGAACTACAGGACGCCGCCAAAGCCGCGCGTGAGACGATGATGGAAGCGATCTCCATGTTCGACGACAGCATCCTGGAAGATCTCCTCGAGGGAAACGAAATTTCTGATGACCGCATCCACACGGCGATCCGAACGGGCACCCTGAGCCTGGAGCTGGTCCCGGTTTACATGGGTTCCGCGTTCAAAAACAAGGGCGTACAAAAGACCCTCGACGCGGTTTGCCGCTACCTGCCCTCCCCCATTGATTGCGAATGGGCGAAAGCCAAGAAAGTCGGCTCGGAGGAAGATGAAGTCACGCTCGAACCCAAGGACGATTTGCCGCTGGTCGCCATGGCCTTCAAGATCACGGAAGAGGAGTACGGCCAGTTAACGTATACGCGTATCTACCAGGGCACGCTCAAAAAGGGCATGACGATGTACAATCCGCGTACCCGGAAAAACGTGCGCCTCGGCCGCCTCCTGCGCATGCATGCCATTGACCGCGAAAATATCGATTCCGCCGGTGCCGGCGACATCGTTGCCATGGTCGGCATCGACTGCGCCTCCGGTGACACCTATTGCGAGCGCACACTTGAGGTTACCTGCGAATCCATGTTCGTACCCGACCCGGTCATCTCCCTCAGCGTTTTCTCCCCGGAGAGTGCTAATTATGAAAAGATGAGCAAGGGCCTGCAACGCTTCCTCAAGGAAGACCCCACCTTCCACGTACGCACAGATGAAGAGTCCGGTGAAACCATCATCTCTGGCATGGGCGAATTGCACCTCGAGATCTATGTTGACCGCCTGAAGCGTGAATTTGGCGCGGTGGTTGAAGTCGGGCCGCCACAGGTGAATTATCGTGAGGCCATCACGACATCGACGCCCTTCAATTATACGCACAAGAAGCAAACCGGTGGTTCAGGTCAGTTCGCCGTGATCATGGGGAATATCGAGCCCATGGATGCCAACAGCACCGAAATCTACGAGTTTAACAATTCCATCAAGGGGGGCAACATCCCGAGTGAATATATCCCGGCCGTCGACAAGGGATTCCAGGATGTCATGGACAAGGGCCCTCTCGCGGCCTTCCCGGTGGTGGGTGTAAAAGCCAATTTGAAGGACGGCAAATACCACGACGTGGATTCCAGCGATATGGCATTCCGCATCTGCGCCCGTAACGCGATGCGACAGGCCATTCGCCAGGCCAATCCACAGATCATGGAGCCGATGATGTCTGTCGAAGTCGAGACCCCGGAAGAATACCAGGGCGGCGTGGTCGGCGACCTCAGCTCCCGCCGCGGCATCATCGGCGGCATGGAATCCCGGCCCGATGTAAACGTCGTCACCGCAACGGTCCCCCTGGCGGAAATGTTCGGCTACTCGACCGCCCTGCGCTCGATGAGCGCGGGCAAGGCCACCTATTCCATGGAATTCAAGTGCTATGCAGCGACGCCGCGGAGCATCCAGGAAGGGGTCATGACCGCGCGTCGAAGCAAGCTCGCAGGCGAAGACGACTAGGCCCGGGGATCGGTAGTCGACAAAAGGAGGAGCTGATCCTGGAAACGTTCACTCACCCCAGGCCGTCACCACCACCCGGCGAGCACCGCCGTGGTTGCGATGCTCACACAGATAAATCCCCTGCCAGGTCCCGAGATAGAACCGGCCATCACGCACGGGGATCGAGAGGCTGAAATCCAGGAGTGATCCCTTGATATGCGCGGGCATGTCATCCGACCCCTCAAGGGTGTGTTCGTAATACGGCATGTTCTCCGGAACCATCTGGTTGAAGTGAGATTCAAAGTCGAGCCGAACATCCGGGCTGACGTTTTCGTTGATGGTCAACGAAGCAGACGTGTGCAGGAGGTGAATATGTGCCATTCCAACCCGGATATCCGCCAACTCGACCAGGGCTTCTTCGACCTCACGCGTGATCACGTGAAAGCCACGGGCCCGCGGACGGAGGGTCATCTCCTGTTGTATCCACTTCATAGGCGGAGGTGTTGGCACAGATTGCCGGCATAATCAAGCGGATGGCACGGAGGGTTAATAGACCGGAACCCGCGTTATTCAGCGGAACAGGATGCCCCACTTCCGAGCGCACGTATGCGTCAGCCCTCCAACCGGAACACATCCACATCGACTCCCTCGGAATAAAGCTGGTGGTCGGCCGGGCGGTGGGGTGATTGCAAACCATTCAGGGAGAACAGGTCCGTCTCATACCCGGTCAGCACGGCATCACGAATCCGGTAGGCTGGATGAACGACCCGTCCGCGGAACAAATGTTGCTGCCCGGCCCGCCAGGCAAACAATAGGTAGCGCTCGACAAGGAAAAACTCAAAGCTCCCCGGATCTGCCACGCGTTCCGGACCCTCCCCGCGATATGCAAAAGTAGAAGACGAAGCTGCACCACGCCGCCGGGAACGATAGCGGACTTCCCCATCGACCGTTTCGGCCTGCATTTTCGCATGGTGATAAGGGAGCGAGAAGAAGCGTCGAGCCAGTTTCACCGCCAGGGCCTGGTTGGCTTCAAGAGAGAAAAACCAGACGCCGGGACGCCCTTCCCCGTCATATACATAGGTCCGGAGATTGAGCTCGAGGAAATGGGAGATCCCAGGTACTGAAGGGCTCCATACCGGCCGAATATTCCGCATGAAAAACGGGACCACCCCCAACCAGGCCCGACCATCCCAGGAGTCGATAAACAAGCCAGACGGCAGGCAGGCCTGTAACTCCACGGGATCCCAGGCCCAGTGCAGGAAGAGAAGCTTCTGCCAGGTCTGGAACATTACCGGTTTTCCATCCGGCCGCTCCCGCTCCCGCAGTCGTTGTTCCAAGCTGGGCTCAGATGGATCTCTCGCCAGGGTCATTGTCGAGAGACTCTACATGGGAAGCGCTCGAACACAAAGCACAGGCGGATCGCAGGATCATAAAATAACACAAAGATGCCTTTTACGACCTTGCCCTATGCCGGATTTAGTGAGAAAGCTAGCCCGCATAGATAAGGTTACGAGGCGGCTTATCAACCGGTTATGGACCTTATTATGGTTGATGGAACCCTATCACATGGGAAAAAAGAGCGTATATAGTCGCGAGGAACTGCTGGCCTGCGGGCGGGGGGACCTATTCGGCCCCGGATTCGGAAAATTGCCGAAGCCGAACATGCTGATGGCCGACCGGATCACCGATGTTTCGGAAGGAACCGGTACCTACGGGAAGGGCAGCATCACGGCAGAACTCGACATCCACCCCGATCTCTGGTTCTTCCAGTGCCATTTTCAGGATGACCCGGTCATGCCCGGGTGCCTCGGTCTCGACTCACTCTGGCAGCTCACCGGCTTTTTCCTGACCTGGTCCGGCTTCAAGGGCAAGGGTCGCGCGCTCGGTGTCGGCGATGTCAAATTCACCGGGCAAGTGCTGCCGAGCAACAAGCTCGTCACCTACAAGATCAGCATGAAACGCATCATCGATCGCCAACTCACCCTCGCCTACGCCGATGGCATCATGTCGGTGGATGGTAACGATATTTACGAAACCAAGAACATGCGCGTCGCCTTATTTACTTCGGACGACGCTTTCACCAAATGAGAAGAGTCGTCATAACCGGAATGGGTATCGTGAGCTGCCTGGGTAATGATACCCAGACCGTGACCGAGTCGCTGCGCGAAGGTCGTTCCGGCATACGCGCCGTGGAGGCCTACAAGGAAGTCGGCCTGCGCAGCCAGATTGCCGGCACCCTGCAGATCGACATCGCCGATCACATAGACCGAAAGCCCAGCCGTTTCATGGGCGGTGCTGCGGCCTATGCCTACATTTCCATGGAGCAGGCGATCAGGGACGCCGGCCTGACAGAAGACCAGGTGTCCAATCCGCGTACCGGCCTCATCATGGGCTCGGGCGGCGCCTCATCGGAAAACGTTATCTCGGGAGCTGATACCCTGCGGGAAAAAGGCATCAAGCGCGTCGGCCCCTACCTGGTACCCCGCTGCATGAGCAGTACCACCTCGGCCTGCCTGGCAACACCGTTTAAGATTCTCGGCGTGAATTATACCATCAGTTCCGCATGCGCAACCAGCACCCACTGCATCGGCAATGGCATGGAGCAGATTCAATTTGATAAACAGGACATCATGTTCGTCGGCGGTGGCGAAGAGGAGCACTGGAGCCTCGCCATGATGTTCGATGGCATGGGTGCCCTGTCCACGAAGTATAACGACACCCCGGAAAAGGCCAGCCGGCCTTATGACACAGGTCGAGATGGATTCGTCATCGCAGGCGGCGGCGGCACCCTCGTCCTCGAAGAGCTGGGGCACGCGCAAAAGCGCGGCGCACGCATCCTGGCTGAAGTCGTCGGCTATGGGTTGACCTCCGATGGTTACAACATGGTGGCCCCTTCAGGGGAAGGTGCCGTTCGCTGCATGCAACAGGCCATGGCCACGCTGGAAGCCCCGGTCGACTACATCAACACACACGGCACCGGCACTCCCGTCGGCGACATCACTGAATTGGAAGCTCTCCGCAAAGTCTTTGGTGACCAGGCCCCGCCCTTCAGTTCGACGAAGTCCCTCACCGGCCATTCACTCGGCGCAACCAGCGTGCATGAAGCCATTTACTCACTGCTCATGATGGAAAATAATTTCATCTGCGCCTCCGCCAACGTGGATGACATAGACGAAGGCGTTGGGGATATGCCCCTGGTCATGAAGCGGGTCGACAACGCCAAGCTGGACACCATCATGTCGAACAGCTTTGGATTCGGCGGCACCAACGGCACCCTGATCTTCCAACGCTTCGAAGCGTAAACGGGCACCTGAGGCTTATCGGCCCACCTCTATCGTCCCCGGCGCGCTTGAAAGTGCATCAGCCAGTGCCCGGCATAGAACATGATCCAGAGCAGGCTCACGCCCAGGTGAAGCCACATCCAGGTCGAGCGCCAAGCGGGCGATTCCGCCACTTGTAAGAGGTAACCGGAAGCGATCATGGGCACGGCGAGCCCCAACAGGCCCAATCCACTACGCCGGCCCTCCTTCAAACCCTGCTGCCAATGAAGCTGGATATGATTCTTCCAGAACAGGCCGATGCAGATCACCAGCAGGGGCGCGGCCAGCACATGTGCATGCTGCCAGTCCGGTTGCGCGGGGTGCATCTCCATTCCGTATTCTCCATCACGACCGAAAAATAATTTCAGCACTCCATATACCAGCCCCGTCCCCCCGACCAGGAGGTTGGCAACATGCATCAGGCGGTATTCCAGACGGGTCATTTGGCCAGCGAGAGCACGTGGTCGATCGCCAACACTCGGCGCACGCATTGCGTGGTAGCCCGGGCCGTCAGGGTGGCACCGGTCATCCCGTCGATACCCTTTTTCAGGGCCAGATCCCCATCGAGCTTGCGGCCGATAAATTGCTGATACCATTTTTTCGGGCAGAGATACTCCTGCGGTTCGTTGAACACCATGACCCTCAGGCCCTTGACCGTCCCACCGGGCACCAGGGCAACCATCAAGGTCTCGGGTAGCGTCCGCACGCGGTGCGCGTCCATAAAGGCCACTCCCTGAACCACGCCATCGACCTCCGCCCGGTACCGGTAGAGGATGTCACCGCTCAGCGCCGTGCCGGCAAGTTGCTCGATCCGCTTGCGCTGATCCGGCTCAAGATACACCGTTTCCCGCATGATTTCGGCGCCGGGAAAGAACGCCGTCAGGACCGCGTCGCGGGTACTGAAGACCTTGGCCGGAGCGGCCAGGCTCAGGCTCACCAGGGCCCCGGTCAAAACATGGACGAATCGCGGCTTAAAAAACATACCCCACCGCGAGATTAAACTGGTCGACGCCGGAACCCGCAGCGTTATCGTAGATCTGCATATCCGCCTTGAATACGATTTCATCGATCGGTTTAAAGTTCACGCCGATGGTTGTAACCTCGACATCCACGGCCCCGCTACGCTTAAAGCCATCCGGAATTGAATCCTGGGTATTGTACCGGGAGAAACGAACAAAGGGGGTCAGGGAGCGCTCATCCTTGCCTTCCCCCTTGAGCGCCAGCAGGTCGTAGCCCAGTTGAACATACCACCCGCTCAGGGTATCGCCGATAGCGTTGATCTCGGAGTCCGCCTTGGCACTCCCATCGTCATTCTTCCCCGCAACGATCCGGCTCAGCCCGGCTGCGTCATCCAATTCGGCCTGCGTATAGAGTGCCTGGAATTCAACGCCTCTACTGCGGTAGTCCACGTGGGCTTCCAGGATCGTGGTGTTTGCGGAGACATCAAGCTCCTGTCCGGAATTGCCGTTGTAGTAGGAGGCGCCCGCAGTCAGCGCGGTCGTCGGTTGATAGTCCAGGCGCAGGACGCCTGCAAAATCGTCAGCCTGCGCCTTGGATCCTTTTTGGCGCCCCCCGCGCAGTCCCGTGCTCGAAAACTGCTCGCCGCGCAAGCCATTCACGACGTAGGCCTTGTACGAAAGACCTTCCGCCAGCTCGCCGAACAGACCGATCCCGTTTTCACGCCAGGTGCTCGGGATGATCCGGTTTTCCACATCGGGCCGACGTGCGGAAAGAAAGGCCGTCGGCTCGTGCAACTCGTTGACGATCCCCACGGGCACGAGCAGGAGACCCACCCGGAGGTTCAAGGCGGGGCTGGCGAGATAATCGAGATAGGCAAACTCTAGCGAGGCCTCGCCTTCCTTGGAGGTCGAGGCATGCTCGAATTCAATCTCGGAGTTGAAAACCCACTGGTCGCTGTACTTGTAGCCGAAATAAAGCACGCCCCGAAGGAAATCGAGTTGATCGGTCTTTTCGCCTTCAAAATGCTGGTACAAGGCTTCGCCATACCCGCCGACCGACACACCCTGGGGCACGCCGTAGACCTTGGACGCCGCTGTGCCGAGCCCGTAAACCGACCCGGAAAGCCCCGGAACCACTTCGCCGAACCGGCTGCGCTCGGCCGCCTGTTCCAGCATGCGGACCTTGCGCTCCAAGGCGGTGACCCGCTGATCATCCTCCGCGAGGGCCCACTGATTCACTAAAACCGTGTATAAAAGGAATAAAACACTGTATTTCTTCATTATGCTATATCTTGATAGCTGGATTAACTTTTTGTTTTGCATATAAATCAAATGATGTATTATATAGTCAATCGATAATTAAATAAATAATCTGACAATATTTCTTTCAAATGATTCGTACTATTAATATCGGGGTTAAACCTCGAACGGGTTACCTGTCGGCAACGCGGTAACCAGGCGAGAGAACGTAAATGAAACTGAGCGATTTACATGTAGGTGACTGCGCCATTATCCACGGCGTAACCGAAACCGAAGACTTGAACCGGCTGAAAGCAATGGGGGTTTGTATCGACCGTCGAATCGAGCTGGTTCAAAAAGGCGATCCCCTTATCTTCAAGGTCTTCGGCTCCCGTATTGGCCTTTCCGCTCGCCTCGCCGAGCATGTGGAGGTGGAACCTTGCGCCAGCGTAAGTCGTTGCTGGAACCGAAAAGGCGAAGCCGCGAAGGTGACCGTTCTCTCTGCGTGAGTCCTTCCCTCGTTTAACCATCCCTACCGCACGGCGCCGCATCATGGTCCAACCCATCCCGCTTGAACCGCATGTACAGCGGAAGAGCATCGCTGTGATCGGAAACCCCAACAGCGGAAAGTCGACGCTGTTTAACGCCCTTACCGGTCTGAACGCACAAACCGGGAATTTTCCGGGAACCACGGTGGAGGGTAAACACGCACGTATCCGCCTGGACGGTATCCCGGTCGAACTGATCGATCTACCCGGTGCCTACAGCCTTCAAGCCGCTACGCCGGATGAGCAAGTGGCGAGCGACTACCTGCTCGGCTGCATCGTGAACCGAGAACCGCCGGATGCCCTCGTGGTTACCGTCGACGCCTCCAACCTGGAGCGCAATCTCTTTCTCGCCAGCCAAGTGCTTGAACTGGGCATGCCCACGGTCATCGCCTTGACCATGGTCGACATCGCCGAACGTCATGGCATGCGCATAAACACGGAAAAACTCTCCGGGGAACTGGGCTGTCCCGTCCTCGCCGTCAACGCGAAGGCCGGTAAAGGCATCGCGGAAATAAAGGTTGCCCTGCTCGCATCGATCGGTGAGCCTGAGCCGCCGCCGCGCAAGGACTGCCTGGACCTTCCAGCCTGCGATTCCTGCACCTCCTGCGCATTCAACAGCCGCTTCAACTGGACGGAAGACGTGACGTCCCGGGTGGTCAGTGGTGAAGCCCGCACCACGCGCGAGCGAACCGATCGCATCGATTCCGTACTCACCCACCCGAAACTCGGGCTACTGGCGTTCATGGTGGTGATGTTAACTATTTTTTACCTGATCTTCCGGGTGGCGCAGATACCGATGGAGTTGATTGATGGCTTGTTCGGCACGGTCGGAGCCTGGGTCGAAGGCCTCCTGCCCCCGGGCGATTTCCGCAACCTGCTGGTGCAGGGGGTCATCGGAGGGGTAGGAGGTATGCTCATTTTCCTGCCCCAGATCGGCATTCTCTTTTTCTTCCTCGCGTTGCTGGAAGACACCGGCTACATGGCGCGTGCGGCCTTCGTCATGGACCGATTGATGCGCCGGGTCGGCCTTCCGGGAACGGCCTTTGTCCCCATGGTTTCCGCTCATGCCTGCGCAATACCGGCGATCATGTCCACCCGCATCATCGGCGACCCCCGCGACCGCCTGCTGACCATCCTCGTCCTGCCCCTGATGACCTGCTCCGCGCGAATCCCCGTCTACGCGATGGTGACAGCACTGCTCTTCCCCAACAAGCACCTGCTCGCTGCCCTCGTCTTTTGCGGCGCGATCTCGCTCGGGGTCATCGCCGCCCTTGTCATGGCCTTCATCTTTCGCCACACCATTTTGCCCGGCGAAAGCAAGCCCTTGATCCTGGAACTCCCCGGCTACAAACTCCCCAGCCTTCGCAACGCCTTACTCTACACCGTCGATCGCTCCTGGGTGTTCATCAAGCAGGCGGGCACGATCATCCTGATGATTTCCATCATCCTCTGGGTCCTCGCCACCTATCCCAAGTCCGGTACGGCACCCGGTGCGGTCGTCCTGCTTGAACAGGCGGAATCCCTGAAGACCAGCGATGCCGCAGGCGCGGCCAGGCTGGAAGCCCAGGCCGCCCGCGAAAGCCATCGCTACGCCCTTGAGCAATCCATGGCCGGACGCATGGGCAAATGTATCGAGCCCATCGTTCGCCCACTCGGCTTCGACTGGCAAATCGGCATCGGCATCATCAGCTCTTTTGCCGCACGCGAGGTCATTGTCTCCACCCTTTCCGTGGTGTACGGCATGGGTGAAGAGGGGGCCGACGAACCCGAAGGGCTTTATGCCAGCATGCGCAAAGCCAAGGGCCCCGACGGCAAGCTTAAATTCAATACGGCCACCTGTCTCAGCCTGCTCGTCTTCTATGTCCTCGCCATGCAATGCCTGCCGACCCAGGCGGTGACCAAGCGCGAAACCAACAGCTGGAAATGGGCCGCATTCCAACTGGGATACATGAGCGTACTCGCATACGTGGCGGCCTTGATGACCTACCAACTCGTCAGCCGCTTGGGCTGAACAGGTTCACACGGGCGAATCCGGACTTGCCCTATCCCGTTCCTTTCCTGTAAACCAGAGTTCATGCTACGCACTCCGTTGCTTCGAAACAAAGCCTGCACCACTGTTCTGGTGCTTTGCCTGCTCTGCACCAGCCAGGTCTTGAGTGGCGTGGTTCAATCCATCGGCTGGCTATATATGTTCGCTTCGTATGTTGAAGACTGCAGCCCCACGGAGGCTCTGCAGCGCACATTTGCCGGGGCGGAACCCTGCTGTTTCTGCGAAGCCAGTGCGACGATATATCAGGATGCAGGGGCCGGGGACAACAACCTGGCTCCGCGGCCCCCTTCTCTCGATGGCATGTATACCGCAGCCGAGGTCTTCGCTTGGCTTCCGGTCGATCGGGGACCCGGCGAACGCCTTCCAGGAAGCCCTCTTCTTTACGACTTTTCCCGCACGGATCATCAAGCCCCGCCGGGCTAGCAAACGTCCTCCGCACCCTTTTTCCCAACCTGATCCGACAGTGTCCTGCATGGAACACTGTTCACCCATGTCGATTTGAACGTACAGGAACCCTATGAAAACAACTATTTCCATTATCCTTGTGGCTATGAGCGCATGCCAGGCTGCCGCCTGCGAGACCTGCGCCCTCTACTCCCCTCCCAGTCAACGCTTCCTGCTCAACCAAGACCGCAAGCAGCCCTACAAGTTGAATTGGTTTACCCGCTACTCAACCCTGGATACCCGGTTGAACGGCACCCGGGAAACGGATGCCCACGGAGAGGAAATCAAGAGTTACATCAACCAGCTATCCCTTGAGTACAAAGTCGCGCCAAGACTGCATGCTCAACTCAGCCTGCCGATTTTAAGTCGCGACTTTAAGGCCCGCGAAGGAGAACACCTCCAGTCAGATGACGAGTCCGGGCCGGGAGACCTCTCGGTGATCGGCAAGTACATCCTCC
>JAPYUI010000115.1:0-8463 GCA_029936175.1 Kiritimatiellia bacterium
CTGGACGCCCCATGGGAAATGCTGAACGTGGAGCTGCGCGATAATTACGCGCCCTCGGCCTGGATTTCCCTGGAGGATCAACCGGGAACGCTGCTGGTCCAGGTCCTGGACGACGCGAGTAAACCGATTGCACCAAGCGGCGCAACCCACCCCATCGTATGGCGCGACATGCCGGTCGACACGGATTGGTCGCTGCAGACGGATCTCGCCCTCGAGACGGCTCGAATGGGTGACTTTATGTGCGGCCTGATCATCGACCTGGATGACGCCGGCCTCGCACGCCGGTACCTATTTGGCCTGGAAGACGGGTCGAATTTGACCGCCCGGGTAAGCTCGAGCGGAAACCTTGTGCCGATAGCGAGTGCCGTGGCCACGTATAACGCGGCGACCATCCGCATGCGCCGGGCGGGTGACACCCTGTACTTTGAACACCGGGCAGCGGGCCAGTGGGTGGAAATCGGAACCGACCTCTTGCCGGCGGGAACCACGGTGCTGAAAGGCGGTATTTTCGTAGCGACCGATACGGAACAATCCGTGCGGACGGGCTTCGATTACCTGATGCTGGTCGACCGTTCGGCCAGCTTGTCCGTTCGCGACAGCGTTCGGATTACCGAGATCATGTACCATCCCGTGAGCGCAATGGCCCCGGAATACGTGGAGCTGATGAACATCGGCCCGGTGGCGATCGACCTGGATGGCGTGACCTTCGAGGAGGGGAATCCTTTCGATGAATACGTGTTCGGTGCCTACCTGCTCGATCCGGGTGCCCGTGTCTTGCTGGTCAGCGATCTCGCCTTGTTCATATCCGCTTACGGTACGGGCCTGCCTGTCGCGGGTGCCTGGACCGGGGGGCGCCTGAGCGACGGTGGGGAGCGGGTTCATCTGCTGGATGCCGGCGGGAACACGATCCAGGATTTCACCTACCGGGATGATGGAGGCTGGCCGGTGGAGCCGGATGGCGCGGGCCTGGCCCTGCAGGTGATCGATCCGGCCGGTGATGCCGGGGATCCCGCGAACTGGCAGAGTGGTGCCGAGATCGGTGGGGCCCCGGGGTCGGAAGGCACCGGCTTGGCCCGGGCCGTGTTAATCAACGAGGTGTTCAGCCACCCGACCGGGCAGGCACTCGACGCGATTGAGCTGTACAATACCACCAGCAATACCCTCGACGTGTCGGGCTGGGGCTTGTCGGACAACCCGGAGGACCTGTTGAAGTACCTGTTGCCCACGGGCAGCCTGATCCAGGCAGGAGAATATCTCGTGATCGATGAAAGCCAGTTCAACCCGATGCCGACGAATCCGGCTGCGAACCACTTTTCACTGGATGCGGACCACGGGGATGAGGTCTGGCTGACCGAGACGGACCTGGCCGGTTTCGCGTTGCGCCTGGAGGACCACCTGGCCTTTGCAGCCGCTCCCAGCGGGGAATCCCTTGGTCGCTGGCCGAATGGGGTTGGGGAGCTGGCGCCCATGCGCTCGGTTTCGCTTGCGGGGCCGAATACCGGCCCGCGGGTAGGTCCCCTGGTGATCAGCGAGGTACACTATCAACCGACGACGAACGAGGCCGAACTGGAGTACGTGGAGATCGGCAACCTGGGCGGGGAAGACGTCGACCTGGGCGGCTGGCGTTTGCGCGGGGGGGTTGATGTTGATTTTCCCACCGGCGCGGTGGTTCGCGCCTTTGATGTCCTGCTCGTCCTGCCCTTCGATCCCGCGGATACAAACGCACTGGCCAACTTCGTCTCGGTCTATGGGCTCGATACGAATGTTTCCTACACCGGGGAATTCCTGGATGACCGGTTGGCAAACGAGGGCGACGAGCTGCGCCTGTTGCGACCGCAGGCCTCGCCCGTCGCCGAGCCGGGCTTCACGCCGTATACGGTTGAGGATGTCGTGGCGTATGGGGTTGAGGTGCCCTGGCCGCTCAGCGCGGCCGGGGGGGGAGACAGCCTGCATCGCCTGGGCCGGGATCTCTTCGGCTCCTTTGCGCCGAGTTGGATGGCGGCATCGCCTTCGCCCGGGACGGGCGGCTTTAGTGCCGCAACCTTTGACGCCTGGGTCTATACCCATTTCCCTCTGGTTGCGAATTCGGTACTCCTGGACGGTGACGCGGACGAAGACCGCTATGTTCACCTCGCGGAATACGCCCTGGGCATGAGTCCCTTGATCCCGGATCTTTCGGCGATACACGCCGAAGTGTCCGAGCTTCCGCCCCTGCTCCGCGTGAGGTATCCGCGTGACAGCCTGGTGGGTGGAATCCAATTTCACCTGGAGGTGACGGAAGACCTGGGCGCGGATCCCTGGTCCACGAACGGCGTATCCGATGTGTTGATCGATACCGAGGCCGGGGTGGAATTGCGCGAAGGTCAAGTGCCCATGAGCGTCCTGCAACGCCGCTATCTACGCCTGGCGATCGAGCAGGTCGATCCGTAGCCCTGTGAGGACCGACTGTGCGGCCCCTAGCGGGGCAGTTTGCGATCGTAGAATTGGACACCTTTTGGCGGCCGCAGCGGCATGTCCAATCCGCCCGAGGCCGCCAGCTCGCGGAACAACTGGTTACGCATCGCCTCAATGGTCGCCCGGTAGGCGGGCACCCGGATCAGGTTGTGTCGTTCATGGGGATCGCTTTCAAGATCGTAGAAGCCGTTGATATCCCAGACCCCGTGATAGTAGACATACTTATAGCGGTCCGTCCGGATGGCCAGGGTCGTCGGCTGGGCGGGAAAGTTCCACTCCCAGTGATATTCGTACAGGATGTGTTGGCGCCAGGGGAGTGCTTCACCTTTTAACAGCGGAAGGAATGAGGTCCCGTCCATCTTCGGGGTGCCCGCTTGCTGGTCGACCCCAAACGCATCGAGCACGGTTGATGCGATATCGATATTCTGGACCATCTGGGTCACCACGGTACCGGGCTGGATCATGGCGGGTGCCCGGGCCAGCATGGGCACCCGTATCGATACCTCGAAGGCGTCGCGCTTGTCGTAGAAGCCGTGTTCGCCCAGGGCGAAGCCGTTGTCACCCATGTAGAGGACCAGGGTATCCTCGCTGAGTTTCTGCTCGTCGAGAAAGCCCAGGACGCGCCCGATGTTTTCATCCAGTCCATGCACGGTCTCGCAAAAGCGCCAGTACAGCTCGTCAAAGGAGGGGACCGGGTCCTTGTCGAAAGCCCCGGTCTCCATGTGGTCGATCCCATGAATCCCGTAGCGGCGTTCCTTTAGCCACTTCGGCTGGGTTTCGTAATTCTCCTCGGTGAACGCCATGGTCTCGGGGTAGTCGATCTTCTTCCCCTGGTAGCGTCCGTGGTGACGCTTGGCGGGCTGGAAGGGATAATGTACCGCCTTGAACGAAAGGTAGAGGAAGAAAGGCTCGTCATGATTTTCCGCCAGCCATTCCAGCGCACGGTCCGTGAGTACATCCGCATTGTATCCCTTGAACGACTTCTGCTCGCCATTGATATTCAATGCGGGATCAAAATAGGCCCCTTGCCCCTTGAAGCTGACCCAGTGGTCGAATCCCGGCCGCGGGTGATCCAGGTCGTGCCCCATGTGCCACTTGCCGACAAAGGCGGTTTTGATCCCGGCCTGCTGGAGATATTGGGGAAAGAAGACCGTGCCCTCCGGAACCGGTCGCTGGTTGTCGACGACCTTGTGATGGTGCATGTATTGCCCCGTCAGCACGGAGGCCCGACTGGGCGAACAAAGCGAGGTGCTGACGAAAGCATTCTTGAGATGTGCGCCTTCGCGGGCGAGCCGGTCGAGGTGGGGTGTCTCGAGGAATTCCGGCGCTTCCGGCATAAAACTCATGAAGTCATACCGGTGATCATCGGAGAGGATAAAAATCACATTCGTGGCCTGGACGCCTGTGGCCCAGGTGCCGAGCAGGAAAAGGAGGATTCGGATCATGTACTCGATATAAAGGGCTTTGGCGGAAACTTGCCAGCCGGAAATCGAAGGGATTGGAAAGCGGGTGGGGTGATCGTGGTACCGCGGCTCGCCCCCGGGACATCTTTTGCTTTAATTGGATAAAAAACACGTGAATTTTACCGGATCCCGGCCTAATCTTAACCCGTGAAAGCACGAACCTCGCGCAGATCCTTCATCCGGCATTCTGCCGCCGGTGCATTTACAGCCAGCTCCGTACTGGGCAAAGCAGGTCCGGGCGGTCAACTCCAACACGCATCGATTGGCGTTACCGGCATGGGGACCGGGGATCTCAACAACATCTCCAGTCATGGAAAGGTCAAGATTGTCGCCCTCTGCGACATTGACCGGGATAGATTGAAGGAGGCGACCGCCAAGCATCCGGAGGCCCGCATCTACACCGACTGGCGGGAGCTGCTGCAAAAGGAAGGTGACCGGATCGATTCGGTCAACGTTACGGTTCCGGACCACATGCACGCGATTATATCTCTCTCGGCGATGAAGCGGGGCAAACACGTGTACTGCCAGAAGCCGCTCACCCATGACGTCGCCGAAGCTCGCCAGATGACGGACTTTGCGGCCCGGTATGGCTGCATCACCCAGATGGGAAACCAGATCCATTCGCATATCGCCTACCGCAGCGGGGTCGCCTACATCCGTTCCGGCGTGATCGGGAAGATCAAGGAGGTCCATTCCTGGTGCGCGGCAAAATATACCCATGGTCCACGACCGGAAGGAGGCGAGCCGATTCCCGCCGGCCTGGATTGGGATGGCTGGATCGGCACCGCTCCCCACCGTCCGTATCGCAAGGATTTATACCACCCGAAGAAGTGGCGGGAGTGGCAGGATTTTGGGACCGGGACCATCGGCGATTTCGGCTGTCACATTCTCGATCCGGTTTTCACCGCCCTGGATCTGACCGTTCCGCTCGATATCCGCTCGGAGGTGCCGAAGGAATGGCAGGAGAATCCGCTCCGCTTCGGCGACTGCTGGCCGGACTGGGAGATCTTTCACTATACCTTTCCCGGCACAAAATTCACGACGGGTGACACGATGAAGTTGACCTGGTACGACAGTGGCAAGGAGCCGCCGAAGGACCTGGCACCCTTGCCCGAGGGCTGGAACCTTGCGAAGTCGGGATCCCTGTTCATCGGCGAAGAAGGCGTGATGATGCTTCCGCACGTCGGCGGTCCGCAACTTTTGCCGAAGGAAAAATTTTCCGGGACGCCTAAGCCCGATATTCCCAAGCAGGTGGATCACTACCACACCTGGGTTGACGCCTGCCTGGCCGGTGAGAGGACATCTGACGGATTCCATTACGCGGGACCGCTTGCGGAAGCGGTTCTGCTGGGGACGGTGGCGAACCGGTTTCCGGGTGAAACGCTGAAGTGGAATGCGGGAAAAATGCGCATCGAAAAACATGCCTCTGCGAATCAGCGACTTGCCCGGAGCTACCGAAAAGGGTGGGAGATCATTTAAGCGTGGCCGAGGGTGCAACTCGCTGATTCGCCGGATACCCGTCTTTACCGGGTGGTCAGCGACGAACTGATTTTCCGGGTCCCGTGGAAAGAGCCTAATACACAATCGGAGCCCAGACGGGCGAATTACCCAGGCGCTTTCGGCCTTCCAGGAATCCCAGCTCTACCAGGAAGCCGAGTTCCACGATATCGCCGCCGAGTGTTTCCACCAGTTGGATGGTTGCCGCTGCGGTTCCCCCGGTTGCAAGCAAATCATCAAGAATGACCACGCGTTCGCCTTTCTTGATGGCATCGACGTGGATGGCCAGGGTTGCCGAGCCGTATTCGAGCTCATAGGATTCTTCAATGACATCGTACGGAAGCTTTCCGGCCTTGCGCACGGTGACCAGGCCCGCTCCGAGCCGGGTGGCGATCAGGCCGCCAAAAATAAAGCCGCGCGCATCAATGCACGCGACTTTATCAATGTTTAAGTCTTTATAGCGCTCGTAGAAGAGGTCGCTTATTTCCCGAAGCCGGTCCGGATCCTGCAGGGCGGGCGTGATGTCCTTGAAGAGAATGCCCGGCTTGGGAAAGTCGGGAACATCCCTGATCGCTTCCCGAATTTTATCGATGCTCATGCGCTCGTCGCGGAGCGTTTGACAATCTGCGGTCGTTCGTACTCTTCGAGCATGCCCTTGAGTTTCTTCACGGCGGCATTCTGGATCTGTCGCACGCGCTCGCGGGTGATCTTGAACCGTTCACCGACCGTTTCCAGGGTTTCGACCTTGTGCCCATTCAAACCGTAGCGGTACATCAGGATGTCACGCTCCCGGTCGTCAAGTTTCTCCATCATTCGGTTCACATCACTGTTCACCTGTATGCGGTTGATGTTCTCGAAGGGCGTGAGCGCCTTGTCATCGCCGATAATCTCGGAGAATACGGCACCGTCATCATCATTCAACGGGGCATCCAGGGATGCCGGGCTGAGTGAAACCGTCTTCCAGTGTGCAATCACCTTGGTTTTCACGTCCATGGCGTAAGCAATCTCCTCATTCGTCGGCTCCCGTCCGAACTGTTCCGTCAGCGCGTGCGTGGTACGCCGCATCTTGGAGATCTTGTCGACCAGGTGAGCCGGCAGTCGAATCGTCTTGCTCTGATTCGCCAATGCGCGCTTGATGGACTGTTTGATCCACCAGGCCGCGTAGGTGCTGAGTTTGGCACCTTTCGTCGGGTCGAAACGCTCGACGGCTTTCATTAAGCCGATGTTGCCTTCAGAAATCAGGTCCAGGAGGGGCAAGCCCAGTCCGTTGTAATACTGGGCAATCTTCACCACGAGGCGCAGATTGGCCGTAATCATGTGCTGGCGAGCTGCCTCATCCCCTTTTTGGATTCGCTTCGCCAACTGGACCTCCTCCTTTGGTGTCAGAAGGTCAACCGTCCCAATTTCGCGAAGATATATCTTTATCGCTTTGTTGTCGTTATACATTGTTGTTTCCCGCTTCTTTTATGCAGCCTGCGGACAGGCCGTAGTGGGCCTTCCTCCTTGAACTGCAAGTGTTGTTGTTGTTGTTGTGTTGTTGTTTGGACTATTTATCCAATAAGTCAGACGTATGAGGCCCGACTTACGTTCAAAATAGACCAAGCTATGTACTAATGTACATTTGTCGCTTCGCAAACTTTAGACCAAATAACCATTTATTTTTTGATCTGGTTTTCTGCCGCTCTGCCCTGGGCAATAAAAATGGGGCCAATAATTGGCCCCATTTTATCGTAAGTTGTTTATTTTAAACCTCTTACATTTTTGAACTGATGGCCGCTTGAGCCGCGGCGAGGCGAGCGATCGGCACCCGGTAAGGGGAGCAGCTCACGTAATCCAGGCCGGCTTTCGCGCAGAATTTAATCGAGGCCGGGTCTCCGCCATGCTCTCCACAGATCCCACATTTCAGATTTGGCCGTGTTTCGCGGCCTTTTTGAACCCCCATCTGGACCAATTGGCCTACACCCGTGGCATCGAGCTGGGCAAAAGGGTCAGCCGGTAGGATTTTCTCATTCAGGTAATCTGGAAGGAAACTACCGATATCATCCCGACTGAAGCCAAAGCTCATCTGGGTCAGGTCGTTGGTTCCAAAGCTGAAGAACTCCGCCGTTTCTGCAATCTCGTCGGCAGTCAGCGCTGCACGCGGGATCTCGATCATGGTGCCCACCAGGTATTTTACCTTTACACCCTTGTTTTTAATCACTTTTTCCGCGGTATCACGAACGATCTGCTCCAGGAAGTCCAGCTCGGCCTTGGTTCCGATGAGCGGGATCATGATCTCCGGCAAGACGCGGACCTTTTTCTTGGCGACATTGCAGGCCGCCTCGATGATTGCCCGGGTCTGCATGACACAGAGTTCAGGATAGGTAATGGAAAGGCGACAGCCGCGGTGACCGAGCATCGGGTTGAACTCATGCAACTGCTTGACGCGCTCTTCCACCTTTGCAAGGGGGACGCCGACGCGTTTCGCCATTTCCTTCATGTCCCTGGCGGAATGGGGCACGAACTCGTGCAGTGGCGGGTCGAGCAGTCGAATGGTAACCGGGAGGTTGTTCATGGCGCGAAACAGGCCTTCGAAGTCCTTCCGCTGGTAGGGCAGGAGCTTGGCGATGGCTTTCTTGCGGCCCTTCAGGTCCTCCGCGAGAATGAATTCGCGAATAGCCCAGATCCGGTCGCCTTCAAAGAACATGTGTTCCGTCCGGCAAAGGCCGATTCCTTCTGCCCCGAAGCCGCGGGCCATCTTGGCATCGTCCGGGGTATCGGCGTTGGCGCGAACGTTCATCTTGCGGAACTCATCTGACCAGTCAGAGATCTGCTTGTACATCTTGTAGATCGGGTGCTTGCGAGCCGAAGCTTTTTTCACCGCTGCGACCACCGGGCTCGATTCGGTCGGAATCTGTCCCTTGTAGACGTTTCCGGTCGATCCGTTAAGGCTCAGCCAGTCTCCTGCTTTCAAGGTTTTTCCGCTCATCCGCAGGGTCTTTTTCTTATAGTCGATGACCATGTCGCCCGCGCCACAGATGCAGCACTTGCCCCAACCGCGAGCCACAAC
>JAPYUI010000115.1:8563-14338 GCA_029936175.1 Kiritimatiellia bacterium
TGACCATGTCGCCCGCGCCACAGATGCAGCACTTGCCCCAACCGCGAGCCACAACCGCTGCGTGCGAGGTCATGCCTCCGGTCGTGGTCAGGATACCCCGGGCGGCCCACATCCCGCCGACATCCTCGGGTGAGGTTTCGTGGCGCACGAGGATGAGTTGGGCGGTCGGGTCCTTCTTGACCAAGGCTTCGGCCTCGTCCGCTTCGAATACTATTTGTCCCACAGCCGCACCCGGTCCGGCCGGAAGGGCGCTGACCAGGGCCGTTTGTTTCCGCTCTACCGAGGTATCGAAGATCGGAAAAAGTAATTGTTCCATGTCGTCGCCGGAAACCGTCATGAGCGCTTTTTTGGGCGTGAGCAGTTTGGGCAGGGGTTTACCGGTATACACATCTTTGCCCGTGGCCATCTCCACCGCCCACCGCACGCCGGCCAGGCCTACGCGCTTGGCGTTGCGGGTCTGGAGCATCCAGAGCTTGCCCTCCTGGACGGTAAATTCCACGTCCTGGGGGTATTTGTAATGCTTTTCAAGGCGTGCCATGATCCTGCAGAGCTCGGTGTAGGATTTCTTCCAAACCGCGTTCTCTTCGCTTGGCATATCGTCGAGGTTTTTCGGCGTACGGATACCGGCGACCACGTCTTCGCCCTGGGCGTTGATCAGGTATTCGCCCATGGGCTTGGCTTCACCCGTGGACCCGTCGCGCGTGAACGCCACGCCGGTTCCGGATTCTTCCCCCATGTTCCCGAAGACCATCGTGCAGATGTTTACGGCCGTGCCGAGCAAGCCGGTGATCTTGTTGATCTGGCGATATTTATCTGCTCGTTCGGAACTCCAGGAGCCGAAGACGGCCTGGATAGAGAGTTCCAGCTGTTTGAATGGATCCTGGGGGAAAGGTTTCTTCACTTTGCGCTGGTACAGCTTCTTATACGCCTCGACCAATTCCTTGAGCTGGGCAGCGTTGAGGTCCGTGTCGGACTTCGCCTTGTACTTTTTCTTGATCTTGTCGAGTTCGACCTCGAAGTCGTGGTGGGTCAGTCCACTGGTTGGCCCCATGACCACATCACCGAACATATCGATGAATCGACGGTAACAATCCCAGGCCGTGCGTTCATTTCCGGTTTGTTTGATGAAGCCGAGGACCGACTTGTCGGTGAGGCCGAGGTTGAGGACGGTATCCATCATGCCCGGCATGGAAATCGCTGCGCCGGAGCGGACAGAAACAAGCAGCGGGTCGCGAGGATCACCGAGTTTCTTCCCCATTTTCTTTTCCAGCTTGGCCAGCTGCTGCTTGACCTGGTCGATCATGCCAGGCGCATGCTTGTTATTGTTCTTGCTGAAATAAGCGCAGGCTTCGGTGGAAATCGTAAAGCCGGGAGGGACCGGGATATTGGCGTTGGACATCTCCGCGAGGTTGGCGCCCTTGCCGCCGAGAACGGCTTTATAGGTTCGGTCTCCCTCGGTGTTCTCTTTTCCGAACCCGTAAAAATAAACATATTTTTTTGGTCGTCTGGACGTACCGCTACTCGATTTTGCTGTCATGTGTGAACTTCTCCGTATCGGTCTAAAGCTGCAAAAATGGGTGGTTACCAATGCGAACCACCCCTTAAAAGGCCCTTGGAATAGCCAAACAAAGGCCCCGATGGGCACTCGATTAGCGGCGAGGACCCTACCACACGCCGCATCGCTGTCAAGAATGGTTTAGGCGGGCAATAGGGGTTCAAACGAAGTTCCTGATGGCCTGGCCTAGAGGTAAATCCAGTCCGCCAGCAGGAAAAAGATGAGGATGCCCATGATGTCGTTACTCGTCGTGATAAAGGGTCCCGTCGCGATGGCGGGATCTATCTTCAGGCGCTCAAGCAGGAGTGGGGTACTTGCCCCGACACAGGTGGCAAGCACAATGACCAGTACCAGCGACAAGGCCGCGGTGCTGGCCAGTTCTACCGGCCGTGTCAGGTCATAAATCTGCGAGAGCAGTATGATCGACACGCCCAGAACACATGCAGCAACCACGCCGTTCAGAAGAGCCACCATCAACTCCTTGCCCAGGCGCTTGGAGATATCCGTCGACCAGACATCGCCGGTGGCCAGGCCCTGTACCGCGATTGCGGAACTCTGGATGCCGGCGTTGCCGGCGGTTGCCATAACGATGGGGATAAAGGCTGCGAGCAGGATCGCCTTCTCCAGGACGTGATGAAATAAGCCGATGACCAGGGCGGCCAGGCCTGCCCCGATGAGTCCGGCCAGTAGCCAGGGCAGGCGGCCGGCGACGATATGCAGCACGGAATCCGTTGGCTCCTCGAAGCTCCGTACCCCACTCATTTTCATCATGTCTTCTTCTGCCTCATCGCGGATGACGTCGACAATATCATCAATCGTGATGCGGCCAGCCAGGCGATTCTCGGGGTCAACGACGGGGAGTGAAACCAGGTTGTACTTCTCCATGATCAGGGCGACTTCTTCCTGGTCCAGGTTGGTGGGGACGCTGATCACGTCTTTTTTCATGATCTCGGTGATCGGGGTGTCGGCGGGACTGAGCAGGAGTCGTCTCAGGCTGACGACACCGGCCAGTTTTTCATCCTCGTCCAGGACAAAAAGGGCATAGACCACTTCCACGGTCTCGGCGTTCCTTCGGACTTCCTCCGTCGCCTCGGAAACGGTCATGTTCTGCGGCACCGCCACGTATTCCGCGCCCATGATCCCGCCTGCGGATTCTTCATCGTACTGCAGGAGCTCCTCGACCTCTTCGTGTTCTTTCAGGGTCGGCAGGATTTCCTGTCCCAGGGCCTCGGGCAAATCCGCAATGACGTCTGCCGCGTCGTCGGTATCGAGCTCGTCGAGCATCGCGGTGAGACGCTCGCGTGGGGCATCTTCCAGGAGATCGCCCCGAAAGGCGTCCTTCAGCTCTGCCAGGACATCACCCGCCTGTTCATCGGAGAGCCAGTGGAAGAGCTGTTGCCCGGTTTCCTCGGGCAGTCGCATGAGGATCTGGGCGAGGTCGGCGGGGAACATGTCGATCACCGCCGCAAGCGTAAGGTCCCGCTCCCCGTGCTGGACCAGTTCCTGCAGGGCCTCGACCAGCTCGGCATCAGGCGTACGCAGCTCTTCGGGTTGGGTGGATTCGGGGTGCGTCATGGTTCAATCTTCGTTCCGCACATCCGTAGACCTTGCAGGCTGCAGGGTAAAGCGGATTGCGTAGAAAAGCGCAGCCGTGACCAGCAGCTTAAACCCGGCCGAAGGACCTTGGTGGTGGGCGTGCGAAGATTGTTTTTGATTGCGGTGGCCGGTTCTATTTCCCGCCCGCCATCGCTTCGGCCACGTTCTGCAGGTGGTCCTTGATCTTCCGGTAGGCATTCAACATGCCGATGTACGACATGGTCAGGGAGGGGTCGATCTTTTCTTCACTCATGCGTTCCAGGTGCGCGTCGCGCAGGCTCTTCACGTGATGCGTAATGCCTTCGCCTTGTGAATGGGCCTTGGTCACGATCTCGACCTGGTTGCTTTCAAAGGCATCCGTGATGAGGCCAACATAGGTGCTGACCTCATCGTGAAGCGCGTTGAGTTCCTCCTGTTGGCTGGCGTGTAACATGATCCCTTTTTTGTTCAAGGTCAGGTAGGCCTTCAGCAGAACGCTGATATAGTCGCTGACCGATTCCATCTCGTCGGCTACCCGGATCTGGACGCGCCCCTCGTTGGCCACCGCGTGCGAAATGTTTCCACTCATCAGTTCCGTGAGGAATTGTGTTGTCTCGACCTGCACCTGATCCATGACTTCTTCCCGGTGGAAGACCTTTTTTACCAGTTCCTCTTCCGGTTGGGCCGAATTGAGCAGGGTGCGGGTCCAGTCCATCATCTTGTCCAGTCCATCACCCATCCGGGAAATCTGGCCATGGCTCTGCTCAATGGCGATCGCGGGCGACTCGACCATGCGTATGTCCAGGCGCTGCAGGTGACCGATCTCCCCGGTTTCCCTGTCCGGCACCACGCGTTCCAGGAAACGAGCTAAGAAGTGCGCAAAGGGCAGGAATAAGACGGTGTTGGTGACGTTGAAGATCGTGTGGGTTGCCGCGATCGCGGTGGTCACCAGTTGGGCGTAGAATAGTTTGTCGGGTATTTCAGCGTACATCAGGTTGAGTGGCGACATGCCCATGCTGGAGTTGATCACGGCACCTACGATTTTTATGTAGATCGCGAAGATGGCCGTCACCCAGAAGACGCCGACCAGGTTGAACATGACGTGGAAATAGGCCGCTCGTTTCGCGTTGGTTGTTGCGCCGAGGGAGGCCAGCCAGGCCGTGATGGTGGTTCCGATGTTCTCGCCGAGCACCAGGGCTGCGGCCGTTTCGAAGGGGATAATCCCCGTCGATGCGAGCCCGATGGTGATGCCGAGGGTGGCGGAGGAACTCTGGACAAGGAAGGTCAGTACGCAGCCCACCGCCGCACATTTCAGGACGCCGAGATAGGAGTGTGCATCAAAGAGTTTGAAGGTCGCTTCGAACTGCGGCACGCCGGCCATGGGCTTGAAGCCGTTTTTCATCATTTCCAGACCGAAGAACACCATCCCCAGTCCCATGATCGCCATCGCGAGGTAGCGGATCCGCTCGCGCTTCGACATCAGGTAGAAAAAGGCGGCGATGCCGAGGATCGGCAAGCCGTACTTGCCGATTTTCAGCACGAGAATCCAGCCCGTGATGGTGGTGCCGATGTTGGCACCCATGATGACGCCGACCGCCTGGTGGAGCAGCATCAGTCCGCCGTTTACAAAGCCCACCACGATGACCGTGGTGATCGAGCTCGATTGAATCATGCAGGTTACCAGGGTGCCGACCCCGATGGCGGAGAAGCGATTATCGGTTACGGAGCTGATCATCTTCCGCAAACGCGACCCCGCCACCGCCTGGATGCCTTCGGACATGCTTTTCATGCCGATCAGGAAGATGCCGAGTCCGCCGATGACCGCGAAGACCATTTTCCAGTAATCCGGGTTCAGTTTTTCATCCAGCGATTTGCTACGGACACTGACAACGTCCACCATGCTGTAAGCGATGGGTATCACGGCCTTGACCGGGGCTGTCTGCGTGGTCGCGACACGGTGCAAGGCGTTGAGTTGTTCTTCGGCATCCAGCTCGATCGCCGGCTTTTTCTTCGCGCTCTTGTCTTTGCTCTTCTTGGTTTCCTGGAGGACATTGTATTCGAATGCTTTTTCCAGCTCGGGGGCGTAGTCGCCGGTAATTGCTGCCCATTGGCCGGGTTCCGGGTTGAAGGTATTGTACGTAATCAGGCTGCTGTCTTTGGTGGTGATCTCAAAGTGACCAGCGGCTTGCTTGAACGCTTTTTTGGCCAGTGCCAGTCCCTCCAGGCTTTGGGCGTGTTGGGTGAAGAAAAAATGGCCGAGATCGAATTGTCCCTGGGCGTTGTCCACGGCCACGGTTGCGGCCCGCTCATTGTATACTTCTTGTAATGCAGATGTGGCCTTCTCCGCAAATACGGGGGTGAAAAGGTTCAGGGCCAGAAGGGCGTGAATGACCGGATGACGACGGATCGAAAGAGGGGACATGATCGTACTCATGTGGTTGGGTGCTTCACTTTTGTGTTGCGGACAAGGATAGTCGATGCGCTCGGAACATATGGAATCTTTTCTGACGGGTGAAAGCAGTGGAGGCAAGGTCAAAAACTGGTCTAATTGGGTCCTAACCGCTTTCTAACCCAGGTCCAATCTCCAAGGTTCCTCATTAGAGGGATACGGATTTTTTGGCAGGGAGGAACGCTCCATTATCCGG
>JAPYUI010000005.1:0-26723 GCA_029936175.1 Kiritimatiellia bacterium
GGTAACGGTCCAGCCCGGTACGGTGGTCGATACTGCCGGCAACGTTAATATCCGGGTGAGCTGGGGAAATCACCCCGCCGCCGTCTTGAACTGGAACCCGGGCGCGGGCGACCAGTTTGTCAATCGTATCATAATGTCGAACAACCAGACCAGTGGCGGTTCAACCTTTAACCACCTATCGGGCTCCATTCGCCTGGACGAGGACTGGTTCCACGTCGGTCGCCGGGGTGATGGGACGTATATCTCCAGCGGGACCGCGAAAATTGTTGCCGATGACCGGATTTCCCTTGCGGAAGCTGCCAACGGCCATACGACGACGGCCTATGTCGAAATGTTCGACAATGCCGAGATGCGTACCCGTCGTAACGCAACCTCACTCGATCCCGCCGATGCACAGGGCAACAGTGGCGCTGAGAGTTTTATCGGGCTCAGAAGTCCGGGCCAGGCTACGCTCATCATGCATGGTAACACGATAGTGGAATCCCAGGCCTGGCGCATTGGTAACGACAGCGGGTCATCCGGGACGGTCGTGTTGAATGGCAGTGCCCAGTTCCGGAACCGGAATAACAACCAGATCAGCCTCGGCCGGAGCGGTACCGGCACCATGGTTGCCAACAACGACAGCCAGATCATGTTGCTGGGCAGCGGCGGAGGGAGCCTCCGTGTCGGTGACAACAACAACGGTGTGGGCAACCTGACCCTGAACCAGAACGCGAAGGTGATCGGTGTAAACGGCCCGAATCACCACGTGGTTGTCGGTGACGACGGCACCAGCAAGGGAACGGTCACCATGAATGATAACGCGGGCTTCTTGCGGGTGAGGAACGTCTGGATCGGTAATGGCGGTTCATCCCAAGGTACCGTGGTCATGCGGAATAATTCGTACATCGATAATACGTCCGGAGCGAATAATGGGGATGCGATCCGTATTGCGCAGGGCGGCACCGCCAGCGGCACCCTGCTCATGTTTGACCAGGCGAGTATCGTCACCCGGAACTTCGGGATAGACCAGGCTAGCAATGGCGGCGCTCAAGCGACCGTGGTCCAGAACCAGAACTCCACCGTGAAGGTTACCGGGGGATGGATGGAAATCGGGGGGGGGAATAGCGATACCTCGACCTACACCATGAACAATGATTCGCGCCTCGACGCCCAGGGTTGGCTGGTTGTCGGGCAGCGTGCCAACGGGCGGGGCGAGATGTACGTCAACGACAATGCTTCCATCGAGTCCAACGCCATCGGTGGTAACTTGCTGCTGGGTAACCAGGCGGGAGCGGATGGCTACCTGGAGATCAGCGACAGTGGAAGCATCCTCGCGCGTAATGCCTTGTTGCTGTCAAACAATGACAATACCAAGGGCGAGCTTCAACAGAACCCGGGAACGACCGTCCAGGTGAATAATTTCCTGCGCGTCGGTAATAATGGAAGGACGGGCAATGCCGGTACCTATAACCTGGATGGTGGCACCCTGCGGGTGAATGACATCCGCATCCAGGACGGGGGTAATTTCAACTGGGGTGATGGTCGGCTCACCATGCGGGAGATCAACGCCAACAACAGCATCACGGTGACGGGCGACTTGACCACCGGGACCACGGGAAACCCCAACGCTGCATCCACCCTGGATCTGGGTGACCTGTACAAGGCCAATGGCGTAAAGTATGACATCATGAATGTTTCAGGAACCCTGGACCTGGCCTCGAATGCGGACATCCTTGACTTCTGGACCGATATTCAACACCTCCGCCCGGGCGGTGGGTCCGGTGTCGAGATCACCGGCGAAATTCGCCTGGTGGGCGCGGGTACCCTGAACGGTGTCTTTGAGAACATCGTTGGACCGGGTGAAGATGCCACCTTCTTCCGCACCTGGACCCCGGCAGAGGTCGGCCTCCTGGGCATCAACGGCGCGGGTGACTTGACGCGTAACCGCGGCGCGATCGTTTACCGAACAGATGGGGTGTATTTTGCCTACAACATCTCCGGCCAGATCCCGGAACCTTCCACCGGCATCTTTTTCATGCTAGGCATCGCCCTCCTGCGTGGCGTATTCGTCCTCAGGCGCAGCCAGGATCTGCGGAGCAGGTCCGGGAAAATCGACTAGCCCCGTTTTTTCTCCAGGGTTTTTAAAACGGCGGCTCACATGCCGCCGTATTTGTTTGTACCGGGGGCCATCCTGCCATCGGCTTTATTTCCTCTTTACCGGCCCACATTTTCGGGAAGATCCTCCCAGCCACCCATAGGTCCATAAAATTTGCTGAAAGGAGTTTCGCAATTCCCCCAAAATCGTTCATAAGCTAATCGATATGGAAGAAAAACAGATGAACCATTCCCGGTTGGAATCCCTCCAGTGCCTGCGCGAGGAAATCGGCAAAGTACTCGTCGGCCAGGATACCCTGGTCGAGAAACTCATCATCGCTCTCCTGTGCAAGGGGCACGTCCTGATTGAGGGCGTCCCGGGCCTGGCCAAGACCTTGGCGGTCAGCACCCTGGCCCAGGCGATTCATGGCGTGTTCCGCCGGATCCAGTTTACCCCCGACCTCCTGCCCGGCGACCTGGTGGGTACCCTGGTCTACAACCCGAAAACAGGTGATTTCACCCCGCATAAAGGACCGATCTTCGCCAACCTGGTTCTCGCCGACGAGGTCAACCGGTCCCCGGCCAAGGTGCAGAGCGCACTCCTCGAGGCCATGCAGGAAAAGCAGGTCACCATGGGCGATGTGACCTATACCCTGGACGAACCCTTCATGGTGCTTGCCACCCAGAATCCGATTGAGCAGGAAGGCACCTATCAGCTTCCGGAAGCCCAACTCGATCGATTCTTCTTCAAGGTCTCGATCGACTATCCCAGTTTCGATGAAGAGCAGGAGATCATGCGTCGCATGGCACGCTCCGCACCGGTGATGAAAGTGGAGCAGGTGCTCGATGGCCCCGCGGTGATCGATCTCCAATCCGCGGTAGATGAGGTCTTCCTGAAAGAAAACATGGAGCACTACATCCTGCGGGTGGTTGATGCTACCCGTCACCCGGATAATTACGGTCTCGATTTCGCGGATTGCATCCGGCATGGCGCTTCCCCCCGGGCGAGTATTTTCCTCGCCCTTGCATCGCGGGCCCAGGCCATGATGGAAGGCCGGGACTACGTTATCCCGGCCGATGTGGAGGCGATAAGCCTGGACGTGCTTCGTCATCGCGTGGCCCTCTCCTACAAAGCACAGGCTCAGGGAATGCAGGCGGAAGATCTCATTCGCCGCATCTTTGACGTCGTCGATCCCGCCTGAGGCCCCTGTGGACGAGAACCTCGAACATCGTGTACGCCGCTTGCAGTTCATTTGCCGCAAGCCGGTCAATTCGCTGCTTGCCGGGGGATACCTGAGTGTATTCAAGGGGCGAGGTATCGAGTTTGAAGAAGTCCGTGAATATCAACCGGGCGACGATGTTCGCAACATCGACTGGAATGTCACGGCCCGCACGGGCCATCCGTATATCAAGAACTACATCGAGGAGCGGGAGCTTACGCTCTTTCTCATCATGGACGTGTCGGCGTCCTTTATTGCGGGTCCCGCGGGAGAGGCCAAACGCGAAGCGGCCGCCACGCTCGCCTCCCTGTTGGCCTATTCCGCGGTGCAGAATAACGACCGCGTGGGCCTGATCCAGTTTTCAAGCGCGGTCGAGCAATACATTCCACCCGCAAAGGGCAATGCGCATGTGCAGTTCCTCATGGAGGAAATGCTCGCCTGCAAACCCGTGCAGAGCGATACCGACATCGCGGCCGCGCTGGAATTCCTGGAGCGCACGACGCGGAAGCGATGCATCGTCTTTCTCTTTTCCGATTTCCAGACCCCCGGTTACCGTGATGCGGTGCAGTTTGTCAGCCGGCATCATGACCTGGTCACCGTGTCCGTCTGTGATGAACATGAAAACGAGCTGCCCGATGTCGGCCTGGTTGCGCTCATGGACAACGAGACGGGTCGGGTGCGGACGGTGGATACCCGGGGGGCCACCGTGCGCAAACGCTTTTCCGGACTGGCCGAGGAACGCCTTAAGCATCTCGCTCGCGAGTTTGAAGACCTGGATATCGATCACCTGGGCGTCTATACCCACGAAGACTACGTGCATGATCTCGTGGTCTTTTTTGAAATGCGTAAACAGCGGGGTGGCCATGTGGCAATGGGGTAGCATGCTCGGCCTGCTCCTGCTGACGGCCCTTGTCGCGGCGGGGGAGGTCTCGGTGGAGCTGAGGTCTTCCGCCGCGGCGATCAGCACGGCTGAACGCCTGACCCTGACGCTTAGCGTGGATGCACCTTTCGGCCACCGGGTGACCGTTCCGGACCAGGCCCGCGACTTCGGGGCCTTCACCTTGATAAGCGCCTCGCCGCCACAGCGCCGGCGTTTTGACTCCGGCCTGCGCCATACCCGTTCGTTTGTGCTGGAGCCTTTTCTCGCGGGTGACTACGAGATTCCAGCCCTGACCGTTTGGACCACCGATGCTTTCGGACAGCAAACCCGGCATGAAACCACCCCCATGAACATCCCCGTGCGCTCGGTCATCCAGGGGGCCCCGTCGGAAGCGGAGATGAAGCCTCTCGCAGAGGGCCTTCCGCCGGCGAAAACCAGCAACCTGCACCGGGTTCTCGCGGCCCTCCTGGCCGGGATCGCGGTTTGGATTTTTATGCGGCTACGCAAACCTGCCCCAACAGAAGCCAGGGATCCGCGCCAGGAGCTGATCGACGAACTCGCTGCCATGCCGCGGGGTTTCACCCCGGCCATGCTTGCGGAGTGTATGAGATCCACCTGGCGCGACCCGAATTATTGCCTGGAGTGGCAGCGACTGGAAGTCACCTTGTTCGGTCGCGGTGAGGCCGATGCCGCTGAGTTGGACCGCCTCGTCGAGGCTTTCCGCGCCAGGCTGGGAGAGGCGGCATGACCTTCGCCTGGCCATGGGTCCTCGTGGGGCTGGTTCCGGTCGCCTGGCTGGCCTTCCGTTACCGGCGCGGACGGGCGCGGCGGGCGATTTCATTTTCGTCGCTGGAAGGATTCTCCGATCACGAACGCAGCCTGCGTCAGCGCTTGCTCTGGCTGCCCCCCGCACTCTATTTTCTCGGCCTCGCCACCATCGTGGTCGCGCTCGCACGTCCACAGACGAATCAACTGGCCACCCGCGACGTGCACGAGGGCGTAGCCATCATGATGTTGCTGGATATTTCCAGCAGCATGGACATGAACACCGGCTCGGGAAAGTCACGTGAAACGCGGCTTGCTTCCGCCAAGCAGGTGCTCGAAGGCTTCGTTGTCGGCGATGGTGGGCGATTGACCGGGCGTCCGCATGATCTCATCGGCCTCGTGACTTTTGCACGTTACGCGGATACGGTCTGCCCGCTGACCCTCAGCCACGATGCACTCACGTATATTACGCGGGAAATCGAGGTCCAGGACCGCCCGAATGAGGACGGTACCGCTTACGGAGACGCGACTTCCCTGGCCGCCGCACAGCTGAAAATGTACGAGTCGATGCAGAACCGGGCCAAGCGTTCCAGCCTGGTTCCAGAGATCAAAAGCAAGATCATTGTCTTGCTGACGGATGGTGAAAACAACTGCGGTAACCACTTGCCGATTCAAGCTGCCGCCATGGCGCGCGAATGGGGTATCCGCGTGTACACCATCAACTTCGGGGAGCTTGCCGGCCCCCGCTCGGTCGAAACCACACTCGGGAAAGTGCAATTGCCGGATGAGATGAGCGCAACCGAGGCCACCCTGCGCCAGATGGCCGAAATCACCGGCGGTATTTACCGCCAGGCCGCGGATGTGCAATCGCTGCGAGCGGTTTATGCAGAAATCGACGAGCTGGAGAAATCCCAACTCAAGCCGGTGGCGATTGTGCAGAAGAACGAACGCTTTGCCCCCTTCGCCGCGTCTTCGTTTTTACTCCTCGGCCTGTACGTCCTGCTGGCCAGCACCTGGCTTCGGAGGGCACCGTGAATTTTCAACGGGAAACCTGGTTGCTCCTCCTGCTCGTGCTGCCCGCGCTGTTGCCGGTGTTCCTGTACGGCCTGCGCATGCGCGAAAAAGTACTCGCGGTATTCTACCGCCGATCCCGTGAAATCCGCCGGGTATGGCCCGCGACCCTGGCGCTGGGGCTTGGTCTGCTGGGCCTCATCCTCGCGCTGGCACGTCCCGGTTGGAATCCTCGCCAGGAGCCCCTGGTCAGGGAAACCCGCGACGTGGTCTTTGTTCTCGACGTATCCCGCAGCATGCTCGCCCGGGACCGTGTACCCAACCGCCTGGAAAATGCCAAGGCGACGATCATTTCCTGTCTCGATGAGCTGGGCGAGGAGCAGCGGGTGGGCCTGGTCGTGTTCGCGGGAACCACCTCGATTAAATGTCCACTGACTACCGATCATCACTTCTTTCGCAAGGCCTTGGAAGAAGTCGGAAGCCGTTCTGTTTCCCATGGCGGAACCCTCATTGGCGATGCCCTGCTGAAGACGGCGGAAAAGTTGCTCACGGAGGAGATGCGTGGGTTTCAAGACGTCATCCTCCTGACTGACGGCGGTGACCAGGCGGGCACCGTGGATAAAGCGATTGCGATCCTCAATGAAAAAGAAGCTTCGCTGATTGCGATCGGAATGGGCAATGACCAGGCGGGCACGCGAATCCCCGCCTCGAAAACAGAAGCGGGCTACCTCCTGTACGAGGGGCGGGAGGTCTGGTCGCGGCTGGAAACAGAAACCCTGCAGGAAATGGTGCGGAAAAGTAAACGCGGGCTCTTGCTCAGCGCGGGTACCCGCGCCATCGATCTGGCTGAAATCTATCGTCAGTTCAGCATGCACACCGAAAAGAAAGCCGTGATGGTAGACGTGGTCGAGCGCTATGAGGAAGGGTTCCCCTGGATGCTGGGTTTCGCCTTTGCCTGCCTGATTGTCGCAAGCCGGCCCCTGCTCTTTGTTCGGGTGCTGCCCGTGCTCGCCGTGCTGGGGGTGTTCGAGGTGGGTGCACCGGTTCAGGCGGCACCGGTTGCGCAGTTCAACGAAGCGAATACCCTTTATAGTCAGGGCGATTATTACGGCGCGATGAACGCCTACATGGAGACCGCGACCGCAAGTTCGCGTCGAGATATCAAGCAACGTTGTTTTTACAACATGGGCAACTGCGCCTTCTCCATGGCCGAGCAACCGCCCGAGGAAGAGTTCGAGGACGAGGAAGAGTATTTCGATCCGACCGTCTACTACCGGGAGGCGGTTCGATATTATCGAGCGGCGCTGGATCTGGCCTCAGGGGACACCCGGGCTGCGCACAATCTCGAGTTGGCGCGTTTCCGGATTCAGCAGTCCGAGGGCGATGAAAATGCCGACGGGGAACAATCCCAGGACCCGAACAATTCCAGCGAGAGCGAGGAAGGGGAAGGCGATCCATCGGATGAAGGTGAAGAAGGCGAGGGCGAGGAAGGCGATATGCAGGAGTCCGACGCGGATACCTCCGATGCCGGCGACCTGCAACGTGCGACGAGTAATATGACCGATATGCAGCGACAGGATGTCCCGCCTCCTTCGCTCACCCCACAGGATCTCCTGGAAGAGGAGATGATGAACAATGCCCAGCGGGAAAAGTCAGGGAGAAAATCCAAACCCGTGGAGCGTGACTGGTGAGGCCCTCCCGGTTCATCGGGCGCCGGACCTGTGCGCATGCCTGCGGTGTGATCCTGCTTGCTTTTACCCGCTTGTGTTTTGGTCAGGATCCATCCACCAACCTGGCCGTCGTGCTGCCGAAGCAGGATCTTTACATAGGCGAGCGGGTGATTGCCACGTATGTTCTTCCGGGTGAAACCGGCCCGGTGGAAGCCCGTTTGCCGAAGCCCAAGGGTTTGTCCCTTGCCTACATCGATGGGCGACCCTCGCCGGATGTTGACGCGCGGGCCTTTGTTGTCCGGGTGAGTGTGCTGGCGACCGGGGCGGGCGACTTGACCCTGCCTTCGCTGGACCTGAAGGGTTCGCAGCAGCTTTGGCGAACTCCGTCGCGACCGATCCGGGTGAAAGAGCCGGTACCGACCGATGACCTTCGCATCACCACGCAGCTTTCGCACACCAATCTCTTTGTCGGTCAACCGGTCTTGTTGACGGTTACCCTTTCGCTGGACGTGGCCGTCGAGCGGGTGACCGCGCTCGATATTCGGATCCCCATCATGGAGCACAGTGCCATTGAGGTGCGTGACTCGTTGAGGAATCCGCGGCCGGGTGCGCCGGATTCCATCGGACTCCCCGTGTCCGATGCCCGTGTCGTCGCCTGGACCCGTAAAGAAACAATCGTTTTCAACAAGGTCCTCATTCCGCGTAAGGCGGGCAGCCTGGACTTCGCGCCTGCATATCTATTGTGCTCACTGAAGCCGGGTGAGAAAGATGCCCGGCGACGGGGTTTCCAGTATCCCAGTTACTTTGACAACCAGTTCTTTCACAAGGAGACGGATGGTGCCTACACCCGGGTGTATCATCGAGCCCCGCCGATCAGGCTGAAGGTGAAGCCCCTCCCGATGAAAGCTCCGCCCGGCTTCAGTGGGATCTTCGGTGTGTGTACCCTGCAGCTGGAAGCCGCACCCACGGATGTCCAGGTCGGGGATCCGATAACCTTGACGCTCCGGGTAAAGGACCACGCCTTTCCTGAGTCGGTTGAATTACCACCCCTCCTGAACCTACCGGGTTTTCGCGGCCTGTTTGATGTTCCCGAGGAACGCGCGCCCGGTCGCCTGGAAAATGGCGTACGTATCTTCCGTCAGACCTTGCGCCCGATTCGTGAGGGCGTTCGCTCCATCCCGCCCATCGAGCTCAGCTATTTCGACCTGGACAGCGCCGCCTTTGGGACCGTTCGTGCCGAGGCCCTTCCCTTGGTCGTTCGTCCGGGCCGCATGGCGGGCGCAGGGGATGCCGTGCTCAGCGATGGCACCCGGCTACGCAATACGATCAAGCCCCTGCAGGACGGCATTACGTACAACTACTCCGCCGAGCAGGTGTTGAACCCGCCGCTGTTTACCTTGAATCCCTTTCGAGCCTGGCTGGCGGCACTTTTCCTCCCGCCTTTACTATATGGCCTCTTTAATATGGTCACCCGCGACCGGCAACTCGCCTTGCACGATCCGGATGCCGCGCGCCGTCGTCGGGCACTGAAGCGATATCGGCTGCACCGGGGCAGGACCTCGGAAGGAGACGTCGCCGAGCTCCTCGCCGCGCTGCAAACCTACCTCAGCGATCGTTTTTCGCTCGCTCGTCGTCGACCTGCGTTTCGGGATATTGAGCCACGGATCCAGGATTCCCCGGTACGTGAAGACCTGCAGTCCGTATTTGTCAGCGCCGAGGAGGTCCTTTTTTCAAGGGAGGCATCCGAAGCGGACTGGTCGGAGTTGACGCGCAAAACAAATCGCAGCGTCGATACACTTGAGCGGGGCGGACCAGCGTGAAGCCGACGCTCCTCAGCTTGTTTTTACTCGGGGTGTCGTGGGTCTCTGCGGAATCCGTCACCGACATTATCGGCCACGCGGATCGATTGTTCCAGCAGGGGCATGAACAGAGCATGGGGGACCCGGTCGAGGCCCCGGCGAGTTACCGCGAAGCCGCCGAGCTGTACACGCTGGTATGTGAAGATCCGGAAGTCGATCCCGGCCGGGCGCATATCAACGCGGGCAATGCCTGGTTCAGCGCCGGCCTGCTCGGTGAGGCGGTCTTTCATTACCGGAAGGCTGAACAGCATCGTCCCTGGGATCCGAATCTTCGACACAACCTGCGCCTGGTACGGAATCAGTCCCCGGATATCTTTGCGCCGCGGGATGACCCCGGGGCCTTTGCCCGGGTGCTGGACGCTGTCCAGCGCCTACCCCGGGGCGCAGGCCTCCTGCTCTACGGCCTGGTACACCTGGCTTGCTGGGGCTATCTCGCTGCACGACGTTTTAATCGAGACCTGCCCGGCTTTACCTGGGCGGTCAGCCTGGCCGTCGCCTGCGGCCTGCTCAGCCTGTGGCCCATCCTTCAGCAGGTCCAGCAGCACGAGGGCGTGGTCATCGCCGAGGAAGTCATGCCGCGCCAGGGCGATCACGAAGTTTATCCGGCGGCATTTTCTTCCCCGGTGCATGCGGGGATGGAATTCAAGGTGCTGGAGATGCGGCAGGACTGGCTGCGCCTACGCCTGTCCACCGGGGATTCCGGCTGGGTGCCTCTCGCTGCAGTACGTTTCCTGTAATCGCTCTGGCCGGTTGACAGTCACGGCCTATTGGACGACAATGGCACCATGCGTAAGCGAACCGCTTTCCTCTATGTTCTGGCCAGCCTCCTGCTCGGATGCCTGGCTGCTCGGACCCAGGCCAACCCGGCACAATGGACGGATGTTCATGGCGGTTTAATCGTCCAGGTGGGTGTGGCTGCAGGCTCCTCCGGTATCGACCTGGCGAAGGAAGGCCGCTACTTGATCCAAATCCTCGCACGCGAGGAACAAGCCGTCGCGGCCGAGCGGGCAAGGATCCGTGAAGCCGGGCTAGAGGGACTTGCGACCGTAGTCCAGGTTGCCGACTACGCCACGCTGCCTTACGCCGAGCGACTGGTCAACCTGGTGATCGTCCACGACGCTACCGGAAGGCCATCGGAGTTGAAGCGGGTCATCGTACCCGGCGGCGGGCTCGTGGTGCGCGCGGGCGTCTGGTCAAAGAGTGAGGTGGAGGGATTTGGTTTTGAATACGTACACACGGTCGAATCCGACGGCACGTGGCTGGTCGCAAGAAATCCCTGGCCAAAGAACATGGATACCTGGTCGCATCCGCGGCACCATGCGGATGGCAATGCGGTTTCCCAGGACACCCTGGTCGGGCCGCCGGAACGCGTGCGCTGGGTCGCCGCCGCTACGTCTGAAGTCGAGGGCCTGGTTTCCGATGCCGGCCGAAATTTTTATGGGGGGCTGCTTGCGCGTGACAGTTTCAATGGCCTCCGGCTCTGGCATCGGGATCTGCGCAAGGGCGATCACAACAGTCCAAGCTTCACGTTGCCCCGACTCTCCAGCGAACGGTCCCGGCCCGTGGTCGCAGGTGATCGGCTTATTGCCTTTGTGAACGGGGCCTTGGTCTCCCTGGATGCTGCGACGGGCGAAATACGCGTGACCTATGCGGGCACCGTGCGTCCACAGGATGTGCTGGTGCACCAGGAAACCGTCATTGCGGCCGACGAAACACATGTCCGTGCTTACCAGGCTGAAACCGGGAAAGAACTCTGGACGCTTGCGTCACCCGACCCGCGTAACCTTGCGGCGAGTAGTGACGTGGTGAGCCTGATACAGGGCCGTCCCAAGCGGGGCGAACCAGCAGAGGCGGTGGCGGTGGACCTGTACTCGGGTGATTCCTTATGGAAATCTGAGTACGCATGGCTGCCCAAGGTCACCCGGACCGTGATGCACCGGGATCGACTGGCCTACGAGGTCTCTTCCATGACGGACCATGACAAGGGCAATGCGCTGCACCTCGTGAACGCGCGCACCGGTAAAGCGGCCTGGTCCAGGTCCTTCCCACCGGGGATGAACCATCGGCGCCAGGCCCGGGCGATGTTTCTCGACGATCAACTATGGATCCTGCATGGCGCGAAAACCAACACGGGTGGGGATAGGGAGGATATTGTCCGCGTGCCGACCCGGGCCAGCGCCCTGGATCTGGCCACGGGTGAAACCAATGTCACCCATAAGGCCGGCATGGCGCATTGCTTTCCGCCGGTGGCGACGCCCAATTATATTTTTGCCGGCGAGCTCGACCTGACGGATCTCAAGACGGGGGAAGTGAAGGCCAACCGGATTACCAAGGCCAACTGTTCGCGGGAAAATGGCTGGGTGCCAGCGAATGGATTGATTTACACAACCCCGAAGCATTGTACCTGCTGGCCCATGCTCCGGGGATATGTTGCCATGGCACCGGAGCTTGCGGACGATGTCGAGCGCGTACAGCCCGCATCGTTAAAGATTGGTTCAGGGCACCCCGATTCACAGGCGTCGATGATCTCGAAAACAGATTGGCCCCTGTACCGGCACGATGCCTGGCGCAGCGCCTCCACCACCGCCCCGGGTCCAGCCGGGCTCAAGCTGCTTTGGTCAACTGCGCTGTCTCCTGCAGGGGTGCCCTCGGGTCCAATCGGGCATGACTGGAAAGAAAATCCCTTCGTGAAGGGACCCTTGACGCCGCCGGTGATTGCCGGTAACCGGGTTATTGTTGCCCGGCCGGATGCGCAGGAAGTCATCGCCCTGGAAAGGTCTGACGGCACGGTTCGATGGCGCTACACGGCGGACGGGCGCGTGGATACGCCGCCGGCGCTCTATCGTGATCTCTGTATCTTTGGCACCCATGGCGGTTCGGTTCATGCCTTGAAGGCCGATACGGGCGCCCTGGTATGGCGCTATACCGCCGCGCCCGGTTCCGAGCAGATCGTTGCTTACGGTCAGCTTGAATCCGCTTGGCCGGTCCCCGGGGCCGTGTTGATGGTTGATGACCTGGTCTGCTTTCCCGCCGGTCGGCAGCCCCTCGCCGATGGCGGCATCCGGATCATCGCGCTCGACCCGTTTACAGGCCAGGAACGGTGGGTGCATGTCCTCGATACCATTCCGCAAAAGAGTTTTTACGAAAATTCCGGGCTCGAATTCGATCCCCTGGATATTCTCCAGCGCGAGGGCGATGGGATCTCCATGTCCCGCTGGGTTTTTTCGCGGGATGGAAAGCAAATGAAGGTCAACAAGTGGGATGGATTCTGCAAACTCGATCCAGCCGGAGAAGGCGCGGTCTACGTTCCGCGTGATTCGTGGTCCTACGGGGCCCGGCATCAGCATCGTTTCCGCGGGGAGGCACCGCGTCGCCCACTCTGCACCTTTCGCGCGGGTGCGGTTTTCAGCAGCCTGAACGGAACCAGCGAGCTGTTCCGCCGTGATTTCGATCTCGAGGGCGGTGAGACCTTTGAGAGCAACTGGATTACCGGTTGGGCAGCCGGACAAAGCGCCCGAAAGGGCGGCCAACCGTACCGGACCTACCGCATGGCGGAGGGGGCTACGTGGATCGAGGACGCCTATGACCCGGCCCTGGTGGTCGCCAAGCGCAAGGCCCCCGGCACCCAGGTCTACAACAATATTTCCGGCCTCGTACTGGCCGGTAATGATCGGTTGTTTACCGTGCACAAGGACGGTCGCATGAAGATCTTGTCCGCGGAGGATGGTTCCATCCTGAAGGAAACGAAGGTGTCGCCCCCGGTCTGGGACGGCTTGGCCGTTGCCGGGGACAAACTCTACCTCAGCAGCCTGTCCGGTGAGTTGATCTGCCTCGGGGAATAACCCGATTTGCGAGGCAACGATGCACGGCCTGTCCCTGTCGTCGAGCAGCGAAAAACTCGTCAAAGATCCTGCAATTTCTTAAACCTTATGCTGGAGTCAGCCCCATGAAGAAAATACCCATCTGCTTCTTATCCCTGCTGGTCCTCGCTGCGGCAGAGGCCCAGAAGCCGAAAGAAAAAAAGCCACCCAAACCGAAGAAGGCCTGGTACGAAGCCAAGCAGCCAAAATACGCCCAGTCCGATCTCGGGCGGGTGTACCGGCAATCGGTACAACTGCGGGATACCTCGCAGGGAGACATCTACAAGCCGATCAGTATCCGGGTGGGCGACCTGGAAAAGGGTCCACAGGCAACGGTGATCTATGACACGGAGGCGATGCGCATGGCGGCGGCCATTCCGGATCGCTTTCTCATGTTTAACGAATACCGCAACGGGCTGGGTGGTGCGGGTAACTGGGTGGGGGCACCGTATCTTTTGCAGACACGGAAGGGCCCGGGCTTTGCAAAGGATGGAAGCTTTGCCGATCCGCGTGAGAAGGGGCGACATGCCCTGCCGGAGGATTGGGCAGTCTACAAGGGCAATTACCGCTATGGCGAACGGGTGATCCTTTCATACCGCGTGGGCGGTGTTGATGTGCTGGAGTCGCCCTGGGTGATAACGCATAACAAGCACAAGGCGATTACCCGCACATTTGAATTTTCGCCGGTACCCGGGGACCGGGAAATCAGGATGAATATTTGTTCGGTCGACGGCGCGGAAAAAACGGAGATCCGGGATGGCAAGCTGGGTGTGATCCATCATGCCGGCCAGCTAACCGCGGTAACGGTTACGGATGGGGTGACCTTGGTGGCCGAGGGCAAGGACACACTACGGCTTACGGTGAATCCCCGCACGCACCCCCGCATCACGCTGCAGATCTGGACCGGCGATCCGGCCATGCTTCCATCCATTAAGGGCACCGGGGATGTTTTGCCATTGAGCGAGTGGATCAAGGGTGGGCCGGCGACCTGGACCGAGACGATCGTGACCCGGGGAAGCCTTGGGGCCGCGGACAAGAGTTTTGCTGTCGACACGATCACGCCACCTTTCGACAACCCATACAAGGCCTTGTTTTTTATGGGGGGGCATGACTTCTTTCGCAACGGCGATGCCGCGGTGTGTACGATCCACGGCGATGTCTGGCGGGTGTCGGGGATCGATGAGTCATTGGAAAAACTGACCTGGAAGCGCTATGCGACGGGAATGTTCCACCCGTTGGGCCTGAAGATCGTGAAGGACCAGGTCTATGTGCTGGGTCGAGATGAGATCACGCGCCTGCATGATTACAACCGGGACGACGAGGCCGACTATTACGAGTCCTTCAACAGTGATTGCACGATCGGGAAGCATGTGCACGAATACGCGACGGGCCTGGATACGGATCCGGAAGGAAATTTTTATTACGTCAAGGGGGTGAACGGGAACCAGAGTGCCCACCAGGGTACGGCGATCAAGGTGTCGGCCGACGGGAAGCGCTCGGAGATCTTTGCCACGGGTTTCCGGTGGCCGAATGGATCGGGTGTCGGGCCGAATGGCACATTTACCGCCGCGGATCAGCAGGGGACCTGGGTACCGTCCTCGCGGATCGACATCGTGAAGAAAGGGGGCTTTTACGGGCATATTCCCGCGCATCATCGCGAGGTGGAACCGACGGATTACGACGGCCCCCTGTGCTGGATTCCACACAAGGTGGACAATTCATGTGGTGGCCAGACCTGGGTACAGGGTGGAAAGTGGGGTGGCCTGGATGGGCACATGGTGCACCTGTCGTATGGCAAATGTGATGCCTTCCTGGTCCTTCAAGAACAGGTGAACGGGGTTGACCAGGCCGGGGTGGTGAAGTTGCCGGTGCATTTCAACTCCGGCGCCATGCGCGCGCGATTTAATCCGCATGATGGACAGTTGTACACGTCCGGCTTGAAAGGTTGGCAAACCAGTGGGGCCAAGGATGGCTGTTTTCAGCGGGTGCGCTATACGGGCAAGCCCTTCTGTATACCGATTGGCTTGAACGCACATGCGAACGGCATGAAAGTGACCTTTAACCGGAAACTCGATGCGGAGTTGGCGGAAGATGTCGCGAGTTGGCAGTTGGAGCAGTGGCAGTACCGCTGGACCAAGGCATACGGTTCGAAGGAGTACCTGGTTTCCGATCCGAACAAGATCGGTCATGACCCGGTAGCGGTAAAGTCTGCGAAACTGCTTCCGGATGGCCGGTCCGTGTTCCTGGACCTGGGCTCGGTCCAACCGGTGATGCAGATGCGTATCGCGTATGACCTGGAGACGGATGCGGGTGAGGAAGTCATCGGCTCCCTTTACAATACCATCCATGCCCTGCGGCCTGCCCGCTAAGGGTGTGGCGCGGATGCGTGTACCGCCATTCAGACACGGACAGGGGACCTTTCCCTGATTGCGATCCCCGGGCAGGTTCGAGGCTGTTATGGACCCGAAAAGTCTACCGATATATGAGGTTGAAATTGAGTTGCTCCAGGCGCTGAAAAAGCACAAGCGACTCATCATCCAGGCACCCACGGGATCGGGAAAGTCGACCCAGGTTCCACAGATCCTGCTGGATCGGGGCCTGGCTGGGGACGGCGAGATTGTGGTGCTGCAACCCCGCCGCCTGGCGGCTCGGATGTTGGCCCGGCGGGTTGCCGGCGAACGGCTGGGCACGCCGGGCGATGAAATCGGCTACCAGGTGCGCTTCGAGAACAAGACCTCCGCCCGGACGCGGGTGCGTTTCGTGACCGAGGGGATCCTGCTTCGTGAGTTTCTGTCCAATCCGCTGCTGGAAGGTATTTCCACGATCGTCTTCGATGAATTTCACGAGCGCCACCTGTATGGCGATATCACCCTCGCGCGGGCCTTGATCATGCAGCAGACGATGAACCCGGACCTGCAGATCGTGGTCATGTCCGCGACCCTGGACACGGAACGATTGGAGCCGTACCTCGCGCCCTGTGAGGTAATTCACACGCAAGGCCGCACCTTCCCGGTGGATATCCGCCACCTCGAGCGCAAGGTGGATTTCGAAAAGAGCCCGGTCTGGCAGGCGGCTGCCAATGCCTTTGCATCGGCGATCACCGCAGGAGCGGAAGGTGATGTACTGGTGTTTATGCCCGGCGCGTATGAGATTTCCCGTACCGTGGAGGCGATCAAATCCAACCGGGCCTCGAGCGGTTTCGACGTGATGCCCCTGCACGGTGCGTTACCGGTGGAGAAGCAGGATGCCGCCGTCCTGCCCGGGCCTCGTCGAAAAGTCGTGGTCGCGACCAACGTTGCGGAGACCTCCCTGACGATTGAGGGTATTTGCCTTGTCATCGACAGCGGCCTGGCGCGGATCGCGCGTTACGATGCGAACAAGGGCATCGATCAATTGCACATCGAGGGCATCAGCCGGGCCTCGGCGGATCAGCGTGCCGGCCGCGCCGGTCGTACGGCACCGGGCCAGTGTATCCGTTTGTGGACCATCCATGAGCATGAGAAGCGTCCGGCCCAGGAGACGCCTGAGATCGGCCGAACGGATCTCTCCGAGATCGTCCTCATGCTCAAGGCCGCCGGCGTGGACGACCTCGAGGCCTTCCCCTGGCTGGAGGCACCGGAAAGCCGGGTGTTGAACTGGACCACGCGTCTTCTGTATGACCTGGGTGCGCTGGACAAGGAAGGCACGCTCACGCGGACGGGTCAGCGTATGCTCGCCTTCCCGCTGCATCCGCGATACGCCCGCATGCTGATGGTCGCCCACGAGTACGGCTGCGTGCGCGAAGCGGCCTTGATTGCAGCCCTGGTCCAGGGGCGAAGCATCTTGATCCGTAAAGTCAGCCGGGACACGGAGATCATCCGCGAGAAGACATTCGGGGACCAGGAGCTGTCGGACTTCATCACCCTCATACAGGCCTGGCAGTACGCGGATCATAAAAAGTACCAGGTGGAGGCCTGCCGGGACCTGGGGATTCACGCGAATGGAGCCCGGCAGGTCGGTGACTTGTACCGCAATTTTCTCCGCATTGCGGAACGGGAAGGGCTGGACACCCGGCACCCCAATCCGGACCACGAATCGATATGCAAATGCATCCTGGCGGGCTTCTCCGACAACCTGGCGGTTCGGCGGGGGAAGGGGACCCTGCGCTGCGCGCTCGTGCACGGGCGCTCGGCGGACCTGTCCAAGGAAAGCGTGGTGCAGGATGCGATGATCCTGGTTGCGGGTGAAATTCGCAATATCCAGAAGGCCAGCGGCAAGACCCAGACTTTTATCGGCCAGGCGACTGTGGTTCAGGAAACCTGGTTGAGGGAGTTGTTTCCCGGGGACTTTGAAGAGGGTTCGGTCACCCGCTACGATGCATCGAACAAGCGGGTGGTTGCCGAGACCGTCCGGCGTTTTCGCGACCTGGACCTCGAGCGAAAGGCCGGCGGCGAGGTGGATGAAAATGTTGCGGCCCGCATTCTTGCCGAGGAGGTGTTGGCGGGCCGCCTGCCGCTTCCGGGATGGAATGCCGAGGTGGAGAAATGGATCACCCGGGTGAATTGCCTGTCGGACTGGCAACCGGATTGGGAGATCCCCGCTATTGGTGAAGAGGATCGGGCCCTTCTGCTGGAGCAGGTTTGCCTGGGCTGTGTTTCCAAGAAGGACTTGAAGAGCAGGGAGGTCTGGCCGGTGCTCAAGGATTGGCTGAATTCCGCCCAGCAGGCCCTGATCGATGCGGAGGTCCCGGAGCGGTTTCTCCTGCCCGGTGGCCGCCGCGCGAAGATCACGTACGCAGCGGGAGCCGCACCCGGTCTCGCGGCGACCATCCAGGATTTATACGACTTGAACGAGACGCCGAGGATTGCGGGTGGGGTCGTGCCCTTGCGGATCTCGATCCTGGCGCCCAATAGACGACCGGTCCAGGTCACGGAAGACCTGGCGAGTTTCTGGCGGGATCGATACCCTGCGGTAAAAAAAGAGATGCAGAAGAAGTACTACAAGCACGAGTGGCGGTAGCTGGGCTGCGCACCTGCGCGCTTAGCCCCCTTCATTGATCGTGTAGGGCCAGGGCTTTACAAGGGCCCGTATGGCCCAGGCTTCCCACTTCGCGTCCAATTGCTTGACCTTCTCCGGAAAGCGATCGGCGAGGTTGGTACTTTCCGCGCGGTCGGCCTCCATGTCGTAGAGTTCCCACTTGCGCAGGCTGGCGTTTTTCCCCCCGTTCCCATAGCGCACCAGTTTCCATTTGCCCTCGCGGATGCCGCAGTTGAGGTGGTGTTCCCAGAACAGGGCACTGCTGCGTGCCAGGCTTTTTCCGGAAAAGGCCGGTTTCAGGCTTATGCCCTCGGGAGGGATGATGTCGGTATCGCCGTACCGCTTGGGGTAATCGACCCCGGCGATATCTACGCAGGTGGCCAGCAGGTCGATCACATGGCCCGGTTGGGGGTCGAGCTTTCCCCGCCTGGCAGAATCGATTCCGTCGGGCCAGTGGGCGACCAGGGGGGTGGAGATGCCGCCCTCGTGGGCAAAATGCTTGAACTCCCGGAAGGGCGTGTTCGACACGTTCGCCCAGCCCCGGCCGTAGCCGATGAAGGTGTCCTCCGGCCCGGCCATGACGCCGGGCCCGGTGCGGACCGCACGTCCATCGCGTGTCTGCATCGGGGTCCATATCTTGGTCTGGAATTCATCCGGACCCATCGGCTTGTATTCCCGGTACCCTTTCTTCGGGGTGTGCCGGCCATAGCCCTCGGCGCAGCCTCCGTTGTCCTGCAGGTACAGGACCAGGGTGTTGTCCAGCGCATCCAGGCGCTTGAGCTCGTCCACGACCTTTCCAATGCCCTGGTCCATGCGGTCGACCATCGCGGCGTAGACCTCCATGTTGCGGATTTCCCACTCCTTGTGGGGGGTTCTCTCCCAGTTATCGGTAGCCCTGGAGAGTTCGACATCCGGCTTGACCAGGCCGATTTGTTTCATGCGTGCCAGGCGCTTCTTGCGAATAGGTTCAAAGCCTTCGTCGTATACGCCCTTGTACTTGGCGATGTCTTCCGGCAGGGCGTGCATCGGCCAGTGCGCGGTGGTGAAGGCCATGTACAGGAAGAAGGGCTGATCACCATGGTCTTTTTCATGCTGCTGGATAAACATCACCGCGTTATCACTGATCGCATCGGTGTAATAGTAGGTCTTCGGCTGGTACGCCGGGTCATTGACCGGGGTGATGAACTGGTTGCCGCGACAGAGGGTCGCCGGATCGTAGAAGCTCCCCGCACCGGTGATCGTTCCGTAGAAGCGGTCGAATCCCCGCTGGATAGGCCAGTTGTCCTTGGGGCCGTCCGGTCGTGTGTGCTTGGTCACGTGCCATTTTCCGGCCATGTAGTTGCGGTAGCCCCCGCTCCGCAGGGCCTCGGCAATCGTGACCACGTTGCGGCCGATATCGCCTTGGTAACCCGGCAGCTTATTGTTTCCGGTCATCAGGCCGATGCCCGCCTGGTGTTGGTAGACCCCGGTGAGCAGCGCGGCCCGGGTCGGGCAGCAGCGGGCGGTATTGTAAAATTGGGTGAAACGCAGGCCATTGGCCGCGAGCTTGTCCAGGACGGGCGTCTGGATTTCTCCCCCGTAACAACCGATGTCGGAGTAGCCCATGTCGTCGGACATGATCAGGATGATGTTCGGGGACGCGGCAGACCGGTGGAAGCAGAGGATGCACAGGATCGAGGCGAAGACGGGCAGGATGGAATTTCTCATGGGGCCTTCGTACTACGGTGTGGCGGCTTGAGTAAACAGATTTTAATTCCGCCTCGCTCGCTTCCGCGTGAACGGGCATCCCCTGCCGGGCCGCTTTTCAGCCGGAAGTGGGAAGATATCCCGGCTCAGGCCGTCCTGCGCCACCACCCCAGCAGCAGGGCGCCGAGGGCAAAGAGCCCTCCGGAAGACGGTTCTGGTATGAGGCCCCAGTCGCCTGGCTCGGGGATGCTGGGGGGCAGGTTGGTGTCGGTGTAGAGGATCCCGATGAGCACATCGCCGAGCAGCACGTCCGCACCCATGGTTCCAAGGTCGACCCGGTGTGCATTGTTAAACAGGGAGGAGATCGCGGGAAAGCCCGCTTCCACGGATTCATCCAGCCCGGCGAGGTCAGCGGCCAGGCCGCCGACCCCGGTGTCGTTGGCGCCGGCGCTGTTGGCGAGGTCGGTGGTGGTCACCACGCCGGAGCTGAGCGTGGTCGTGCCGTTGTACACATCGAGCTGGAGAGTATCCAGCGTGGTGTCGCCGACCAGGCGGATGCTGAGGGTCTGGCTGGCAAAAGAAGCGATGTCGACGGAAAAGAAGGTGTCGCCGGCCGGCGTGCTGACATTAAAGTCGCCGGTGTCCTGGTAAACCGTCAGGTTTGAACCGATCAGGGTGAGGGAAATGCCTGTCCCGTCTCCACCCGACTCGAATAAAACGCGGTCGACACTGTCCGGGAGGGTTGGTACGCGGTAGCCGAGATCCAGGGTCCAGTTATTTGGCCCGACCAGGGGGTCGGTGGTGATGAAGTCGCCACCGGTGAGTGGAATGATGGAACCCTGTGAACAGAGTGCAAGCAGCGTGGAAGCCAGGATCAGCCGTATATTTTCAGAGAGATTCATCCGCCGATTTTACGGATCTCAACGCCTTGGTGTCAAGGGATCGGTGGCGCATGTTCGGTATTGCTTTCCGGGGATTCGGTGTGTTTTCTCGGGAAATGCTTGATGTAGATGCCCTGGGTACCCCGACGGCGAAGCAGCTCTCCGAGCTGCCGCGGGTGCTGGGCTTCGTACCCACGCGGAACGACGCGCCCCGCACGCTGACGCCGGAGCAGGTCCAGGCCTACAATGCACAGGGCTATCTCATGCCCTTCGACGGCCTTGATCGGCACGAAATCGCTGAACTGCGTGCCTTCTTCGATGGCGTGCTGACGGCCTTCACCAGCCTGGGTCGCGATGCGTATTCCATCAGCACGGCACACCTTCGTTTCGCACGCGTGTACGAGCTCGTTCGGCATCCGGCCTTGCTCGGGCCGGTGGAGGACCTGCTCGGTCCGGATATCGTGGCCTGGGGCGCACATTTTTTCTGCAAGCTGCCCCGGGATGGCATGCGTGTCGCCTGGCACCAGGACAGCGTCTACTGGCCGATCAGTCCAAGCCGGACGGTAACGGTCTGGCTGGCGATCGATGACACGGACCCGGGGAATGCCAATATGCGGTTCATTCCGCGTTCACACCTGCATGGTCCCATTGGTTTCCGTGAGACGGACGATGCGCAGGAGGTCCTGAACCTCGTCGTTGACAATCCCGAGTCCTACGGTGATCCCGCAGTGGATGTGCGTTTACAGGCGGGCCAGTTTTCCATGCATGCCGACTTGCTGTTGCATGGCTCGGAGGTCAACGATTCCGATCGCCGCCGCTGCGGCCTGACGATTCGTTATGCGGCGGCGGAAGTCGAGGCCTGGCATGGCTGGGAGCAGAAAGGCGTGGTGGTTCGCGGGGAAGACCGGAAGGGGCATTGGCTGAACGCGCCCTGCCCGGGCGCCTGAGCTCCTCCGGGGAGCAGGGTCCAGCCTTAATCGTTCACTGAACTTAACTGCTTGGTTTCAGGATTTTCTCGACCTCGTAATCCCCCGTCGACTGGTGGGGTGTGATCGGCCAGGTATCGGTACGGAAGGGGTAGGCGGGGAGTTCGCGTGCATTCATCAAGCCCCCCATGGGTAAATTGGACCAGGCATACCGGACCGCATGGGGCTCCTTGATCTCATCGTGCCAGACAATCAGCGTGTCTTTGTTGATTCTTGCCCGCGCGTGATGGAATTCCCTGTCGTCGCCGGCGATATAAAAACCGACCTCTATATCCTGGTCGAGTCGCAAGCCGCGGTGGGTCCCCTCGTGGAAGGTAATATAGACCTTCCCCTCCTTGACCTCATGGGCGGCGTACACGGGCCCGCGCCACTCCAGCGCTTTGCGTGTTCCGTGGCCTTCCTGGTCGTAGACCTCGGCCAGGGCCCAACGTGCGGCACGTTCGCCCACCGGGGTCTTGCGTCCCGGGTGGATACTCCCGTTTGAGTTGGTGTCATAGGTGACGATAAGCCCGGTGTTTTCCGTCCGCTCCCAGGTGAGATACTGAATTTCCCGGATGACATTGCAGTGGTGGTTCATGTCGTAGCTCATGCTGCGCCGATTGCTCCAGCCGGCAATCTGGATAATGCCGAAGGGCAGGTCATCCTGGAGCACGTTGCGCCAGTCGTCGATCACCGCGGGAAAGGTTGCGTAAAAGGGTTTCCAGCTCTCGGCAAATGAATTGTTCTCACCCTGGTAGAAGAGGATGCCCGTGAACCGGTAACGGGCTACCGGATAGAGCACGCCGTTGATCATCCCGCCCGGTTGTCCCTGGTCAGCGGGGTCGGTGTAGCTCCTGGGATTGGGTTTTCGCGGTTCGCGCTCCCCCTTGGCTATCGCATCCGCCCGGGCGACCTCAAAATGCTTCAAGTCGGCCTCAAGACGTTTTTTCGCACCGTTTACCCCGCCGCCCTCGTTCCATTCCTTCAGGGCGGTCTCGAACTTTTCAAAGTAGGGTTCCATCTCGGGAATCGGCCGCAGGCTTTCCTTGGTGGCCCAGTGTTGAGCCATGGTGCCTCCCCAGGAGGTGTCGACCAGGCCGATGGGGATCTTCAGGTTGCGGTGAAGGCGTTTCGCGAAGAAGTAGCCGACCCCGGTACAGTTTTCGACCTGCTCGGGAATCGCGAGACGCCAGTTCCCTTCACCGTCGGTCGGGCTTTTCACCGGGAAGTCGCCTTGCGGCAACATGCGCGCGAGCTTGGGGATGCGGATGAAACGAATCCCGGGCAGCCGGGCTGCCGGGATTTCGATATCGGCGTCGCGGCATGCGCGGAGGTTCCACTCCATGTTGCTCTGTCCGCCGCACAACCAGACATCACCGATGAGCACGTCGGAAAATATGTGCTCACCGCTGGACGCTTTGACGACCAGGGATTGACCCGCTGCATTTGCCTCAAGGGGCTCCAGTTGCAGGGCCCAGGTTCCCTTTGCATCCGCGCGGGTGGTCTTCACCTGGCCGGAAAAGCGGACTTCGACCGCCTCCCCGGCATCCGCCGAACCCCAGACCGTTACCGGTTTCCCGCGTTGAAGGACCATGTGATCACCGAAGATGTTCGGCAGGCGGAGCCCGGCATGCAGGAGTCCGGGAATCAGGAGGAGGACGAGGAGGAATGTTTTCATGTGGAACTCATAAACCTTCGCCATCCCTTTGCCTAATCTATTTTGGTCTCCGGGGTGCTTATGTCCTTCGCCCCCTCCGGGAACAAACTAGAACAGGATTTCAAGCTGGGAAGGAAACGCTGGGCGTCTGCGTTGATTTAAAGCGGTTCCCGTCACCAGGCCCTTGATTATCAGGGTTTCTTCCGGCAGGCGGTAGATATCCTCCTGGAACTGAAAGCGCAGCTTGGTCAATCGCCTGATGTTCAGGCCCACGCAGAAGCGGTCCCCGCTGACCAGGGGATGCTTGTAGTCGATCTCCATGCGGGTGACCACCAGGTGGATGCCCTCTTCGGTCAACGCGGCAAAGTCGAGGCCTTTCTCGAGGAGGAATTCGTGCCGGGCATGTTCGAGATAATGCGGGTAGTTGGCATTGTTGACCACGCCTTGCAGGTCACACTCATAATCGCGCACTTTAAAATCGAGGGTGAATGTGTAATCGTCCATACTCCTGCTTTAGGCAGGTTAGCCAAATCTAACAAGGATTAAGCATGTTCATACTCGTTACCGGTGCCGCCGGGAAAGTCGGCCAGCAATTTCTGAAACGCGTGTTGGGTGACCCGGCGCTGGGGACTATTCGCATTCGAGCCCTATGTCACCAGCGACTCCTGGAGCCTACAGACCGCCTCGAGGTCATCCAGGGATCGATTTCGGATCGCGACCGGGTGCGGGAGGCCCTGGAGGGTATTACGCATGTCCTTCACCTTGCCACCTGCAAGGAGACCCCGGAAGACATTATGGACGTGGCGGTTAAGGGGATGTTTTGGCTGCTCGAAGAATGCCGGGTGAGCCCGAGCTTTCAACAGTTCCTGCTGGTTGGGGGGGATGCGGGCATGGGGCATTTTGTTTATCCCCACCCGGTGCCCGTGGTGGAAACGCAGCCACACAGCGCCTACCCGGGGTGCTATGCCTTGTCGAAGGTACTCGAGGAGGTCATGCTGGAGCAGTACTACATACAATATGATTTCAACGGATGCTGCCTGCGTGCGCCGTGGATCATGGAGAAGGATGATTTTAAATACACCCTGAGTTTTGCTGAGGATGTTTTTGGCGGTCCACGCTGGTGCGAGCTGGTGGACGAGGAAGACGCAAAGCGCTATGCGGCGGCCGGGACGGTTCCGGTCATGCTGGATCCCGCGGGCGAACCGGTCCAGCGGAATTTTATTCACCTGAGCGATCTTGTGGAAGTGATTGTGGCCGCCCTGGGTCACCCGAAGGCGCACCAGGAGTTGTTCAACGTCTGCATGGATGAGCCGGTGAATTATCGAGAGATGGCCGAATATCTCAAGACCTCCCGCGGCATCGACAGCGTGGATGTGGCTACCGAGTTCCACCGTACCTGGCTGGACAACAGCAAGGCGAAGTTCCTGCTGGGCTGGCGACCGCAGGTGGGCTTGCAGGACCTGGTCGATGGGGCCTGGGATTATGAGCGCGGACCGGATGATCCGCGGAAAATCTGGTACCCGGGTTGAACGGGTTCCTGCCGGAGGGCCCAAACCCGCCCCTACCGCGACTTATCGATTCATCAGCCAGAGGATGTGGTTGAGCATCATGGCAAAGGTCACCCAGAGGAAGCAGGGGAGGAGCAGGGCCCCGGCAACGGTGCGGATCAGGAAGAAAGCGACCATGTTCACGAAGATGAGCAACCAGAGGGCAAAGAGGTCCCCGCAGGCCCAGCCGAGCTCGTGCATCCCGAAAAAGATCCAGGCCCAGAGCCCGGTCAGGACCAATTGCAGACCGAAAAGGATGAATGGAAATATTCGTTTTCCGGGCTCGAGGCGGGTCCACGCGAAATAGCCGGCGAGCCCGACCAGGAGGTGAAGGACTGCCCAGGCCGGGCCAAAGATCCAGCTTGGCGGCTGGAAGGGCGGCTCCCTAAGGGCTTCATACCATTCCCCGGGCTCCACCAGCAGGCCGGAGAGGGCGGGGAGAAAGCCGAGGACGATGAAGAGGACGAGCAGGGGAATGTTTTTCATGTGGAGAGGGGTATAGTGGGTCACGGCGTCTTTCATCAAACCCTCACCTTTTCGCCGGTGCAGGCACGGGGTCCCGTCTCAATGCTGCACGAATGCTGTTGGCTACCTGCTCCGCGATCTTTCGAGAGCCATCCTTCGTGTAATGAACGTTACCGGGAGCCGTAAACAGGTCGGGAGAGAAACCCCGGGTGAGCGTATGCAGGTCGTTGATGGTCACCCCGTGTTTCTTCATGATCCCGCTGGCCACGTGATTGTATTTCCGGTCATCGCCGACCCTCCGTCCGGCTTCGTTTTCAGGGACAAGCGTCGTGTGGGCCCAGATCAGCTTGGCATTCGTCTTTTTCAGGCGGATGACCAGTTGATCGAGGTTCCGGGCATATTGATCCAAGGAAGTGGTCAAGGTTCCGTTTACCTTGTCCCGGTGTCCCTGGACCCGCGATGCCGGGTTGCGGTAGCAGAGATCCCACAAGCCCCAGTTGAAATGAATCACCTCCCACCTCGTGTCGCCCAGCCAGCGATCGAGCTGTTTCAGACCGGTGCCTGTGTGCTGCGCGTTGCCCTTGTGATGCATGGCAAGGGCCTCCCCCTTCAGTCGTTCAGTGACCAGGGGGGTGTACCCCATCGATATGGAATCCCCGATGATAAGAACCCTGGGCAAGGGGGCTGCCGCCAATGTCGGCTGTGCCGGGATCGTGGGGAGGTTGAGCAAAGCCAGGAGCAGGGCTGCCAGGGGGTATCGTCTCATGGGTCTTGACCTTTCCTTTTCCAAGGGCTTGGTGAAAGCCCTTTCGTGCCGGGTTTACGGTGGGTGTCCGGCTGGGTGCTCGGTGCTTTCGTTTCGTCGCGGGAGCCTTGACATGAGCACAACCAGGCGGCTTCCGACGAGAAAAAAGACAAGTCCTCCTGCCGGCAAGAGCCAGGTTTTCCACGTGACACCGGGTTCCAGAACGCAGTTTCCAGGGTTTTCCTGCATATAGTACACGGTTACTTTTGTTCCTTCGGTATAGGTGTTCACGATGCGCCGGGCATACGCAGAACTGCTGGACCCGTAATCTCCGAAGCCTACTCGTTCGCCGGTGAATGAATGTCCGTCAAGCTCGAATACATACGCGACTTCAGCATGATAGGTCCGGTCTCCCTCGTC
>JAPYUI010000005.1:26823-51109 GCA_029936175.1 Kiritimatiellia bacterium
CTCAATTTTGGAGAAGCATGAGCAAGGAATTCAACGCATCCGCCGAGGGTATGAACGTTCGTTACGTGGCGCAGCTCGCACGGCTGTCCCTGTCCGACGAGGAGGTCGAATTGTTCCAGGAGCAGCTGGACCAAATCCTCGCGCACGTGGATGAACTGCGGGAACTGGAGGTCGATGATATCGAGCCGATGGCCCACGCCATCGATGTGGTAAACGTGTTCCGCAAGGACGAGACTTGTCCTTTTGGCGAGCACGATGTGCTGGTGAACAATTTTCCAGTCTCGCGACAGGATCAGGTGATCGTGCCGTCGATCATCGAGTAGGCCATGAGCGATTTACATCTACTGACGGTCACGGAGCTGGTGGCGCGGTTGACATCCGGGGCCTGTAGTTCCGTGGATGCGGTCCAGGCGCTGATTGCACGCAAGCAGGCAACGGACGGGGAGCTGCATGCCTATATTTCCCTCGATGAGGCGGATGCGCTGGCCCAGGCCCAGGTGGCGGATGCGCGTCGGGCAGGGGGCGACTCCGCTCCGCTTTTGGGGGTTCCGGTTGGTGTGAAGGACCTCATTAATGTCAAGGGCCAGCCCTGCTCGTGCGGATCGAAGCTGTTGCGTCCTTACACGTCGCCTTATGATGCTACCGCCGTTGCACGCTTGCGGGAAGCGGGTGCGGTACTTTGCGGGCGGCTGAACATGGACGAGTTCGGCATGGGCTCCTCGAACGAAAATTCCTCTTACGGCCCGGCGTACAACCCCTGGGACACGGCGCGGGTACCCGGCGGTTCCAGCGGGGGTTCGGCGGCGGCGGTTGCGGCCGAATCCGCCTTTGTCTGCCTGGGGTCGGATACCGGTGGATCGATTCGGCAGCCCGCCTCGTTTTGCGGGTGCGTGGGCCTGAAGCCGAGCTATGGCCGCATTTCGCGCTTTGGCTTGACGGCGTATGCGTCTTCGCTTGACCAGATTGGCAGTCTTTCCAAGTCGGTTGCCGATGCGGCAACGATGTTGCAGGTCATGGCGGGATGGGACGAACGGGATTCGACTTCCCTGGACCTTGAGGTTCCGGATTACGCGGCCGCGATGCAACAGGATTTGACCGGCCTGAAGCTGGGCTTTCCACAGGCGTTTTTTGTTGAGGGCATCGACCCGGACGTTGCGGATGCGGTGAACGCTGCGGTAGAGCATTGCCGTGAGCTCGGGGCCGAAATTATTGACGTACAAATGCCCCACATCAAATATGCCGTTGCGGCCTATTACGTGGTTGCGACGGCTGAGGCTTCAACGAATCTGGCCCGCTTCGACGGCGTGCGCTACGGCGATCGCCGGGAAGGTGGCAATCCGGAACAATTGGCCTCATGCACGCGTGCAGCCGGTTTTGGTATGGAGGTGAAGCGCCGGATAATCCTGGGTACCTACGTGTTAAGCAGCGGGTACTACGATGCCTACTACTTGAGGGCACAGAAGGTTCGCAGCCTGATCCGGAAGGATTTTGAGCAGGCCTTCGCCCAGTGCGATGCGATTTTGAGCCCGGTGGCTCCGACCGCGGCTTATCCGCAGGGGGCCAAGCTTGCCGACCCCCTCCAGATGTACCTGGGGGATATCTGCACGGTTCCGGTGAACCTGGCGGGGCTCTGTGGGTTGTCCGTGCCCTGTGGCTTCACCTCGGAAGATATGCCCGTCGGCCTGCAGATCATCGGTCCTGCAATGGGCGAGGAGATGCTCTTCAGGGTCGGCCATCAATACGAACAGGCGACGGATTGGCATACGCGTAGGCCGGGGATTGGGGGTGCGGCGTGAAGCAGGACCTGGTGCCGACGGTTGGCCTGGAAACCCATGTCCAACTCAATACCCAATCGAAGATCTGGTGTGCCTGCAGCACGGCATTCGGGTGTCCGCCCAATACGAATGTCTGCCCGGTGTGCCTGGGGTATCCGGGAGCCCTGCCGGTCTTGAATGAAGAGGCCATCCGCAAGACGGTGATTTCCGGCCTGCTGCTGGAATGTGAGATCAACTTGCGCTCGAAGCACGATCGCAAGAGCTATTTTTATCCCGACATGCCCAAGAACTACCAGATTACCCAGTTTGATCAGCCGCTCTGTCTCGGCGGTGGCGTAGACATCGAGGTGGACGGTGTAAAAAAACGCATCCGGCTGAATCGCATCCACCTGGAAGAAGACGTTGGCAAGAATACGCACTACGACCATGGTAGCGGGGTGGATTACAATCGGGCCGGGACGCCTCTGATGGAGATTGTTACCGAACCGGATATCGCTTCGCCCGAAGAGGCCTTTGCTTACCTGGTGGCCTTGAAGCAGATCCTGTCGTACGGCGATGTCAGTGGTTGTAATCTGGAGCAGGGGAACATGCGTTGTGATGTCAACTCGAGCGTGGCCCCACGCGGGAGTGATACCCTCGGGGTGAAGACCGAGATTAAAAACATGAATACCTTTAAAGGCGTACGCGATGCGCTGGCCCATGAGATCAAGCGCCAGATTCGCGAGGTCAAGGGGGGTGGGGTGATTCGGCAGGAGACCCGTCGCTGGGATGACCTGGCCGGCCAGACGGCTTCCATGCGGGCAAAAGAATACGCCCACGACTATCGCTATTTTCCCGATCCCGACTTGATGCCCATCGTGTTGACCACGGAACAGGTGGATGCGATTCGCGCCTCCTTGCCGGAACTACCTGCGGCCCGCCGTGCACGGTATGTGTCGGATCTCGGTCTCCCGGAATACGATGCCGGGGTCCTGGTAGCGGATAAAGCCGTGGCAGATTTTTTTGAGGCGACGGTGGATATCTCGGGGGATGCGAAGACCTGCTCCAATTTCATCATGGGAGAATTGATGCGGCTCCTGAATGAACGAGAGGTCGAACTGGTGGACACAAAATTGACCCCTGAGTCCCTCGCGGGTTTGGTCATGTTGTCCAATGCAAAGAAGGTGAACAACCAGGGAGCTAAAGCCATTTTTGAGAAAATTTTTGACCAAGGGGGTGACCCCGAAGCCATCGCCCAGGTGGAGGACCTGGTGGTGGAGGCGGAAGATGTTATCGCACCCTTGATCGAGCAGGTTATACAGGAACATTCGGGTCCGGTTGCTGATTTTAAAAGCGGAAAAGCCGCGGCCCTGCAGTTTCTCGTGGGCCAGGTGATGCGCTTGAGCCGGGGCAAAGCGAATCCGCAAGCGGTCAGCGAGGAGCTTGCCCGAAAGTTGGGCGGGAAATAGTTCCCTTGCCTGTCAATTCCTAATGTTTCCGAATCCGTTTCAGCAAATGTTTGCAACCCGTCTCAAAATTGCTTCTAATCCCCGCCCATTGTACGCTTTCTGGCCCATGTCAGGTTGAATCAAGGAACGGTGTAACGCCATCAGGAGCCTTCTTTTTGGAAGCCAACGAACAACATATACTGGAAATTTTAATTGGTGCCGGACTCATCAACGAGGAGTTTGCAGGCAGGATTATCGAAAAAATTGAGGAAACAGGCGATCGCGTGATCGATGCGATTACCGATTCCGGTCTTGTCACCCGCATGGAGATGATTGAAACCCTTGCCAGCCATCAGGGGATGGAAGCGATCCACCTGGACCCGGACACCCTGGATCCGATGATCCTGGGTATGGTGCCTCCGGATATCGCTCGTCGATTCCGGGCGGTGCCGGTCTCCCATCGGGATAATACCCTCCACATTGCCATATCGGATCCCTTTGATGTCGATACGCTGGACAGCCTTCGCTTTGCCCTGAAGGATGTGGATGTCGAACCGGTGGTCGCGGCGCAAGTAGAGATCGATGCTGCGATAAAGCAGTTCTACGCGGAAGACGGCGAAATCGACCGCATGTTCGGCGACATGACTGAAGCGGTACTGGACATCAGCGGCGATGGTCCGGCCAATATGTTCGATGATCAAGGCTCGGTCACCGAGGATGATGCTCCGATTATAAAGCTCGTCAGCTTGATCATCATGGAGGCTTTCCGGAATCGTGCATCAGATATTCATATCGAACCGATGGAGCGAGAGTTGCGGGTTCGGTATCGGATTGACGGAGTGTTGCATAAAGTCGAGAGCCCGCCAAAGCGTCTGCAGGCGGCGATTGTCCAGCGACTCAAAATCATGTCGAACATGCAGATCGCTGAAAAGCGGATTCCCCAGGATGGTCGGATTCAGATCAATGTTATGGGGCGTGATCTCGACTTGCGCGTGTCGACCATCCCGGCAACCCACGGAGAGTCGGTGGTCATGCGTATTCTGGATAAGGAGGCATTGCAACTCGGATTACCACAGTTGGGTTTCTATACCGATGACCAGGGCACCTTCGAGCGGATGATCGGCCTGTCCGACGGGATCCTCCTGGTAACGGGTCCGACCGGTTCAGGGAAGACCACCACGCTCTACGCCTGTTTGAATGAGATCAATAAGCCCGATCGCAAGATCATTACGGTTGAGGACCCGGTCGAGTACCAGATGAGCGGTATCAACCAGGTACACGTGCGTTCGGACATTGGCTTGACCTTCAGTGCGGTGCTGCGATCCATGCTTCGCCAGGCTCCGAATATTATCATGATCGGTGAGATCCGTGACTTGGAGACTGCGGAAATCGCGGTAAATGCATCACTGACCGGTCACTTGGTTTTCAGCACCCTGCACACGAATGATGCGCCCAGCGCGGTGACCCGTCTCACGGATATCGGGGTAAAGCCTTTTCTTGTGGCCTCTTCGTTGCGTGCCGCAATCGCTCAACGACTGGTTCGAAAAATCTGCGAGAAGTGTAAAGAGCCTCACGCGGTAACCGACCAGGAGAACCACTTGCTGGGCCCCCTGGCCGCCCAGCTTTCGGGAGCGGAGCTTTACGAGGGTGCGGGTTGCGACGACTGTTCGTTTACCGGGTACAAGGGCCGACAGGGCCTGTTTGAGATTTTTGTTGTGAATGAAGAAGTGCAGCATATGATTTACGAGCAGATTCCATCTGCTGGATTGCGAACCAAAGCCCGGGAGCTGGGGATGCGCACCTTGCGCGAAGACGGTCTCCGGAAAGTGATTGCCGGCTCCACCACCCTGGCGGAAGTCTTTCGGGTAACGTTGGGAGATGCCTCATGAACAGTAAAGAAGTTGCCATGGATGAATTGCTCAACCTCTGTGTGGAGGAAGGAGCTTCCGACTTACATCTCTCCGTGGGTGTTCCGCCGATTCTTCGGATTCACGGTTCTCTGCATCCGCTGGATACCGAGCCTTTGACCCCCGATGACACGGACCGTCTCATGCGGAGTATCACCGATGAGCAGCACCTGCGCAACCTGGCCGAGGGCGGGGGTGCTGAATTCGGTTTTGGGTTTAAAGACCTTGCGCGATTTCGAGTGGCGGTATTCAAGCAAAAAGGCACGGTGAGCGTCGCTCTTCGCCAGATTTCCAATACGCTGTTGGAACTGGATAAACTCGGTTTGCCGATTCAGATTAAAGACCTCCTGTACAAGCAGAAGGGACTCGTGCTGGTGACGGGCCCGACCGGTTCCGGCAAGTCCACGACGCTCGCCAGTATGATCAACGTGATTAATGAAGAGCGTGATTGCCACATTATCACGATCGAAGACCCCATTGAATTTTATCATCCCCACAAGAAAAGTATCGTTTCCCAACGTGAAGTACACGTGGATGTGGAAGGCTTCAGCCACGCATTGCGTGCTGCGCTTCGCCAGGACCCCGACGTGGTGCTCGTGGGGGAAATGCGCGACCTACCCACCATGGAGGCCGCGATTTCGGCTGCGGAAACCGGCCACCTTGTGTTTGCGACGCTGCATACAACCGGTGCCGCGCGTACGGTCGATAGGATCGTGGATGCATTTCCGAGCAATCAGCAGGAACAGATTCGAACCCAGCTTTCCTCCACCCTTGAGGCCGTGATCAGTCAGACGCTCTGTCCACTAAAGGGCCGTCCGGGTCGGGTGGCCGCTTTTGAAATCATGTTTGCCACGCCGGGTATCCGCGCCTTGATCCGGGACAACAAGACCTTCCGGATCACCTCGGATATCCAGACGGGTGCCCGGTACGGGATGACCACGATGGACAATAATCTTTACCTGCTATACCAGCAGGGCCAGATTACCTTTGAGGACATGATCCTCCGTGCGGTGGATGCGGAATCTCTTGCGGAAAAAATCCAGGGCTGATCCATATGGCTACCGAATTTCAAGATCAATTGCTCGACCAGCTGACGAAGAATGGTCAGCTTTCGGCGGAGAGTGGCGAAGAGGTCATAGATGAACATGAGCGGACCGGTAAGTCCATCCGTAAGGTTCTGCTCGATCTCGGGTATTTGACTGAAGAGGAACTCCTCGCCCAGACCGGCCTGATCATGGGTACGCATGTCATCGATTTGGCGCGCACCCGGATCGACAAGGACGTTTATCGGACGATCATGCCCAGTACCGCCCGCATGTATAATGTGGTTCCGGTTGAGGCTGAAAGCGGTTCCGTGGTCTTGGCCACCTCCCACCTGATAACGCACGAAGTACTCGACGACCTGATCTTTCTGCTTGATTGCGATATTCGCTTTGTCCTCGCACCTGAAGCCGATGTAACCGCGCATATCCGGGAGCATTACGGGGAGGATTACGATTCGGTCGATGAAATTTTCGAGGCCCTTGGTGAGGCGGGGGAACTCGGCGGAGGTCCCGACTCAGGTGATGAAGAGGTCAGCGACGAACAGATCAATGCCGCCCCGGTTGTTCGTTTCGTGAATCTGGTCGTGCACCAGGCGGTCAAAGACCGTGCCTCGGATATTCACTTTGAACCCTTCGAACGCGACTTCAAAATTCGGTATCGCGTGGATGGTGCCCTGTATGAAATGGCTCCGCCGCCGAAGCACCTGGCTTTGCCGATCATCTCCCGCGTAAAGGTGATCTCCGGCATGGATATCGCTGAACGTCGATTACCCCAGGATGGTCGGATCCAGTTGACGATTGGGGGTAAAAATATCGATTTTCGTGTTTCATCACTGCCCACTCAGTTTGGGGAGAGCGTGGTGCTCCGGGTACTCGATTCAAGTGCGGTCGGTTTCGATATCGAATCGCTGGGAATGCCTGAGGATGTATACGTGCCGTTTCTCGAGGACATCGAGAAACCGAATGGGATTGTCGTGGTAACCGGCCCGACCGGTTCGGGCAAGACGACGACGCTCTACGGAGCACTTCGCCGCCGGAATACCCTGGATGTGAAAATCCTCACAGCGGAAGATCCGGTTGAGTATGACGTGGAAGGGATTGTACAGGTGAACGCGGTTGAAAAAGTGGGGAACACCTTTGCGAAGATCCTGCGGGCTTTTCTTCGACAGGATCCGGACATCATCCTCGTGGGTGAAATTCGTGACCAGGAGACAGGCCAGATCGCCATTCAGGCTTCCCTGACGGGTCACCTGGTGTTCAGTACCCTGCACACCAATGATGCCGCCGGGGCGATCACCCGACTGGTCGACATGGGTATCGAACCCTTCCTGATCGCGTCGACCTTGGAGGCGGTCATGGGCACGCGCCTGGTCCGGACCATCTGCGTCGAGTGCAAGACGGCATACTCCCCGGATGCAGCCATACTGAAAAGCTTGAGTTTGCGAGAAGAGGACGTCGGTGATCAGCCTTTCCACTATGGAAAGGGTTGTGCTATCTGTAACCACACTGGGTATCACGGGCGTCGGGGTATTTATGAATACTTGCGTATCACCGAACCCATCCGCAATTTGATTACCGAGAATAAACCCACCGTGGTTGTTCGCGATAAGGCCCGGGAACTTGGCATGCGGACCTTGCGGGAAGACGGGATTCGCTGCATTCTCGACGGTTACACAACACCCGAAGAGGTGCTGAAGTATACTTGATCGGCCTTTATATTACGGTATGAATGGGCCTTCCGAAAAAAAATATCGAATCCGGGATTTACACTCGCTATACGCTGCCAAAGTGCGCTTTCCTATTGCGCTTTCATACACGGCCCAATATACTGGACCTCACCTGATCTAACCCTTGTAATAGTATGCCCAAATTTAAATTTGTAGCACTTGACCCCAATGGCAAGACGGTTTCGGGAAACGTGGAATCCGAAAGCCAAGCTGAAGCCACCCAGTTAATTGAGGGAAAGGGATATTCGGTCTCCACCATTGAGGCCCTCTCAGGGAATGGCAACCCCGGGGCTGCCAAACCCGCCCGCCGGTCTCCACCGGCCCGCGCTACTGCTGCCGGATCCCGCAAGGGGAAGGCTTCCAAATCCAAACCGGTCAAGGGGCTGGGGGGGCGGAAACGAGCGAAGAAGCAGGTTACTAAACCTTCGATCTTAAACAAGGTGAAGACCAAGGAGCTTATGACCCTGACGCGTCAGTTGGCGACGCTGGTCAATGCAGGACTCCCGCTCGTGCGGGGCCTGGAAGTACTTCGTCGCCAGGAAAAGAATCCCTTGTTGAATTACGCCCTTGGCGACATGGGCGAATCTATCAACGCGGGTTCCACGTTTGCGGAAGCGATGATTCAGCACCCCAAAATATTCGACAAACTTTATGTGAACATGGTCAAGGCCGGTGAACTTGGCGGCGTACTCGACACGGTTCTGTTGGCCCTCGCCGAATTCATGGAGAAGATGCAGAAGATCAAGAACAAGGTCATCAGCGCCATGGTTTATCCGGTGGTGGTCCTGGTTATGGCGATGGGCATCCTGACCTTCCTGATGATTTACATCATCCCCAAGTTTCAGGCTATTTTTGATGACATTCTCGATGGGCAGCCCCTTCCCATGCTGACGCGAGTGGTCATGTGGTGTTCCAGTAACATGGTGACCGGTTTGCCGTTTATTGTCCTGACGCTGGGCGGCATCGTTGGGTTGGTCACCTACGCGAAGAGCACTGCGCGGGGGAGGCTCGTTCTCGATACGATCAAGCTTAAGAGCCCGCTGTTTGGCTCGTTGATCCAGAAGACCGCGATTGCCCGCTTCTCACGAACGCTGAGCACCTTGATGAACTCCGGGGTGCCGGTGTTGCAGGCCCTGACGATCGTTGGGGAAACCTCTGGCAATGCCGTGATCTCCCAGGGCGTGGCTTCCATCCACGACGCGGTGAAAGAAGGCGAAAGCATGGCGCCGCCGATCGATGCGACGGGCCTGTTTCCTCCGATGGTGGTGTCCATGGTCGAGGTGGGTGAAGAAACGGGAGACCTGCCCCAGATGCTTTCCCGTATTGCCGAAACGTACGATGATGAAGTCGACAACGCCGTGTCGGCGCTAACATCGATCATTGAGCCGATCATGATCATCTTTCTTGCGGTGATCGTGGGGTCGATCGTGATCGCGTTGTTTTTGCCCCTTATCCAGATTATCAGCGGCCTGTCCTGATCCAAGGCGTGCCATGCGTGTAAGTCGACCGGAATCCGCCATCGTGCTGGGTATCCTTCTGGCGATCTTCAGTATCATCGGTTCTGTTGCGTATGCATTGTATCTGAAGCGGATCGAAAGCATGATCCGCTCGGATTTTTCCGCCTTGGAGGAAGCCTGTCTGGCATTCAAAAAAGAATACGGACAATTGCCGACCTTGTACGGTGATTATTTCGACTTCCAATACGGGCTTCCACAGGATGTCAGCAACCTCGAGATTATGAACGCCCTGATATCGAGAGATGGTTCGGGAAACGAAAGCTACTCGTTGAATACGAATAAAACCGTATTTATCGAGGTGCCCCCGTCGGGCCTGATGCTGTCGGGGTTGAATATGGAAGGGGAGTTTGTGGATCCCTGGGGAAATGATTACCAGGTCGTTCTGGATACAGATGGTAACAATGTTTGTGCCATGGAGAATACCCCGTATCCCCCCGCCATTGGAAAAGCCGTAGCCATCTGGTCAAAGGGTCCGGATGGCCAGTTGTATTCGTTTGACGATGTTCTCGGCTGGGAATAAGCCGTCGCGCGGTTTAAATCAGCTCCACATGCATAGAAGGCTTCCACTATCATCCAGCGCCCCGTTTCTCCAATTTCTGAATTTTTTCGCGGTAATAAATAAAGGATGGTTTTTCAATCAGCAACTACCGGGTCATGACCCGCTGCCGGGATGCCCGCCTGTTTGGGCCGGGTCCGTCCCCTGTGCGTGAATCCAATTGTTGCTTGGTAGAACCCTTTCTCACGCTTGAATATTGAACACTTTTATGCGAACGGTGTTCAAGTAGCACGAAATCAGAATTAAGAAGGGCTTTTCACATGGATGAACAACAAGCACCTGCCGCCAGTGACGTGCAGGAAATGGATTATGTCAAACAGTCGACCGAGCGTATTCGCTCGGAAATGTCCAAGGTCATCGTCGGGCAGGATGAGGTGATCGAGCAGCTTCTCGTGGCCATCTTTTCTCGCGGCCATTGCCTGCTGGAAGGGGTGCCGGGCCTGGCCAAGACGCTTATGGTATCCACCCTGGCGAAATGCATGCGGATGTCCTTTTCCCGGATTCAATTCACCCCGGACCTGATGCCTTCGGATATCACGGGAACGGAAGTCATCCAGGAGGATAAGGTCAGCGGATCCCGCGAATTAAAGTTCATCAAGGGTCCGGTCTTTGCCAACCTGATTCTTGCAGACGAAATCAATCGAACCCCACCCAAAACGCAGGCCGCCATGCTGGAAGCCATGCAGGAAAAGCAGGTTACGGTGGGCGGAGAGCGCCACGTGCTACCCGATCCTTTTTTCGTGCTCGCCACGCAGAACCCAATCGAGCAGGAGGGTACCTACACCTTGCCGGAAGCCCAGCAGGACCGTTTCATGTTCAAAGTGCTGGTCGGTTATCCAACATATGATGAGGAATATAAAATCGCGGACATCACCACGGCGGAACACGGTCAGGAAGTCGGAGAGATCCTGTCCGGCGAGGATGTCCTCCGGATCCAGCACTTGGTGCGTAAAGTGCCGGTCGCCCCGTATGTGATTCACTTTGCCTTACGGCTCGTTCGTGCCACGCGGGTAACGGAAGGCGATGTGCCGGACTTTATACCGGATCTGCTCAGTTGGGGTGCGGGACCACGTGCGGTCCAAAACCTCTTGCTGGGAGCCAAAGCACGTGCGGTACTGGAGGGGCGGTACCATGCTACGACCGCCGATGTGCGTGCGGTCGCTGGACCGGTGCTGCGCCACCGGATCATCACCACCTTTAATGCGGAGTCGAATGGTATCACGCCCGATCAGGTGATAGAAAAACTGCTTGAAGCCGTTCCGGAACGCGGCGATGGAGACGAAATCGTCCCCGAGGTCGCCCCGGCCTTCTCCACCTGAATGAAAGCCCCGGCATGGCCGTTTCCGGCAAACCCAACTATCTCGACCCGCACGTACTCGAGCGCATCAAGCGCCTCGACCTGCGTGCGCGTCTGGTGGTGGAAGGGTTCATCAACGGCTTACATGAAAGTCCATACCACGGCTTCGCCATCGAATTTGCCAGCCATCGGGAATACACGCCGGGTGATGACATCAAGCACATCGACTGGAAGGTGTGGTCCAAGACCGACCGACTCTACATCAAGGAGTACGAGGAGGAGACCAATCTCAATTGCACCATCATCCTCGATTGCAGTAAGTCCATGGATTACGGACGCGCCAAGGGTTTCAGCAAGTTTGATTACGCCGCGACCGCAACCGCTTCGCTGACCCACCTGCTGCAGTCACAGCAGGATGCCGTCGGCCTCATCACCTTCAGTAATCAGGTCGAGAAGAATTTACGGGCAAGCTCACATCCCAACCACCTGAAGCAGGTCGTCCACGAGTTGGAATGCACCGCCCCGGCCCGCGAGACGGATATCGAAGATGTTTTCCCGACCCTGGCCGGCCAGATACGCCATCGCGGACTGGTCGTGTTGGTTTCCGATCTTTTCATGCAACTGGAAACCCTGGAGAGCGCGCTGAAGCAATTTCGCCTGCGCGGCCACGAGGTCGTTGTTTTCCACCTCATGCACGACGATGAACTGAATTTTCCCTTCGAGGACAATACCTTGTTCAAGGGCCTGGAGGTGCTTAAAGAATTACATGCAGACCCGCGCGCCCTGAGGAAAGCCTACCTTGAGGTCGTGGGCAAGTACCTCGACCGGGTGCAGAAAACCTGCAATGGTGCGGACGTTGATTACAGTCTGGTGAACACCAAGGATCACCTGGATGCGGTGCTCAGCAGCTACTTGAGTTATCGTCAACGCACCGGTAAAAGGCGTAGGCGTTGAGCATGCTGGCCATTATCAATAACGTGCTGAATCTTCCCTTGCTCGTGGCCGGCGCCGCCCTGGTCTCCGTGCCGATCATTATCCATCTGCTCAACCGTCGAAAACACAAGGTGGTCGACTGGGCGGCCATGGATTTCCTCATGGAGGCGGATCGCCTGAATCGCCGACGCGTGCGCATTGAGGATCTCATCCTGCTGCTCCTTCGCTGCCTGGTCATCTTCCTGATCGGTCTCACCCTGGCGCGGCCCTTTCTTTCCCGCGCAGGAGGATTCCTGTTTGGGGGTACCCGGTACGATCGCCTGGTACTCTTTGATGATTCGATCAGCATGGGTGCGCGCTCCGGGGGTTCGACGCCCCTGGAGAAAGGCAAGAAGCAGCTTACCCAGATGGTTTCCGAGCTTGCGTCAAGCCAGTCCGACGACACCCTGACCCTCCTGTTGCTGTCGAAACCGGAAAAACCCCTGTTCGTCATGCAGTCGATGCGCGGAGCCGCGGCCAGTGAGGTCCTCGACCGTATCAAGAATCTTCAGCCCGTCGATCGCGCGGGCGACCTGAATACAGCCTTGATGGAGATACAAAAAACGGTACAGGACGAGCGGAGCGGCATGAGCCGCATGGTGTACCTGATGACGGATCAACGGGCGAAAGACTGGTCGGTAGGGGAGGGTGAAAGCCCGGTCGTCAAGGTGCTCAAGGAAATATCCGACCGCGCCGCCGGGGTCTTTATCGTGGACCTCGCCAGCGAAGAAACGGCCAATGTCTCGGTGGCATCCATCACCCCACAGGATAAAACCCTTATCGCCGGCGTGCCCACGCGCTTTGACGTGGCGGTGCGCAATCATGGGGATCTTCCGGTGAAACAGGTGAAGGTTCGCTTTTCCGCGGCGGATACCCTGGCACTGGAAGAAACGATCAATGCAATCAAGCCGCACGCGACGAACACCGTTGTGTTTTCCTATTTGTACGAAGCTGGAAATGTGGAAGACAAGGACCGCTTGCGTGCGGTGCCGATCAAGGTTGAGTTGGTCGGCGGGGGTGCGACCGACCTGCTGGAAAAAGATAATCAACGCGTTTTTCCCGGCCGGGTCACCCCGGGCATTCGCACCCTGATCGTCGATGGCGACCCTTCGTCCGAGTATGGGAAATCGGAATCCTTCTTTTTGCGGAAAGCCCTGGCGCCCCAGGGGCCGGTGAACTCTGGCGTCAGCCTGGAAGTCGTGGACGATATCGGATTCGAATCCCTCGATCTCGCTGATTTCCAGATCATCTTTATCTGCAATCTCTATCGCATGAGTGAAGAAAAGCGCATCGCGCTTGAAGCCTGGGTTCGGCAGGGTGGTGGGCTGGTGTTCATCCTCGGCGATCAGGTCGATGAGCAGTTTTATAATGAAAAGCTTCACGCGGATGGCGATGGCCTCTTGCCGGTACGACTCGAGGGCGTCCAGGGTGAAGCCTCGGGTGAATCCTGGGTACACTTTAATCTCAAGGCACCGGATCATTCGGCGCTCGCGATCTTCGCAGGCGAAAACAACAACCTGCTTGAGGATATTAAAGTCTTCCGCTGGTGGCAGACGACCTTGCCGACCGAGACTTCGGCCCGGTTGCTCGCCGGCCTCACCGCACCCGATTCGATCCCCGGAATGGTCGAGGGACGCTACGGCAAGGGGCGTACCTTCGTGCTCACCACCCCCCTTGACCTCGAGTGGAATAACTGGCCCCAGAATCGCGCGGCCTACTTGATCTTTAATCATGAATTGCTCCGCCACCTCGCGCGGGACGAGTCGGAAGCCGGCTTGATCCAGGTCGGCGAGGCGATCCATGTTCCCGTGAACCTCAGTGCGTATAAGGTCGATGCGAGGATCCTTCCCGTCGAGGGGGAACCGGTCGCTGTCCAGGCGAAACCCAAGGGGCCGGAAAACGACCAGACCTGGGTGATCGACTTCGAGGAGACCTATGGCCGTGGGGTGTACGTGCTGGAGTTGACCCCGACCGATCGCGAAGGCGTGGATCGGATCCCCTTTGCCGCGAACCTGGGCCAGGCGGAAAGTGATCTGCGCAAGCAGCCGAATCCCGTGCTTGCCCAGGCACTGGGCGAAAGTTCGGTACAATTTGTAAAAGATCGTCTGCTGGTGAATCTGGAAAGCGCACACGATCGCAACGAACTTTGGAAAACGGCTTTAATTCTGCTCGCGATCGCCCTCTTCGGAGAGCAATGCTTTGCCTGGTGGCTGGGAAGGAAACGCGCCGCATGAAACGAATCCTGCTGATCGCGTGTTGTACCCTGAGCCTGTTCGCCAGTGCGGCGGTAAAAATCGCCAGCGAGTCCAGTGGGGGCGGACTGAAGATTGATCCGGAGCTGGATGTCCTGCTGCAACGAGCCGATCAGTTTGCCCAGAACAAGCGCTACGACTTGGCCAGCGAACTCTGGCAGCGCGTGATCGACGAGAGCAACGATGCGGTAATCACCCGCGATGAATGGCTGGAGGAAACGCTCAATCACCAGTACCGGCTCTATCGACCCGTACAGGATGAAATCGAAGCCACCTTGGCGACCCTGCCGCCGGAAGCCTTGAACATCTACCGGGTACGCGCCGACGGGAGCGCGGCGGCTCTGCTGGCAGCCGCGCGTAATCCTGGCGAACGGGAGATCGCGCTGGGCGAAGTCGTGCGCCGATTCTTCCTGAGCAATATGGGCGACGATGCCGCCTATGAACTTTCGGGCATCCATCTCGACCGCTACGAATTTCTCCCCGCCTTGCGCCTGCTTGACAAGGTGGAGAAGCAGTATCCCGCTGCGAGCGTACCTGCGGCCGGGATCATTTTGCGTATAGCCGTAGCTCATGCCTATTCCGGGGATCTGCCCCAGGCGCTCAAGCGCTTGGAAGACCTGGACACGCGTCTGGCTGCAGATGACCCCTTGATTCCCGTCCGGGATGCCGTGCGGGCCGGCCTGTCCGGGGATGAGGATCCGGTTATCGCGATCGATGGTACCCAAGCCTGGACCATGCCCTTCGGCAATGCCCAGCGCAGCGGTTTCCAGCCCGATCTTCGGGTCGATGAAAAACGGCCGCAGTTGAGGACCGCCTGGGTCCAGAATTTCGTATTGAAATTGTCGGAAGATTTGGAAGGCATCATCCGCCAGCCCGACACCCATGAAGAGCGCGTACCCATGATGCTGGAAGCCTGGAAAGCAGGCGACTGGTTCCCGACCGGGGGATTTCTCACCCATGATGGAGGCTTGTTTTTCAAGAAAGACGACAGGCTCGTCTGCCTGGAGGCCGATAGCGGTGAGTTGCGTTGGTTGGGCTTTCGTAATGCATTCGCCCTGGATGCGATGACCCGTCAATCCAGTCGCTGGTCCAGTCGCTCGAAAGTCTTGCCGATAAACTTTACCGACCCGGTCACGGTGCAGTATTTTGCCGACCGGGTTTCGCAATCCATGATTATCCACGGCGATCGGTTGATCAGCCTGGAAGGCCAACCCCTGGACCTCGCAATCGAAGACGGTAATGCGGCGAACCCCCGGGGAGTATGGTATCGCGAAGTACCCGCACGCACCCGCCAGAATTTCCTCGTTGCCTATGACACGACCAGTGGCAAGCTGCAGTGGCGCCGCTCCCCGGCGGAAAAAGCGGCCCTGGAAAATGACAAGCTCAGCTGGCTTGGTGCCCCGGTTCCCTACGGTTCGCTGCTGCTTGCCCCCGTGCTCGACAACGGGTCCCTGTGGGTCTACGCCCTGGATTCACAGACGGGCAAAACAGCTTGGAAAAAGTTTCTCTGTGATGAAGAAGCGGGATCCGTGTCGCCCTTCAGTTCGCCGGGCATCTCCGTGGCCGGCGGAGAGGCATACATCTCCAGCGGTGCGGGCCTGATATTCGCGATAGACGCGCTTTCCGGGGTGTTGCGCTGGTGCGTCCGGTATCCGCGATCGATCGCGGCCAAGTCGGGGAATTCCAGTTACTACTACCAGCCACGAAAAATAGATGGGTGGCAGGAGGATGTGATCATCCCCCATGGCCGCCACCTGGTTGCCCTGGCCAGCGACTACAACCAGTTGTTGGTTCTCGACCGGGGAAACGGGGCCTTGCTCTGGGAGTCTGCCCGTACGCCGGTACGCGGCGACGCCGCCGGAATGTACGGCCTCGGCGTGACCAGGGGCCTGGTCATCATCGCCGGCCGGAAAACCGTGCGAGGCTATCGCCTCGAGGGCGGACGGTTGCTATGGGAAACGCCGATCGAGGCCTTTGGCCGCGGGATCCTGACCGAGCACGCTATTTGGATGCCGACCGAAAGCGGCGTGCTCATCCTCGACCCGGAGACCGGAAAAGAGCGCGGCCGCGGTGTCTTGAATACCGTGGATGGACAGCCGATTGGTAACCTTTATTCGGATGGCGAACGCCTGTATGGCTTTGGTCTCCGTCGCGTCTATAGTTTCGAGCCCAAGGATCCTCATGTACCGGAATAAAATGTTTACTGCGCTCATCGGGTCGCTCGTGCTTCTGCCCTCGCTCTACGCCGAGAAAACAGCCGAGGACCTGATCACGCCGAAAACGCGAATCGCGATCGAAAAAGGACTCAAGCATCTCGCCAGCCGTCAACTGTCGCGCGGGCGTGACAAGGGTGCCTTCGCCGGCTCGGGCTATGCTGGCAGCGTGGGCATTGCCGGGCTCGCGGGGCTCGCTTTCATGGGGGACGGGAATACTCCCGGCATTGGACGCTATGGAAAACATGTCGAAGATGCGACCGGGTTCATCCTGCGCAACACGAATACCAGTGGCTACATCGCCAAGGCGGGTAATGAAGTCGGGAATATGTACTGCCATGGGTTTGCCCTGCTGTTTCTCACCCAGGCCGCGGGTATGACCCTGCACAAGGATATCGATGAAAAAGTTAAGACCTGTATCAATATGCTGGTGAATACGCAAAACGATGCGGGCGGCTGGCGTTATCGCCCGGCCAAGAGCGATGCAGACCTTTCCGTCACCGTCTGCCAGATCATGGCCCTGCGGGCGGCCCGCGATGCGGGGTTCCACGTGCCGGATCCCACGCGCAACAAGTGCATCGAGTACGTCCGGAATTCCAATTCAAAGAACGGCAGCTTCTCCTACACCCTCGGCCGTGGTGGGGGCTCCTTTCCGCTCACCGGTGCCGGTGTCGTATCGTTATACAGTGCGAATATCTACGATGACCCGATGATCGACAAGGGACTCGAGTTCCTGAAGCTCAATCGTACCGGGGCCCGTTCCCATTATTATTATTACGGGAACTATTATGCGACCCAGGCCTTCTGGCACCGCGGCGGCAAGGAATGGGATGAGTGGTATGCCCATATCCGTGATACCCTGATTGCCAAACAGGGCGGCGATGGCTCCTGGGGCAGTTCCTATGGAACGGAATTCGCCACGTCCATGGCCTTGATCATGCTCCAGATCCCCCAGGACCACACCCCGGTATTTGCCCGATGATGGATGGGTTCTCCCAGATGACCTTCCCGCTGGCAACCTGGTGGGGACGGCTTTTCGGTATCCGTCCAGAGGAAATTCCCGAGGATGCACGCCTGGAATTCATCTTTACCAACGCACCCCAATCCTGGGGCGTCTTTGTTTTGCTCGCGATTGTCTCAGGCCTGGTCTACACCTGCCTTCGCATGTACCGTTCAGAGGCGGGTCAGACCTCCCTCCGCATTCGAAATTTCCTCATGGCCCTGCGTATCGCCGTGCTCCTGCTGGTTGCACTGGTCTTTCTCGGTCCGGCGATTACCTTTACCCGTCAGTTGCGCATCGAGCCGCACATCTACCTGCTGCGAGACGCATCCGGTTCCATGGCGATCGTCGATCGCTTCCAGGAAGAGGCTGATGCCAAACGCGCCGCCCGCGTGAGTGGCCAGAGCGTCAGCCAAGTCCGCAGCATCGGCCCCAGGCGATCGGATCTGGTGGACCGGGTTATCAATCCCGAGATGGTGCAGGAATTACAGAAAAAGGGTAAGCTGCGGGTCTACGATTTCGCGGATGACCTGGAGCTCGTGAACGATCGGGCTCAGACCGACGAAGACGATGACGAGGTCGTTGAGGACACCGTACTTGACCTGCCTCCCCTCATACCCGAAGGCCCGGCGACCGATCTCTACCTCGCGCTGCGCAAGAGCCTGGCCGACCAGTCAGCCTCCGGCATCATTGCCTTTACCGATGGGCAGAATACCTCGGCGGCATCACTGGAGCCCCTGGCACGGGACGCGAAGAATAAAGGGGTTCCGCTGATGCTGGTCGGGGTGGGGGATCCGGTACCCCCGCGCAACCTGCAGGTCGTGGATCTCCAGGCCGACTCCCAGGTATGGCTGAACGATCCCTTCGAAATCCGCGCCTTATTGCGCACCCAGGGCGTGGGTGGCGAAACCGTGAGCGTCGACTTGCTGGAGTCTCCACTCACGGATGCCTCGGAGGCCGTCGTGCTGGAAAGTCGGGACGTGACCCTGGCGGATGAAGACGGAAGTGAGCGCATCCTGTTTTCTCATAAGCCGACGAAACCCGGAAAGATGTCCTACAACATCCGCGTCAAACCGGTCGATAACGAATCCAACCTTGAGGATAATCAAACAGCCGCTCCGGCCGTTGTGAACATCCTCGACGAAAGCGCGCGCGTGCTCCTGATCGCCGGGCGGGCCATGTGGGAATACCGTGCCCTGCAAACCTTGCTCACGCGCGAGAAGTTCATCGACCTTTCCTGCTGGTTGCAGACGCTCGATCCGCAAAGGGTTCAGCCGGGGAACACGACCATCCGAAGATTGCCTTCCTCGAAGGCGGAATTGTTTGAATACGATGTTGTGCTCCTGCTCGATCCCGATCCTGCGCGCCTCGATCCCGAGTGGGTCAAGCTGCTGAAACGTTTTGCGCGCGAGCATGCCGGGGGTATTCTCTACATGGCGGGTCCGCGTTTTGCAGGTCGTTTCCTTTCCGATCCGAACACCTCGATCATGAAGGATATCCTGCCCGTTCGCCTCGGCGATATCGGCTCGATGGAAGTGTCCAGCCTCTTGTCGCTGCACAACCAGCGTTGGCCGCTCGGGGTGATCCGCGCCAGCGTGGATCACCCGGTGATGAACTATTACCAGGAGACGGAAACCAACTACCAGCGCTGGAAAAGCCTGCCGGGGATTTACTGGAGCTTTCCCGCCGTGGAGGCCAAGCCTGCCGCACAGGTACTGGTCAACCATTCCAATCCCAACTTCTACTCCCTGGATGTGCCGCGTCCGCTGTTGATCACGGGCCAATACGGTTCCGGTCGGACCGTGTATGTCGGTTTCAACGGCACTTGGCTCTGGCGAGGTAAAGGGCAGGATAACGAATTTTACAATCGCTACTGGGTGCAGTTGGTACGCTACCTTGTGCGCGGTCGGGCCCTGGAGGCCGAAGGTCGTGGCTATATCGAATCCGAGAAGGACACGTGGCATATCGGCGACCAGATTACGCTTAACGCCCGTCTGCGCGATGAGCATTACGACAACCTCGAGGCGGAACAGGTTGCCGGTGTAGTACAACCCGATGAAGGTGACCCGATGCCGCTCACCTTTCACGCCATCCCCGGCCAGTCCGGTGAGTATCAGGCGGGTTTTCTCGCACGCGAGGTAGGCCTGCACCGTGTAAAGGTCGAACTGGGAGTTGGAACCGAGGATGTGTTGAGCATCGAGAAAGAATTGAGCATCATTCCTCCCAACCTCGAAACGCGGGCAACCTGGATGAAACGTCAGACCCTGAAGAACCTGGCGAGCCTGTCCGGTGGCCAGTATTTCGAAATTGATGAAACGAAAAAACTCGCCGACGCGGTGCCGAACCGGGTGCGGACGATCGAAACCCAGAGTCCGGCGCGTCCGGTGTGGGACAATGCGAGCCTCTTGATGATCCTGGTGATCCTGCTCGGCCTGGAATGGGCCCTGCGCAAACGATTTAAGCTGCTGTGATGGATAGTCAATTACAGAACGCCGCGGGTGGCGTCGAACAGCAGTTGGGCCACTTGCGCAACCGGGTGAAGACCTGGTTGCTCGCCCACGCGCTGGTGCATGTTCTCGCCTGGCCCCTGGGCCTTTTCGTCGCCGATTATGCCCTCGACCGCTTTTTCATCATGGATCGCCCACAACGCCTGGTGATGCTGCTGATCATGCTGGGGCTGCAGGTTCGTGTCGTGTATAAGCGACTGTGGCGTCCCTTGCGGGTCCACCTGAGCGACGAGGCCTTGTGCCTGGAAGTTGAACGCCAGAACGAAGATCTTTCTGAACGCTTGATCAGCCTGTTCCAATTTACCCGCAAGGGCTATGCACCCGCGGCTGGCGTCTCACATGAATTGGTTAATGCGACGGTGAAGGATGGCCTGACCGGGGTGGAGCAGGTGGATTTCGAAGCAGTGCTGAACCGGCCGGGTCACAAGAAAAACCTGGGCATCTCAGCGGTCCTGATCCTGGTCTTTGTCGGGCTCGGCATTACTTGCTTGAGCAGCCCGCTGCTGAAGACCTGGGTGAAGCGCAATCTATTGATTGCGGATGTTTCCTGGCCGATGGACTACCACGTGACGATCGCCGGGGTGGAGAAAGGGCTTCTGACCATTCCGCGGGGTGATCATTGGCCGATCATTGCCCATATTGAAGATGGTTTTCGCCGTTTGCCCAAGCGGCTGCAGCTGGAGGTGAAATCACGATCGGGTAAAACCCTTGAGGCGATGGATCGATCGGATGACGGTCGCTTGTACAAGACGGTGATGCAGAACGTGCAGGAGGAGTACACATTCCGCGTGAGCAGTGTCCAGGCGAGCACGCCCTGGGTGAAGGTGCGACTGGTTGAACGCCCGGCGGTTTCGGAGATCACGCTGACCGCCCATCCGCCGGCCTACGCAGAGCAGGAGCCGATGGCCTTGCCCCCGGGCCGCGGACCGTACTATCTTTTGCCGGGTACGCGGCTGGAAATCACCGGGATCGCCAGCAAAACCGTGACCGGCGCCGGGCTGGTGATCGGAGATGAACGTATGCCGATGGTCTTGGAAGACGGCTCGCGTTTTCACCTCTCGCTGGAACCCGAGCAGGTCATACCTGCTGTTTATCGGGTCGAGTTGCTGGATGCCGTGTTGGTGCTGAATCCTGAATCGCTGGAGCGGATGCCGCTGACCTCTGCCGACCATACCCACTTCAGTGTACGCAAACGCGATGACACCCTTCCGCGGGTGAAGCTGCGGGTCGAGGGCATCAGCAGCCTTGTGGTGCCGACGGCGCGGATTCCCTATCGCGGCACGATCGAAGACGACTTCAAGGTGACCGACGTGGTGCTCGATTATTCCTGGCGCTTTGACGACCCGGATACGGGGACGAGTACAAACCGATCCGGGCAGGTGGAGCCTTCCGGAGTAGTGGGGCTCCTTGATCAATCACGGGTCGATTTCGGTGACGTGCTGGACTTGGCGACCTTACCGTTGTCGGTGGGTTCAAGTTTTGGGTTCGTCCTGAAAGCGAGGGATAACAATGTCGTGACTGGCCCGGGCGAGGGGAGGTCCGCCCGGATCCAATTGCGCGTGGTTGCTGAATCCGATTTGCGCGACGATTTGTTGCGTCGAGAAAAAGAAATTCGCCAGGCGCTTGAGCAATTACTCAAGCGACAGGATCAACTTATCACCGACGCACAGGCCCTGCAGGTGATGACTCGCGATATGGAGGAGCTGGATGAACCGGCACGGGTCCAGGCTAACCAGGTGCAGAAGAAGCAGAAGCTCATGGGCTCGGGCCTCTCTCCACTGGCCAAGCGCCTGGACTCGATCGTGCAGGAGATCCTGAACAATGGACTGGAGACCCTGGACAGCCCCCTGTTACAGCGGCTGAAGAGCCGGGTTGCGAGCCCGATGAACCGGCTCATCGACCAGGCGATCCCCTCGGTGGCCAACCGCTTGGACGAGCTGCGGATTACGGATGATCGGGATACGCGGAATCAGCTGTTGCTCGGGGCGATTCGCTCGCAGGAAACGATTACGGATGAGATGCGGCGGATCCTGAAGTACCTGGTGAAGAACGAGGAATTTCAGCAGGCGATCAACCTGCTTTCGGAGATTCAGCAGTCCCAGCGGGATGTGCGCGAGATGACCGAGGAGGAAAAACGGCGTCGCGTCGAGGAATTGTTGGAAAAGCAGGAAAAGTAGGCGATTTCGTTCGTTGATGGGCACTGAATGCGAATGACAAAGCGGTGGTCGTGGTGTATCTTGGCCTTGATCCGACGCGTACATGGAGACGGACCTATGATGAAATGGATGTTTGGAATTTATCTGGCCGGCCTGGTGGCTGCCCCCGGGGCCTTCGCACTGGATGCGACGGATCCTGGAGCGGGCCCCGAGTCCTCCCATGCTCGAGCTGTCCCGGAAACCCCGCTCGGCGTTCGCCAGGCCCGGGTGGAACGCATGATGCGCGAGCTCGAACGGAAGTTTACCGCGCTTGCAGCAGCCCTGGAGAAGACCGAGAAAGAGCAGGCGGATCGCCTGATCAAGGCCTTTCACGAATCCAAAAAGATGTTGCTCGAAGACCGGATGAAGACCATTTCCGGCTTGCTCGATGACGCAAAGCTGGAGAAGGCCGGTGCGGAACAGGAGGCGGTACTCGATGATTTGAAGTCCCTGCTCGAATTGCTCCTGACCGAGGAAGATGAGCTCGACAAGGTCCGTAAAGAGATCGCGGCACTCGAGGCATTGCGCGAGCAGATTGCCGAGATGGTGAAAGCCGAGCAGCTGCTGCTGGACGAGAACCGGGACATCACCGACCAGGACAAGGAGTTGGCCGGGCTCGAGAAGCAGATTGAGAAGGTGAAGGACCTCATCAAGAAGGAAGAGCGGGTTGTCCAGCGGTCCGAGGATGCGAAAGACAAGGGACTCGATGAACTGAACAAGGTGGCCGATGAGCAACGGGATGTGCGGAAGCAAACCGAATCCCTGGCCAGCGAGATGAACAACCAGGATTCCGGAACCAAGCCGGGTGCCAAGGAAATGACCGAGGCTTCGCAGAAGCAGCAGCAAGCGGAGAAGGACCTCGGCCAGGGCAAGGCGCAGGATGGACAGAAGCGTGCCGAGGAAGCCCTTGCGCAGATGAAAAAAGCCCTGGAGGAGCTTGAGGGCGAGCGTGAGAAGGTAGCCGGGATGAAACCGGAAGACCTGGACAAGACCGCGGAGAAGCAGGAGGCCCTCGCCAAGCAGGTGGAACAACTGAACAAGGAGCAGGAGCAGAATCCCGCATCCGAAAGCGAGGCCATGGAGAATGCGAAGCAGAACATGGACAGCTCGCAGAAAAATATGGCCAAGGCTGCGGGCAAGATGGGCGAGCAGCAGGGAAAGCCGGCGCAGGGCGACCAGCAGGAAGCCAAGGAAGACCTGGAGAAAGCACTGGCCGAGCTCGACGACCGCCTGAACGAGTTGAAACAGCAGGCTCCGGATGATGCGGCCGCCCAGTTGATGGCGATGTTCGAGGAAATGCTGGAGGAGCAGCAGAAGGTTTCGCTCGATACCCGCGTGCTGGACGACAAGAAAAGCAAGGTGGATGGACGCTCGCAGCGTGCCGAGAAGTTGATGGCCAACAAGTTGTCCGGCGAAGAAAACACCTTGTCGAAGAAGGCGGGAAGTGCCTCGGATATCATCAAGGCCGACGGCAGCAGCGTGGTGTTTGATCGCGTCGTCGAGAACATGGAAAAGGATTTGGTTCAAGTCGCGCTCTGGTTGGGCACGCAGAAAACCTCCACGATCACGCAGGAAGTTCAATACGAGGTCGAAATGACGCTCCAGGACCTGATCGAGGCGATGAAACGAACACAGGAGCAGCAGGCGCAGAATCCAGAGGCGGGTGAAGCGAAAGGAGGTGGCTGACAAGGAAAACTCCTGGCGAGTTCGTCAGAATTAAAATTACTTCGCTCTCATCAACTCCGTGTCAACCGTGTTACCAAGCTTCTTGGCCGCGCTGAAGCCCGGGGGGAATTGGATCCCCAGGTCACCGAACGATTGCGCAGCCTGAGTGATTTCCAGGAAGAAATCCTGGAAATCGCGCGCGAAATGACCAAGCGTTAAGGAATGTTCATGCT
>JAPYUI010000005.1:51209-63627 GCA_029936175.1 Kiritimatiellia bacterium
GCATTTAATCAAGCGGTTCGTGGCTTGACGGAGATCGATGCTGCGCCGGCGATGAAAAAGCTCATGGAGCTTACGCAATCGGAAGATCCCTATCTCGCGGCCGACAGCAGTTTCTTCCTTGCCCGTGGTTATGTGCAGCAGGAGGATTTCGAAAGTGCCCTGCCCTTGCTGCGTCGAATGAATACCGAGTTCAAGGGGAAAACCCTGCGCAAATCGGAGGCCCTCTTCTTCCAGGGTATGGCCGAGATGAATACCCTGGATCGAGCGGCTGCCTCGCGGACCTTGCGTAAGTTTCAAAATCTGCGTACGCGGCCCTCCCGACGTATGCGCGAGGAGGTGGGCAAGATGTTGCTGGCCCTCGAAATGGCCGAGGAAGGTTCCATGCACGACGTCGCTGAGCATATGGATTTTTCCCGCCGTCGCCTGGGCATGGAAGATCCGAGCATCCAGACCCAGGAGGTGCAGGATTCGATCGTGGCTATGCTGGACGACTTGATCAAGCAGGCGGAAGAACAGGAGAATCAGCAGTCACAATCCCCGGGCCAGGGCCAGTCTGGAAGCGGTGCTCCTGGGCAGAATGCCGGGATCGGAGGGGCTGCGGTCCCGGATACCGGGGTGAACCCGCTGGCCCGTCCGGACCTGAATGCCAAGCGCAGTGCCTGGGATAATCCCCGAGAGCGTGCGCGCCAGGCGGAGGCCCTGTCCGGCTTGAAAGAGAAGTTTCCCGCCCGGTATATCCAGTTGATCGAGCAATTCTCACTCGATCTCCAGGAAGAAGATGACGATAAGTAGGGGCGATGTCGTTTCATGGTCTTTCTCTCATTTCCACCCACTCTCGATGTATGAGGGCCCTGTTGCTTGCCCTGTCCGCTTCCCTTTGCGGCGCTGAAGAGAAGGTACTTTTCCTCGAGGGTGGATCGCAGGTGCTGAAGGTGCAGAGCATCAACGCTGAAGGCCGGGTGATGGTCGAGGGTCAGCGCACCCCGCTCCATACCGATGACCTTTACCAGATCATCGGATCCGCCCGCCCTTCGACCAACGCGCCTTTACCGGTGCTGGTGGAGCTTGTGGATGGAACGCGTTTGCCGCTTTCCAATTTCACGGTGAAGGATGAGGTCTGTCGGCTCGCCTGGGCCCTGGATCCGACCCTGGAGGTCCCGCTGGATACCGTACACGCGGTCCGCATGAAGCCGGACCGCAAGACATCGGCCTACCAGCGCGCCTTGACGATCAAGCGGGAGGAATTCGACCAGCTCTGGGTTGAGGTGGAAAACGATTTACAGTTGGTCAAAGGCGTGATCGAGCTCATCAGCGATGAGAAGATTGAGTTCGAATGGGAAGGTGCGCGCCGAAGTTTCACTCGCGATCAGGTCTATGGGGTCCTGACTGCAGACTTGGGAGGCATTGAAGCCCCCGACGATTCCGTGTGGGTGGACCTCGCGGACGGAAGCCGCTTGAATGGCCGGATTGCGTCCTTGGAGAACGGAATCCTGAGCCTGCTCTACTACGGCGGTCGTAAGCTGGACCTGTCCTGGAAGACGGTGCAGCGAGTTACCCTGAATGCGGGGCGCCTGGTTTTTCTCTCGGATCTGGTCCCGGCATCGGAGTTTCAACAGCCTGTTGTCGCCCCCGCACGGCCGTGGCAACGGGACCGAAGCGTGGGTCAGCAGGAAATGGCCATTGGTGCGAACACCTATCCGAAGGGTGTCGGGATGCCCTCGGGGACGCGCTTGCGCTTTCTTGCGGGTCGTCAGTATCACCTCTTGAATGGCTTTGTGGGGATCGATGCCGAGACGCGGGGACGTGGTGATTGTGTGCTCGTGGTCATGGGTGACGGGGACGAGTTGTACCGCCAGCGTGTACGGGGTTCCGACCCGGCCCGTGAGCTGAAGCTGGATATTCGGGGTCGAGAACTGATTACCCTGTCGGTTGAATACGGGGCACAACTCGACCTGGCAGATCACGTCGACTGGGCCGAGATCCGCTTTCTAAAGGGCGAGTGATTAATGTAGCTCGCGAGGTCGTCCTGGGGGAATGGGCCGCTTATTTTCTCTGTGCGAGATAATCCACGACGAGCACCTTATCCAGCTGGGGCTTCAGGATATCGACAAAAGCCCTGTGCGCCGGGTGGGGCAGGTACCGCTCCAGGTCGGCCTTTTTCTTGAAGGTGACAAAGAAACAATGCGTGTAGCCATCGTTCAGGCCTTCAGGGCTGACGTTTAACCCCCATTCCACCTCCTGGATTAAGGAGATTTTCCCCTTGAGGGCCATGAAGGCCTTTTCGACCTCGACCACCTTGGCGGCTGGCGCGTCGTCCTTGAACTTGAACAGCACGACGTGTCGATAGGCTGGCTCGACCTGGGCACTCATCGCGTTAGCCAGCAGGGTGAAGAGGGTACTTAGCAGGACAAGGTGTTTCATAGGGGGTCTCCATACGTTCAGTCGAGTCGGTTTAGCATAGCGGGGAATAAAGTAAATTGGTAAAATCCGCGACATCCCGTTTGCTTTCGGGGCGGGGCCCACACATAATCCAGTGCGATGATACGCATGTGGACTATTTCCCGAATCGTGCTCCCGGTGGCTGTTTGGCTGGCTTGGGCCGGCGTGGTGACGGCACAGCAGAAGGCCTGGCCGGAGCTGGTGCGTGGGCTTTCGCATGAGTCCTATTCCCAGCGTCGAATTGCCCAGGAAGCCTTGGGTAAGTTGCTCAACGATCAGCCCGAGAAGTGGATCCCGATTTGCCTGAGAACGATTGATGGTACCGATGAACCCGATGTGGAATTCCGGCTGAACGAGGTTCTGTTCGGTTTATTTCGAAAGCGGGTACTGGAGAAGCCGCGTGGATTCCTGGGCATTCGGCTGAACAGTTCCTTTCTCCCTCCCGATCGCCCCAACCAGCAATTGGTACCCTGCGTCGATGTGCTCGAAATTATTTCTGATACTGCGGCCGCCGGGTCCATTCTCCGGATTGGCGACAAGATCTACGAGGTCGATGGAGAGGGGGTCGGGGCGAACAATCCCATGGGCAGTTTTATCGCGTACATTTATTCCAAGCGACCGGACCGGGAGGTGCATTTCAAGGTTTGGCGAACCGGCACAAAATTTGAGATGAAGGTTGCACTCGGTTTGCGTCCGGTAGACCTGCCCATGTCGACTATTTATCAAAAGGCTCCAGGCGCATACTACCGGGAATGGCTGGAGCGCGCCCGCACGGCAGTTGAAGCGGGCGAGGCTGTCGCCTTTGAATAATCAGCGATCATTCGTGCGGCATGGGTAAAGGGGAATGGTACGCGCTGGCCTGCGCGATATTCTGGTCGCTGGCGGTCGTCAACTTTACCCGGGCGGGCAGGAATATCTCCCCCCTGCGACTCAACCTGTTCAAGAATGTGCTCTCGCTCGCTTTGCTTTATCCAACGATCCTGGTCGTCTGGGGACCGGACTGGCCCGCGATCAGCAAGGCGGATTACCTACTCATGATTATCAGTGGCGTAATAGGCATCTCCATTGCCGACGCCATGTACTTTTACTCGCTCAACCTCCTCGGGGCGGGAAAGACCGGGGTGATGAACTGCTGCTATAGCCCCTTCACCTTGATCTTTGCCTGGTTGTTCATGGGAGAGCTCCTCGATGGATCTCACCTGGGTGGATTCGGGCTGGTTCTGGGTGGGGTGTTGATCGCATCCTGGCCCTCCGGGGAGTCGTCCGGTACCCGGCGTGATGCCTGGATCGGTTGGACCTGCGGGATACTTACCCCGATGCTGGTTGCCCTGGGTATTCTCCTGGTGACCCCGTCAATGGATCGCATCCCGATCTTGCACCTGGCGACTTTTCGCACCCTGGTCGGCTTGATTGGGCAGCTTATCTACCTGGCGGGGATTCGGGAGTTAAGGTCGACACTCAAGGCCTTCCGGGGGCCGAACCCCTGGGGCTCGATGATCGTTGCCACGGTTCTGGGGTCCTATTTTGCGATGTTGTCCTGGATGCTGGGCTTTAAGTATATTGATAAAAAATCGATTGCCGCGGTATTGAACCAGACCTCCACCATCTGGATTATCCTGCTCGCGGCTGTTTTTTTGAAAGAACGCCTGACTATTCCCAAGCTGGTCGGTGCGGTCTTGTCGGTTGCGGGGGTGGTTCTTATCAGTCAAATATAGAGGGGCAGGCCGGGTTTAGGCTTTTACGTGCCCGGCAAAGCTGGTACATCTCAACGCACTTAACCGGGAGCTACACATGATCAAAAAGATATTTCTTCTGCCGCTATTACTGGGGACCCTTCTCTTCACGGGGTGCATTGAGTCCGGGACCATGCTGGTGGTCAACACGGATGGCAGCGGCACGATTATCGCGCGTGCCTTCATGAACACGCAGGTCATGGAAGGTTTTGGCGGACTTGGTGGTTTGGGTGAAGGGGCCGGAGCTCCAGCACCTGACATGACGGCATCGCTGAAGGCCAGCCTTGAAGGTGCAGCGGAAATATTTGGCGAAGTTAAGTTCGAAAGCATCAAGGAAGTGAAGAATAAGCTGGGCTGGAAAGGCTACGAGGCGACCTACTCCTTCACGGATGCGAACAAGGTACGGATGGCCAGCCCGGATGTTGAAATGGATGGCGGTGGCGGCGGCCCGGAGATGGAGGGTGGTGACACCATCTATGACATCAAGTTCAGCCCGGGAAACCCTGCGACGATCGAATTTATTGCCGATATACCGGAAGAGGAAGATGATGCTCCCGACGCCGGGGGCGAGGATGAGGCTTTCGAACCGCAGATGATGGCCATGATGGCGCCCATGCTGAAAGGGATGCGCGTGAGCTACCTGGTCAAGGTGAATGGGAAGATCACCGAGTCCAATGGCAAGTACTTGAACAAGGAGTCGGGCACCTTGTTGCTCATGGATATGCAGGTGGATAAGTTGTTGACGAATCCAGATGCGGCAAAACTCATGGGGGGTAAGACGCCGGACTTCAAGGAGCTCTCGAAAAAGGAAATCCCGGGCCTCAAGTTCCACAATCCAGAAGAGAACGTAAAGATTTCGTTCAAGTAATCCGCTGAATGGACGCTGATGCTTTAGGGCGGTTGGCCGAATTGGGCCAGGCCTTGATTGATGGTACCCGGTCCCGCGTCCTCGTTCCAGCACAGCGCGCTTCCACGGGTTATTGGTTTGGTGGAGGGAACCTCCTGCACGATGCCGAGGGTTTTGTGCTCTGCGGACGATACCGTAATTTCGGCGACTCTCGCACAGGCCTGGGTATCGGCGAGCGAGGCTTGGAGTTGGCGGTCTTTCGTTCCCCCGATTTTTCCAACCCCTTCACCAAGACGCAGCATTGGTCCAAGGCCGACCTGTCGACTCCCGAGGCTTCCGTGGTTTCCATTGAGGGCGCCAGCCTGTATCCCGGCCCGGCGGGGATGGAGCTATATATTTCCACCGAGAAAGCGCTGAGCTATCCCACGGCCCTGGCCGCGTTCCAGAAGCCGGGCACCGGTGTGTGGAGTATCGACCGCCTGTCCGGGGATCGACTGGAGCCGGTGCTCGCCAGTGACGCCGGCGAGACCCTGCATGTCAAGGATCCCGATGTCTTTGACGCGCCGAGTGGCCAAGTGGCGATGATCTTCTGTTCGCACCCCTTCTCCTGGTCGAGCAGCAATACCGGGCTGGCCCTGCAGGCACCCGGTGACCCGGGCTTCCGGGTGGCGGACTGGAGCATGTTGGAGCGTGGCAAGGCCTGGGACGTGGCCTGTACGCGCCTGACCGATCGCCTGCCGGTTCCGCGCCTGGGGATTTTCGGCGATACGCCGCCGGTCTCGCTCTATTTTTATGATGGAGCCGAGTGCTTGCGCGCCCTGGATGAAAACCCGTCCGCAGCCCGGCGTCCGCGCGGATATTCCTGTGAAGAGCTGGGTGGCCTGGCCTGGGGATGGGACGCTGAATTTCCACGTATCCAGCGACTTTCAGTGGAATTCCCGGCCTTCATCAGCCCCCATGGTACCGGGTGCAATCGCTACGTGGGTACCTGCGTGACCGAAACCGCGCTGTACGCGACCTGGCAGCAGTCCCAGCCGGACCTTTCCCAAGCCCTGGTCGGTCACGCTCTTTCGATGGAGCAGGTGGAGCAAATCCTCAGCTGAAATGCGGTTGATCATGCCTTATAGTACGTTGCCATGAGCCGGCATCATCAATCCATGCCCATCCCCTTTCCCCCGGTATCCCAGATGCCGGATTGGGGACCCGTGTATATCGGCGGAGATCTGAATACGAGCAACCTGTTCGACGCGTACAGCCGAGGCATTTTCCCCTGGCCCTCCGAGCCTGATGCGCCCATGGAATGGCACTGCCCCAATCCACGTGCGATCCTCTTTTTCGAGGATATGCATGTACCGAAAAGCTTGAAACGGGAGGCGCGTGCGAGGCGGGGACAGTACCGCTTCTCGGTGGATGAAGCATTCGCGGAGGTCATTAGCAGGTGCCGCGAGGTCGAACGCGGACCCAACAATCAAAGTTGGATTTTTCAGGATGTTATCGATGCGTATCTGCGGCTTCACAAACGCGGCCTGGCCCACAGCGTGGAGGTGTGGGAGGGCGATGAGCTGATCGGCGGGCTTTACGGCGTGACCGTGGGGAATGTGTTCACCGGTGAGAGCATGTTCCATCGCCGGGCGAACGCGAGCAAGCTTGCGATCCTGTACCTGGTGGAGCTTCTCCAGGCTCAAGGCCTGAACTGGATTGACATCCAGGTGATGACACCCCATTTCGAGCGGCTGGGAGCCGTACCTATTTCGCGCACGTGGTTTTTGCGTCTACTGACCTGGACGCAGCAACAGTCGATCCAGCTCTTTGCGGATCAACCGTAGTTGCCTTCCCCGGAAGGTAGAAGGCCGCTAGCCCGGAAGGTCATTCAACGCGTCACCAGGCCATTTGGCCTTGATGCCTCGGTCATTGACGCCTTTGATAATATAGACGCCGTTTCCCATAAGCTGGCAATATTCCACCGCATTCCAGCGGCGGCAAGCTCACTGAATGGAACGGGTAATTTCTTCGCTCAACAAGCCGGGCGAAATTCTTGTATACTCATTGGAATCCATTCATGCTCCAAACCATGCACGCGCGTTTATTCATTGGAATGGCCCTCTTTTTTTCGAGCCTTTCCCTTCCCCTGTTCGGCGCGTCACTCAGCCTCGACGGCAGCGGCGACTTTGTAAACTTTGTCGGAACCGGCGTGCCCAGCGGGAATGCGGCCTTTACCACCGAAGCATGGATCAATCCCGATGTGCACGGGAACAACATGATCACTTTCTGGGGAAATCAAAGCGGCAACCGCGCCAATGGGTTTCGACTGAAAGTCGGCGGTCAAACCCGTCACTTTTTCTGGGGCAACGACCACGATACTACGAGCATGGGCGACATCTCAAGCAATACCAGCGGCCCGAATAGTGATGGGTGGCATCACCTCGCAATTACCTACGATGGCAGCCAGACCCAGTGGTATTGGAACGGCGCGCCGATGGAAGGTCCCCGCACGCCCAGTGCCGGGGTCAACGTCGCATTTGCCAATCACCGCATCGGCAACCGCAACAATGGTGAGTACTGGGACGGACTGATCGACGAGGTGCGCATCTGGAACATCGCGCGCAGTGCCGCGGACATCGCGGCAACCTGGGACCAGGGTCTTTCCGGAATTGAATCAAACCTGGTAGTGTACTTTACCTTCGAAAACAATTACGCCGATGACGCAGGAGGTGACAACAACGGCTCACCGGTCAATGACGCCACCATCAGCGCAACGGACAACGCACCCATCATTACCGACGGGCCGCGAATCGTGGCATTTGACGCCGCTCCCAACTCGCTGTTCGAGGACGCAACCACCCAGCTCAGTTGGGAAATCGATGACAGCGCAGTGACGGGCACGCTACTTGTTGAAATGCTGGACGACGGTGGAAGCAGCCTGCTGTCCACCTCCAATACAAACGGGATATTGCAGGTCGTGGTGACCAACAAGACGGGGTCGATAGAAGACCAGGACTACACCCTGCGGGCCACGGAAACTGGAGGCGACATGATCAGCCGTGAGTTGATCGCCACGGTTACGATTGATCCGGGAATCCCCGTGGCTAGCCCCCAATCCGTGGCCACCATAAACACCAATGCACTCACCATTACTTTGAGCGCAACCGATCCAAATACCTCGCCGAACCCGATCCTGAGCTACAGCATTGTCGATCCGCCGCTTGAAGGTAACCTCTCCGGCACACCACCCAATGTTCTTTACACTCCCAATCCGGCATTCGTGGGCCTTGACCACTTCACCTTCAAGGCCAACGACGGCCGATGGGATTCATTACCCAAAACCATTACTATCGACAGCCTGGCGGCGCCCACGCCCCCGGGGGACATCCGCTTAAGCACCACCCTCATCGGGACCGGCGTGCACAACGGGGATTTTGTCGCCCTGTTATTCTCCAATGATGACAATCCCACTGACACGCACAGCTACGCACTGGTCGCGGGAACGGGAGACGACGACAACCTCCTCTTCGCGATCAACACCAACGAACTGGAAAGCAATGCAGACTTTTCCGGCCTGGCCGGAAGCGTTCTTTCCATCCGGGTGCGCAGTACCGACTCATCCGGATTAAGCTTTGAGAAAGTACTGAACCTTTCGGTGATTGCCGTCAGCCAGCAACCGGTAATCAACGAAATACATTACAATCCACCAGACAATACCCTGCGGGAAGAATTTGTCGAATTATACAATCCCGGTCCCGATCCCATTGACCTGACCGGGTATCGCCTTTCCGACGCTATCGATTTTCCCTTTACCAACGGGCCGGTGATGAGCGCGGATTCGTTCCTGGTCATAGCCCAGCATCCCCCCACCCTCGGCGGTTCTCCGCTCGGCCCTTACACCGGGGCCCTGAGCAGTGATGGAGAAACGCTACGTTTACGTGATATGAACGATCAGGTGATCGACCGGGTGGAGTACAAGGTCGGTTTTCCCTGGCCAATCGGCCCGGATGGCGATGGGCCCTCCATGCAACTGATCCACCCGGGTCTCGACAACGATCTCGGCAGTTCCTGGCGCGGTGCCCTGCCAACACCAGGAGCCATCAACGGGGTATTCGCGCTGAATGCCCCGCCCAACATCCGCCAGGTAGATCACACGCCGAAGCAACCTGCATCGACCAACGCGATCGTTATCTCCGCCAAGGTAACCGACCCGTCGGGCGTCGGCTCGGTGATGCTCGAATACCAGGTGGTTGCCCCGGGCGCGTACATTCCGATTGGGCTTCCTCACCCGGTCGTAAACCGGCGCATTCCGGACTACCAACTCCCTCGCGCCGAGAATCCTGCGTACACCAATCTCGCGAACTGGACGGCAATGGCTATGAGCCTCGCCGGGGACGACCGGTACACCGCGACCATTCCGGCACAAACCCACCGTACGCTGTTGCGATACCGTATAACCGTATCCGACAACTTGAGTGCGTCTATACGCGTCCCCTATCCGGATGAAGATTCCCGCAATTTTGCCTGTTTTATATATGATGGAGTACCCGATTACCATGGACACAGCGCCACCAACCTCACCACCCTGCCTGTGTACCATGTGCTTACCCGGGCATCGGATTGGAGCGACTGTTATGCCTGGGATAATGCCAACCAGATAATACAAGGCACCGGAAACGGCGACCGTTTTCTGTACAACTGGAACGGGACCATCGTGTACGACGGCGAAGTCTATGACAATATTCGTTACCGCCTGCGCGGCGCGAATGGCCGGTACCACCAGGCGGGCAAGCGTTCGATGCGCTTTCGCCTGAACAAGGGCAACTACTTCCAGGCGCGCGACCAGGATGGCAAAAAGTTCGATCAAAAATGGCGCACCCTCACCACCGGAAAAGGTTTTGAGAACCGGCAAACCTTGACCTACGCCCTCAATGAACGGGTCAACATGTACCTCTGGGACAAGATGGGCCTACCTTCACAAACCACCTTCTGGGCGCACTTACGAGTGATCGATGATGCCGCCGAACAGCCCGACCAATACCACGGCGACTTCTGGGGATTGACCTACATCCTGGAGACCTACGACGTCAATTTCCTCAAGGAACACGGCCTCCCGGACGGCAACCTTTACAAGCTGATCAACCAGGAACGTGATGCCCTGCGGCAACAACGCTACCAAGCGTCCTTCGCCCCGAGCAACGGCGAGGATCACAATTACGTGGAGAACACTCTGACCGGATTTCTAACTGCGGAGCAGATCCGGTCTCATGTGGCACTGGACAAATACTACCTCTATCGCGCGTTCAGTGAGGCCATTCGCAACTACGACTCCTGGCCGAGCGCAAATAAGAACATGGTGTATTACTTTTATCCCGAATACACCGCGGCCAACAACTTCCATGGTAAACTCTGGATCATCCCCTGGGACAGCGACGCCACCTGGGGGCCGACCTGGAACCGCGGACATGATGTCGCACACAATACGCTGTTTGATGACGTGGTGAGCGGCGGCGGGGACACCGGAACGACCCCGGAACTCTGGCCGGAATATTTCAACGTGGTTCGTGAGCTCCGCGACCTGCTCTGGCAACCGGACCAACTCAATCCCATCATAGACCATTTTGCCTCGCACATAGAACCGATCATAGCCTCGGACCGCGATCGTTGGAACGGCGGACCCGCCTCCGCGGGATCCTACGGGTCCTTGGGCGGCGCAGGCCGCACCACGCTCGCTGCCCTGGTCGCGGACATGAAGGCCTTTGCATTCAGTGGGGGAAACTGGCCAGGAGGAAGCGTCGGAGCGGGCGGCCGCGGGGCACATCTGGACACCTTGCAGGCATCAAACGGACAGGGTACTCAACTTCCCGATACGCCCACGATTACCTTCACGGGAACGGTCGGCTTTCCTGTCAACGGCATCCGATTCCAAAGCTCCACTTTCAGCGATCCACAAGGCAACGGGACGTTCGATGCCATGAAATGGCAGGTGGCTGAATTTGCACCGCCGTACGAGCTGGAAATCGACCCCACCTGGGAAACCGGAATACAAAGCAATTTTGTCAGCGAGCTATCCGTTGCATCCAGCCTGATCGAAACCGGGCGTACCTACCGCACCCGGGTCCGTCACCGGGACAGTGCCGGCTATTGGAGCCATTGGTCCGCACCCGTTCAATTCACGCCCACCCTGCCCGATCTCAGCGATTACACCAACGGGCTGGTCATTTCCGAAATGATGTACAATCCCCCTTCCGGATCCGCCCATGAGTGGATCGAGGTATTAAATGTTGGACCGGTCCCCCTCGACCTCCGCGACGTGCGCTTTACCAAGGGCATCGATTTTGACTTTGGCCCATCTTCGATCACCAACCTGCCAACCGGTGGACGCGTACTCGTAGTCAACGATCTCGTGACCTTCACCACCGTCCACGGCAATCCCGGTAACATCGCTGGTGAATGGGACCCGGAAGACAATCTTTCCGACGGCGGTGAACGGGTTAAACTCAGCTTTGCCGCCGGAGAACCGATTCTCGACTTTGTCTACGGCGACGATTATCCTTGGCCGGAACTGCCGGACGGAGGTGGGCACACCCTGGTACTGATGGACCCGGAGGGCCTGCCCGAGCACGGCTTGCCCGAAAACTGGCGGGCCAGCGTGGCACCCGGCGGCACCCCCGGCGCCCCGGAGTCGCGCAGTACCTTCAGCGGAAACCCCGGTGTAGATCTTGATGCCGATGGCCTTAACGCATTCGCCGAACACGCGCTCGGCTTCAGCGAAGCCGACCCAAACGATGCGTCCACCGCGCTTCGTATCACGCCCGAAGGCTTCACCTTTCCCCGGAACCTGCTGGCCGACGATGTGCGGATCATCCCCCAGATATCCGATGACCTTATCACCTGGCAGGATGGGTCCACCCTGCTGAAGTACCTGTCTTCCTCGGTGATCAACAGCGTGGAATGGACGACGGTGCAGCTGGTTGAAGACAAGACGAAGTACTACGTACGGCTGAAGATAGTTCCGCGATAGGGTCGATGCGACGGCAATCAGCGGATGCCGCGAGGTCGAACGCGGACCCTGCAATCAAAGGTGGATTTTTCAGGATGTTATCGATGCGTATCTGCGGCTTCACAAACGCGGCCTGGCCCACAGCGTGGAGGTGTGGGAGGGCGATGAGCTGATCGGCGGGCTTTACGGCGTGACCGTGGGGAATGTGTTCACCGGTGAGAGCATGTTCCATCGCCGGGCGAACGCGAGCAAGCTTGCGATCCTGTACCTGGTGGAGCTTCTCCAGGCTCAAGGCCTGAACTGGATTGACATCCAGGTGATGACACCCCATTTCGAGCGGCTGGGAGCCGTACCTATTTCGCGCACGTGGTTTTTGCGTCTACTGACCTGGACGCAGCAACAGTCGATCCAGCT
>JAPYUI010000341.1 GCA_029936175.1 Kiritimatiellia bacterium
CCTGTTTCCACTACCGACCGGCATCCGGGCGCTCGCCCAGGACAAGGTCGACTTCCTCGCGTTTATTATCGCGTTCGTATTCAACGGAAACCTTGTCTCCCGCACGGTGCGCATCCATGGATCGCCGCAAATCATCGACCGTACCGATAAGGCGACCATCGACTTTCCAGATTTTGTCGCCGGGTTTCAGGCCTGCCTGATCGGCCGCGGTGCCCTCGATGACTTCCGTCACCGTCACCTGTCCCTCCTCGTCGATGAAAAGCGCACCCAGGAAACCCGGCTTGTCGCTCGGCTCGAATTCAGGTCGCCGGGGGGTCCCGGGCGACTGGCGTTCCCTGCCCGGGGGCGTATTGCCGAAGATGTCGCCGCGTCGTCCGAGTCTGACCGAGAAATCCAGGGTTTCTTCGCCCCGCCTGACCTTGAGTGCGACCTTTTGGCCTGGTTTCTTTGCGTTGATCTGGCGGATGAAGCCCTCGAATTCGCTGACCGTCCTGTTGTTGATCTTCAGGATAATGTCTTCGTCCTCCAGTCCGGCCTTGTCGGCAGGGGAGTCCGGTCGCACGCGGGTGGCCACCACGTGACCGTCCTCGTTGCGCAGTTCCACGCCGATTACCGGGCCGTCCGGATCCCAGGTGGCAAATGGATTATTGCCGAGGTTCCTGCCGGCCTTCATGTCCTCCCAGTGATCCTTGGCTGCATGGGTGGGCGCGTGGTTGTTACTCGCGAGGCTTCCGCCGATGGAGGAGTGGATGCCGATGACCTCACCGGCCAGGTTGAACAGGGGGCCCCCGGAGTCCCCGCCCACCAGGGTGCAATCGGTGATGATAAACCGTTTTTCGCCCGGCATATAGACCCGCCCGATGCGAATGGGCGGACTGCGCCGGGCATCGAAACCGCCGGGATGGCCCATCGCGATGACGATGTCGGTAATCTTGAGCTGCTTGGAATCGCCGATTTCCACGAAGGGGTAGACCCCTTCCTCATTGATTTTCATCAGGGCAATATCGCGTGGAAAGTTGGCGCTGAGCACCTGGGCGGTTTTGCGACTGCCGTCGGGGAAGAGCAAGTCCATGGCGGACGCATTCCCGACCACGTGGGCCGCGGTCAGCACGTAGCCGTCTTCGCTCACCACCACGCCACTTCCGGAGCCGGCAAAATTCTGGGCGAGGACGGAAACGGTGGCGGGCACCGCGCGTTTTACCGCGGATTGCACCTTTTTCTCCATCGCTTTCATGTCCTGGATACCGGTTCCATACGAGGACAAATGGATCAGGAAGGGCAGCAGGGCCAGGACGAGGCATCGGGGTCGTGTGTTCATAGGCACTCTCATGTATTCAACCGTCTTCATAAATAGAGGGTTCTTTTCACGGAAATGTTCAAAAATATTTATTTAAACAATATACCAGATTAGCCGGTGGGGCGCACGCCTTTCGTGCGGGTGAAAGGTTCTCGTCCGGGTCAGGGTTGCCCCGGCAGGGTGACGCCCGGGGGCAGGAATTTCACCTCCCGGTCATTCGGCACCGTTTCACCCGGGGTGCAACGGCCTTCCCGCACCTGTTTCTCCAGCAGGCGGAGGAGCGATTCGACTTTTTCCGGATGCGCGGAGACCAGGTTCTTGCGTTCGCCACGGTCGTGGTCGAGCTGGAACAGCTGCATCTTCGGCAGGCCCTTTTTCTTGGCGTCCCCCTCGCGCGGGGCACTCCATCCCCCGCTTCCGGCGGACAGGCAGAGCTTCCAGGGCCCCTGGCGAATCGCGAAAGACCCCCCGATCGAATGGCTGATCAGGGTGTCGCGTCCGGAGGACGCTTTGCCGGTTAATACCGGCAGGAGGCTGAAGCCATCCTCCCCGCCCAGGGCTTTGCGCGGCTGGTCCGTGATAGCCTCCAGGGTCGTGTAAATGTCGGTCAGGCACGCCAGGGCTTTCGTGCGGCGTCCCCCCTTGATCCTTGCCGGCCAGCGGGCGATAAAGGGCACGCGATGCCCGCCTTCATAGATGTCCGCCTTGTGCCCACGGTATCCGGCACTCGGATCGTGTCCCTTTTTCTTCAGCAGGTCAAAGTTCCCCTCCGGTGAACACCCGTTGTCGCTGGTGAAAATAACCAGGGTGTTTTCGTCCAGGCCCTCCTTTTTCAGGGTGGACAGTAGCTGGCCCATGTGATGGTCCATCTGCACTACGAAATCCGCATAGGGGTTTAAGCCGCTCGCACCCTTGAAGGGCGGAACCGGCACGATCGGTGTGTGGGGTGCAGGCAGGGGGAGATACAGGAAGAAGGGCTTGCCATCCCTCGCCGCGGCTGCCCGTTCCTTGACGTAGTTCATCGATTGATCGAAGAGGTGGGGCAGCACCTCGTCGATGTGGAAGTCGGACCCGATGGGTCCCTTTCGGTACCAACCGTAGCGATCCTGGCTTTTACTCACCCCCTCTTCCCGGTCGGGCGGGGCGGTGATGTTTCCCGTGTCGACCCAGACGTAAGGCGGCATATCCAGCGAGCCGCAGTGCCCGTAATACTGGTCAAATCCATTGATGTCCGGCCCGTTCTTTACCGGTTTCGTGAAGTCGATTTTCTTGCCCGTCTTGTGCCAGTCCCAGCCGAGGTGCCACTTGCCGATCATCGCGGTGTGGTAGCCCGC
>JAPYUI010000116.1:0-7531 GCA_029936175.1 Kiritimatiellia bacterium
TCAGAGGGCCTGCGGCGTTTTTTGCAGCTTGGGCTTTTGCGGTTGTTGCGGCTGAACCCGGAACTGGTGCTTGAAGTGGAAGTTGCCCTTGCCATCGCCTTCCAGCTGCTTGAGCGTATCACGATATTCCTCGGGAACGGACTTCCGTTCATCATCCGTGTTCACCGGGCCGTCGAACATCACATTGCCCCCTGCATCCTTAATGACCAGGTGCTTGTCCCCGTTCTTCTGGTTGAACTGAAAATGTCCCAGGTCATTGCGAATGGATATACTGCTCGAGGATTGAATGTTCCTTTCCACCTGCGGAGCGTCGCGGGGAATCAACTCGATGCGGGGCTTGGCCGGGCGGCCGGGCGCACGGGGTGCCGGGGCCTGCGGGACCTGGCCGAAACCTTGTTGAAGATTCTTGAACAACTGGCCCAGGTCCATGTGAGGATCGGCCCCGAGCGGCAGGGCATCGCCTCCCTCGCGTTCAACCAAGGTAGCCGTAAGCTCCTGTTTCTTGCCCTTGCGCAGGATCTTGATCGCGACCTCGTCCCCGGCTTCTTTTCCGCGCACGAGGGTGACCAGCTGCTGGGCATTGATAATTTCCTGGTCATCCAGGTGGGTAATAATATCGAATTCCTGCAAGCCGGCTTTCTCCGCCGGACTGCCTTCCTCCAGGCCCTGCACCGTCTGGTAAAAGCCCTGCGGTAGACCCATGTGATGCGCCAGCTCATCGCTGACCGGCCCGAGCTTGACCCCGAGGAAGGTCATCGGGCCCTGCGGGCGAAAGGGTGCCTGCCCGTTCTGTTGTTGGCCCAATGGGCCTATTTGCTGCTGCAATTGTCGCATCAACTCCTGCAGGTCACCGTTCTGCATAAGTTGATCGAAGTCAAAACCCTCGAAAGGATTCTGCGCGGGAAAGGGTTGGGGAGAAAGGCCCGGCGAACCGGGGGTCGTGGCCAGGGCCGTGGACAGGGTCGAAACAAGGCTGAGCATGACGAACTTTTTCATAGTGGGTCTCCGGGTGAATAAATACCACCTGATTGGAGGGTAGGCCGCGAAAAAACGTTCAAAAAGAATCCAGGGCCCAGCCAGGCCAGCGGTTTCCGGGGGTAGAAGGGCTTTCCAGCCCACCCATCCGGCCGGGACCGGCACCTACAATGACTTGCCACCACGGCCCGGGCGGTGCTTAATGGGGCCATGGAAAGCAGCAACGAATTCCAGGTGGGCGCGCCGGGCATGGACGCGGAAAAAATCGTCACGGAGATCCGGGCGGAGGTCGCTCGTAAGCGGGAGGAAGGCGTCTACCATGACGCACGCATCGCCCGGGCAGAACGGCACAACCTCATCCATATGCAGGACAACGCTGAGCTGCTGCGGTTTTACCTGGCCACCCTGCGCGATATCGTGACCGTCGATATCTCGGACTGGTCGATCAGGGACCGGCGGGGTGGGGTCGCCGGGAAGGTCCTGGTGAAGTTTAAGACGGTGATCTGGAAGTTTCTCAAGTTTTATACCTACCGTCTATGGAGCCAGCAGAACCTGGTGAACGGCTTGATGCATAGCGCGGTGGAAGGGGCCTTTACCAACTACGAGCGACGCATCGCGGAGCTGGAAGCGCGCATCGTGGCCCTGGAAGGCGGCAAAGACGGGCCGGACCCTGAAAATGAGACCGTGGACCCGGTGACCTGAACATGTCTGTGCATCTCAAGCCTGATGGATCGCCCACTCAGCCGGGCGATGGATACGGCGTGATGCCCATCCCCCCGGCATCATGAAGCTTGCGTTTATAGCTCCCCGTTTCCCGGAAGCCGGCGTGGTCGGCGGGGCGGAGACCCTTATCCGCAACCTTGCCGATTACCTGGGCGGCCAGGGGAACGAAGTACATTTCCTCACGACCTGCGCGCGTGATCATCATACCTGGAAAAACGAAATTCCACCGGGCGAAAAGACGGATGGCCACCTGACCGTGCATTTCTTCCCCGTGAACGAGGATCGGGATGTCAGCGTCTTTCTCCGCCTGCAGGAACAGGTCAGCAGCGGCAAGGACGTCTCCCGGTCGGACCAGGAGCGCTGGATGCGCGAGAGCGTAAACAGCCGTGCCCTGGAGGCCTGGCTGGAAGCCGAGGGGGCCTCCTTCGATGCCATCATTGCCGGGCCCTACCTGTACGGCATCACCTACCACGCCTTGCGGGTGCACCCGGATCGTTCCTGGTTGCTGCCCTGCCTGCATGACGAAGCCTTCGCCTACCAGTCGGTGATCAAGGATCTCTTCCACCAGGTCAAGGGGGTGTTGTTCAACAGCGAACCCGAACAGGCCCTCGCCGAGCGCCTCTACGACCTTCCGCACCAGAAGGGGGCGATTGTCGGCATGGGCCTCGAGCCCATCAAGGCCGATGCCGAGGCCTTCGCCGCCCGCCATGGCATCACGCAGCCTTATGTATTGTATGCGGGCCGCCGTGAGCCACTCAAGGGTACGCCCCTCCTCCTCGACTACGTGAACACCTTTCGCCTGAACACGCAACGGGACATCAAGCTCGTCCTCACCGGCAGTGGGGATATCGACATCCCACGGGAGCTCGAGGGACATGTGATCGACGTGGGGTTTGTAAGCGAGCAGGAGAAACACGAGGCGATGGCGGGGGCACGCGTCTTTATTCACCCGTCCGTCAACGAGAGCTTTGGCATCGTCCTGCTGGAGTCCTGGCTGGCGGGTACACCCGCCCTGGTTCACGCGAAGAGCGAGGTCTTGAAGTTCCAGTGCAAGCAGAGTGGGGGCGGCTTATGGTTTCGGTATTACCCGGAGTTTGAAGCGATGCTGTTGGCCCTGCTGGACCGGAAGGATTTACATGGGCAACTCGCCTCGGCCGGAAACGCATACGTGCGCACGAACTTTACCTGGTCCTCGGTCGCCGCGCGTTTTTTAGCCGCCGTGGGCACCTGAAATACGCATCGGTTAAACAGATTTGTAAGCCCACCCATGGCAACGCTGCTGCCCAGTCAGATGGTAAAGGGTAAATCGATGGCCTATGCACGGCTCCTTCGGTTGTGCAAAGCCTTGCCCGAAGCGTACGTTGTCCGCCAGCAGATGAATCCCGGGGAAGGAGCGGACTTGCTGGTGATCTGCGGCTCGCGGGCGGTACACCTGCTCGTGTTTGACCTGCAGCCGCGGGAGATCGAGTCGTTTCGGCAGTCCAGCCTGTTTGGCGAGGCCCCGGAACGCCTGGCTCAACTGCACACCCGCTGGGAACGGGGCCCGGAACCCTTTCTCGCGGTACTGCCCCTGCTGCGTGCCGAACAGTGTCGCTTCCTGGACTTGCCAGACAGGCCTGTGGTCGCCCGGGAGGCCATGCGGACCGAGCCCTTCAAGGCCCTGCTGGACGCGGCCCTGGTGACATTCGATGAAGCGGCCCTGGTGAACCTGCGCCAGTGTTTCTCCCCGGAACTGGTGCTCCCCGAGGCCCTGACCGTTCGCCCCAGGCGGAAAGATACAGGCGCCGGGCCCGCGCCGGAGCTCCTGGATGTCGACCAGGAACACGTCTTGAAGGTCGACCTCAACCTCGACCCCGGCGGTCATACACTTTCCCGCGCGTTTAATGTCCGCCTGGTCACCGGTGGGGCGGGAAGTGGCAAATCGCTGGTCATCCTGTACCGCTTGCGCCTGCTGCGTCAGCTGTACGCGGGGAAACCGCGTCGCATGATCGTGCTCACCCACAATCAGCCCCTGGTTCGGGATATGGAGCAGCACTATCATCACCTGAACGATGGGGACACGGGGGTTGAATGGTGGTGCTTCCTCTCCTGGTGCCGCGAACATTGGCCCGGGGACATCCCCTTCAACCCGATCAGCCTGGCGGATCGCTCGGCTATCGCGGAAGCCTTGATTAACGAACACCTGCCCGGTTCGGCGATCTCGCCCGGCATGCTGCTCTCCGAGATCGACTGGTGCAAGGATTCGCTGTTCACCACGCGCGAAGAATATCTCGAGGCCGATCGCAGCGGTCGCGCTTTTGACTTGCGGGAGCGTACCCGGGAAAAGGTCCATGCGGCCATCGAGGGCTACCAGCAGGAGCTGCGTAAGGCGGGCCGGATCGACTGGAGCGAGGTGCCGCGTACGCTCTGGCGCGAGGTCCAGAATGGAAAGGTCGAAGTCCCGGTTTACGATGCGATCTTTGTCGATGAAGCCCAGTTTTTCGCTCCTTTCTGGTTCCAGATCCTCCAACATTGCCTGAAGGAGACAACCGGGCATCTTTTTATCGCTGCAGATCCCACGCAGGGCTTCCTCAAGCGTGGCCAGACATGGATCGGCCTGGGGCTGGATGTACGGGGCCGCTCTCATCGGCTTGAGACCTCCTATCGAGCCAGCCGGGCCATGCTGAATCTCGCCAACCTGCTTTACCGGCATCGCGCTGCGGATGACCCCGAGGCCCCCTTGCCGCCCGAGTTAAGTCACCTGGGGGTAATGCCGACGGTCATCCCAATTGCGACGGCGCAGCATGAAACGACCCGGGTGATCGAGGAAATCGAGGCCCTGCTGGCCCGGGGCCTGGCCCAGGAGCAGCTCTTGCTGATCATGGCCGATTCCTTTGGCGTCCGGCCCATGCTCGATCGCCTGGAGAATCAACTCGGTAAGGATGCCGCATACGATCCGCAACGTCGTCCGGATGGAAAGGGCATCCGCGTCTGCTCGCTCGAGGCCTCCGCCAACCTGGAAAGTCCAATCGTGTTTCTCTGTGGTACCCACCAGTTATACGAGCGGGAACAGGGTTTGCGCTTGTCGGAGGACGAGCACGTGGCACTGGTGCATGGGCATACACGCAGCTTATACCGGGCGCTTAGCTGTGCCGGGCAAGGCCTCATCATCCTGCATGTGGGCGAGCTGCCAGGCATTTCGTCCCCCGATTGGGACATCAAGCGGGGCGACTAGCCGGGAACAGGACTTACTCCGCCAGGAAAAACGTCGCGGTCGCGTGCCAGGTATATTTATTTGCCCCGGTGTTATCGGCACGTGAAGACAGCACCCGGATCTCCACCAGGGGACTCGTGCCGGAAAGGGTCCCCGTCGTCCGCACATCCTCACCTAACATGAGACCGGTATCAATGACGACCGTCCCCTCGTATAGGACCTGAAACTGTTCTTCGAATACGTCCACCGCATTCACCTTTAATTCAATCCTTACCTGCTCGATCTTTTTTTCGCCCACCTCATCGCTCGCATCGATGGTCCTCACGTAGGGGGCGGGTTCATTACCTCCCTCGGCGGATAGGGTTTTCACCCGGTCGGTAATCGGAGTCTCCGTTCCCCCGCCGTCGTTGCCGTCGCTTGAGTTATCTCCACCGTCTGCGAGGGCAACCGCACCGGCAACCGCAAGGGCACCCCCGCCGATCAGGACCGTCGGCCAGAGCCAGGAGCGATCTTTTCCGAGCTCCACGGGCTGTTGTCCGGCCGGGGCGGGCAAGGGCGTGGATCCCGGCGCCTTGGGATCGACAACGGAGACCGTGTGATAAACCGTCTCGGTCCACTCGCCCGCACTGTTTGCCGCGTCTATGTAATACTGGATAACGCCCTTGTTCGCCAGGTACGAGCTGGGGATCGTGCCGTACCAGGTACCTACCGTGGTTTTTTCCATCGGCACGTCGATCGGGGCCGCGTTTACGCCTCGTCGAAAGTGCAGGGTGGCGGAGGCCACCTCTTTCCCGCGACCGTCGATCTGCGCAATGATATTCAAGGGCTTACCGCGCGGGGAAACTTTTACCGGCGTATGTGAAATCAGGGGCGGGGGTTGCTGGGCATGCAGGGATACGGTCAGAAAAGCAAAGAAGAATGTAACGGCGGTCGCGATCACCGCCCTGAAACAGGGAAAACGTAAACAGCTGATCATAGGCCATTTATTAGCGATCTCTGGTAGATCATCAAGTTAAATGCAAAAACACCGGGCCGGTGCGGATCCGGCAACCGCCTAAGCCGGGAGTCCCTCCAGCCTTGTCCTAACGCCGCACATGAACTAGACTGCGCACGGATGATGAACTGGATAACTGCATATAGGCTGGTCGGTATCTTTGTGCTCGCCCTGTTTACCGGCTGTGGAGGCTCCCCGGAGGAGAAGGCCGCAAAGCGCGGACTGCACGCTTTTGAAATGGGGGAATACGCCTCCGCACGGAAATTCCTGGAGCGCGCGTTGCGCGACCGCTCCGACCTGCGCGAGGACGCACCGCTCTACAATATCCTCGGCATGGCCTACGCAAAACTGGGCGAGGTCCCAGGCGCAACCAATGCCTACTTGAGGAGCCAGCAGCTCGACACCAACTATTTTGAGGCCGCTTACAACCTCGGGGTTATCCTGTGCGAAGATGGGCAGATCCTCGAGGGTGCGCGTGAGCTCATGCACGCCGCGGGTATCCAGGCAAATGACACCCGGGCGCTCGAGTACCTCGCATCGGTGTACCAGGAAAACGGAATGAGCCAGCAGGCGCGGAGGATCCTGCTCTCAGCCGAGCAGCGCAACCCGGAATCGCCGCGCATCCTGACCTGGCTCGCGGTCACCGGCCTGGAGCGCGAAGGCGCGGTTTACGCCTCCTCGTATTTAACCGAGGCCCTGCGCAAGGACGACACATACGGACCCGCGCGGTACAACCTCGGCGTACTGCACGATCGCTGGCTCAAGGATCGTGAAGGCGCAATCCAGCATTACCGCCAGTTCCTCAAGAACGGCGGGAGCGGTCATCAAGCCACCCAGGCCGAATCCGCTATCGCCCGGCTGGAGCAGGGAATCGCCAAGGATTTTGTCGGCAGCGAGGGCGTTGCGGGTTACCCGGACGAGGCGGATCCGGCGGTGCCCCTGGGTACATCGAAGCCTCCGCCATCCCCTCCCCCGGATATGGACAGCATCCAGGAGCTCCTTTTCTTTGCCCGAGAGGAGGTAGGAACCGGGAACGCCTCAAACGCGCTCAACCTCTGCCTGCAGGCGGCCGCCATGGCCTCCCGTGAAAACAATGGCGCGATGGAGGAAAAATCCCTCCGTACTGCGGTGGCCCTCTGCTCCGACCTGCCCCGCGCGCACTTCGCCATGGGCCGGTACCTGAATGAGCGCGACGAATATCGCCAGGCCATGCAGGCCTTTCAAAAGGCTGCTGAAATCGAACCCGGCTGGACACAGGCCCACCTGTCCGCAGCGGACGCCGCATGTGCGTGCAATGAATTCCAGGCGGCCTTACAAGCTTTACGCAAGGCGGTTGACCTTGCGCCGGACAACCCGGAACCCCTCTGGTCGCTCGGGTTGTTTTATGATGAACACCTCAAGTTGCCGAAAAGTGCCCAGCGCACCTTTGACGCTTTTGTGACGCAGTTTGAAGATGATCCCCGGGTGTCCGAGGCCCGGGAGCGTCTGCGCACGCTGGGCACAACCCTGGGGGCGACGCCCACCACCCCTGCGACCGCGGAAAGCACGCCCGGAGTCGGGGTAACCGCCTCCAATCTCCATCATGAGATCATACATATCGCTCCCCCGGGCCCCGGGCCAAAGGCCGTTCACATGGTCGTGCCCGA
>JAPYUI010000116.1:7631-14132 GCA_029936175.1 Kiritimatiellia bacterium
AGGCGCTCGATGCCCGTCGCCATTTCATTCGCTTCCTTGCGCTCGCACCACATGATCGCAGTGCCCCTGTAGCGCGACACTGGTTGTTACAAAACTAAAGCCCCATGTTCTCCGATATCCGAAAAGAAATCAGGGATCTCAAGGACGAGGAGAAATCCGGCCTCAAGTTTGTCCGCTTCGAGAATGATAAACTTCGCGCCGACATCGGCCACCTGACGCAGATCGTGGAGGCCCTGTGGGAGCTCCTGAAGGAGGAGACCCGGCTGGATGATGGGCAACTCTCCGCCCGGCTCAAAGAACTGAAAGAGCGGGGGGATCCCGAACCGGATACCTGCAGGCACTGCGAACGGCCGCTACCCCTCTCCGGCAATCGCTGCATCTATTGCAGTGCCGAGATCAATTCCATCCGGGTGTTCTAGGCTCTTCCACACGGCACGGGAAAATCGCCTCACTTGAGAAAGACCGACTTGATCCGTCCCAGGGTCGGCTCCTCCTTGCCCAGCTCATGCGCACCGATATCCGGACGCAAACCCCGCACCCGGCCCTCGATATCCATCATGCTTGACCCGGTACGGCCGGTCCCCGCGTTCACCGCCGGACTTCCGGCCCGCACGCGACAGACGCCATTGATTTCCAATAAGTCCGGATTCCCGGTGAGGACCTTCACCTCGGCCCCCGAAACCAGGTTGCCGCGACCTGCCGGATCGTAAATCAGGTTGTTGGCCCACATCAAGTCGACCACGTCACTGGACAATTGAATGATCGGTGGCGTCTCTGCCTCGTGGTTCTGGACCAGGTTGTTGGCAAAGGTGTTCATGGCACTTGGGCGGCCTTCTTCGCCGATCACAAATACCGGTGTCGAGCAGTTGTACCACGTGGTGTGACCAAAAATGGAATGGTGCGCCGGTCCGACTTCGACCAGGCCTTTACGCCCGGGCGGGGCCTGAACCTGGTGGAAGTACTGGTTCAGGAACTTGTCCCTGTTCCCCAGGAGTTGAACCGCCAGGCCCCCCACCGCGTTGCCCATGAAATAGTTGCCGCGTATCAGGTTCCGGTCACCGTCCACCCGAAGCGTACCTCCGCAGGTTTCGAAGCTGTTGTTGATCAACCGGTTGTAGCCGCCGCGCAAGTCCATCAGGTTGCCCGCACTGACACAGAGGCGCACGAGACAAGCCTCCATATACATCGGCGGCACCCGTGGATCCTTGACCTTTTTCTGATTCACCACTTGTCCACATTTATGAAACTCACACCGCGTGACCGTGATGCCGCGACTGCTGTTCAAGCGAAGCACCGGCTGTCGGGTAATCGCAAAAAAGACCAGGTTTTCGAGCCGGATACTCCTGATGTCTTCAAAGACAAATCCCTTGTCACCGGTAAACACCGTCCGCTCCTTATCGGTGGCCAGTACCGTGATGGCCTGGCTGCCCAAGCCGCTTTTTCGAAAGACCAGGGGCTGGTCCAGGGTGTACCTGCCAGGCTGCACCTGGATAATGTCCTCGGGGAGGGCCCGGTCCAGAGCCGCCTGCAGCTCGGGGACGCTAGCCGCCTCCAGCACCTCGGCCAGGACGGGGCTTGAAAAGATCGAGGAGACCATGACCAGGGGGATAAGCAGGTGCTTCATGCTCCTGTTCCAATCATTTCTGCCAGGATATTGCCAATATTTAATGCCGAGGTCGCCGCGGGCGAGGGCGCATTCAGCACGTGAAGCTGCCCCGGTCGGCGGGCGATCAGGAAATCGTCGATCAACGAGCCATCCGGCGCAACCGCCTGGGCCCGGATCCCCGCGTCCGCCGCCTCGAGCTGGCCTGCCTGAATCTCCGGCACCAAGTGCTGGAGGGCCTTTACAAAGGCGCGCTTGCTGATCGAGCGATGCATCTCTCCCACGCCCATGCGAAAATGTTTGCGGAACAGGCGGCGAGCCCCTCTGTACGCGAAAGTTTCGCAAAGGTCTTTCAGGTTCAGGTCCGTCTTGCGGTAGCCTTCGCGTGCGAAGGCGAGAACGGCATTGGGACCACACGCAACCGTGCCACTGATCGTCCGGGTAACATGCACCCCGAGAAAGGGGAAATTAAGATCCGGTACCGGATAGATCAGGTTTTTGCACAAATGACGCGCCTCGGGCTTGAGCAAAAAGTATTCTCCCCGAAAGGGAACGATGCGAGCCTCCGGATCGTACCCGCCCAGCCGCGCCAGCCGGTCGCAATGCAGGCCGGCACAGTTGATAAAATAATGGGCGGTATAGACCCCCCCGGAGCTTTCGACCACCTGTTCGTCCCCCCGGGACTGCACGCCGGTCACCGCTTCGCCCAGGCGAACATGCACGCCCTGGGCCACCAGTAGTTCGCCCAGCTTCAAGCACACCTGGCGATAATCGACGATGCCTGCTTCCGGCACATGGATCGCGCGAATGCCGGCAGCGAAAGGCTCCAGGTCCCGCAGGGCGTCCCCGTCGATTATTTCGCACCGGACTCCATTCCCCTGGCCGCGCTGGTAAATCGTCTCCAGCATGGCCAGTTGATCTTCGTTCGTGGCCACGATCACTTTGCCGCAAATGTCATAGGGGATGTCATGCGTGTCACAGAACACTTCCAGCTGGCGCTTGCCTTCCCGGCAGTTCTCCGCCTTCAGTGAACCCGGGCGATAATACATACCCGAATGCAGCACCCCGGAATTATGCCCGGTCTGGTGCAGGGCCAGGGCCTTTTCCTTTTCCAGCAGGGTAATCGAACAGGCGGGCCGCTTCTGCTTAAGGCGGTAGGCCGTGGACAGGCCGAGAATACCCCCGCCGGCAATGACAAAACGCTCCTGGGAATCAGACACCCAAGCCTCCAGCTGCTAATCCGCTACCCATGTTTCCTTGTTCGTTTCTGCGAAGACGATGTACCACAAAGCCCCGCCTGGCCCAAGCCCTCCCGCCTTGGAACGCCTCCACAGGCAAGGCAGTTGAAAAACGCATGCCAGCCTGCTACTACCGGACGATGTCGGAATCGAAATACCCCCCACTGGCCATCGTGCTGGCCAGTGGCGGACTGGATAGCTGCGTGGTCGCGGCGCTCGCCCACGAAACCCACCGCCTGGCCCTCCTGCACGTGAATTACGGTCAACGCACGGAGACGCGTGAACTCCAGGCCTTCAACGAGATTGCCAACCATTACCAGGTGCGGCATCGCCTGGTGGTCGACCACAAACACCTGGCTCAAATCGGCGGATCAAGCCTCACCGACGAGACCCTGGAGGTCAGCGCAGCCGACCTGGACAACCAGGAAGTCCCCAGCTCGTACGTGCCTTTCCGGAATGCCAACTTACTCAGCGCAGCCGTGAGCTGGGCCGAGGTCATCCGCGCCGGGAAAATTTTTATCGGCGCGGTACATGAAGATGCCAGTGGCTATCCCGATTGCCGACCCGTCTTCTACGAGGCTTTTGCCAAGGTGATCGAGACCGGGACCCGGCCGGGGACCCGGATCGAGCTCGTCACCCCGATTATCGATCAATCAAAAGCCGGAATCATACGACTCGGCCTCGATAAACAAGCGCCGCTGCACCTGACCTGGTCCTGCTACCAAAGCGAAGCCGACGCCTGCGGAACCTGTGATTCCTGTGCCTTCCGCCTACGCGGATTTCAACAAGCGGGGATCGAAGATCCCATTCCCTATCAAACACGGCCCGATTATGTCTAAGCTGCTTTCCAGACCCGTTTCGCGGGCAGGCGCCCCCCCCAGGCTTTGGCGTCGGGCACCGCAAAAACCCCGTATCCAACAACCGTGCCCCTGAACCGTCGATCCCCATGGAAGAACTCACCCCCAGCCGACCGAACCAGGTTTTTGCCACCTACCTTCTCGTCCTCGCCATCGCCATCGCGGCCTTTGCGTTTCGGAGCGAAAACCTGAGCCTCAAGCCCCTGCACGCCGACGAAGCGGTGCAGGCGATGAAGTTCGGGGAATTGCTCGAGCACCATTCCTATGCCTACGACCCCGTCGAGCACCACGGGCCCACCCTCTACTACCTGGCCCTTCCCACCGCCTGGTTGCAGGGTGTTCGGGACCTCTCCGACTTGACCATTACGGAGCTTCGCATGGTCCCCCTGCTCGCGAGCATTTTGCTGATTATCCTCTTCCTCTTTATCCGCGGTGGCCTTGGCGAAATTGAAACCGTGGTGGCCGCGCTGCTCACGGCCTTGTCACCGATCATGTGTTATTACAGCCGGTACTTTATCCAGGAGATGCTGCTGGTCGCTTTCAGCTTTGGATTCATCACCTTCGGCTGGCGCTTTCTCCGCTTCGGCAAGACCGCCTGGGCGATACTTGCCGGCGCCTGCCTCGGGCTGATGCATGCGACCAAGGAAACCTTTATCCTGTCCCTTGCCTGTCTCGGTACTGCCGTGGTCATCGATGCCCTGCTCGCCCGCCAGGTGCGCAGGGACCTCAGCAAGATCGGCTGGAAACAGCTCCCCCTACTCCTCCTGGTGGCCGGGCTGCTTTCCGTGGTTTTCTTCTCCTCCTTTTTCACCCATGGACGCGGCCCGATAGACTCGGTAATGACCTATGCGAACTATCTCGGCAAGGGAACCGAAGGCGTGACCGGTCACGAAAAACCCTGGGATTACTTCTTCAAGCTGCTGGCCTGGAACCGGGCAGGATCGGGCCGCATCTGGAGCGAGGCCTTTATCCTCGGCTTCGCAGCCATCGGTTTCGTCCTCGCCCTGGTCGGGCGCTGCCGGGGTGACCAACGCCTCTGGCGCGTGTTGGCCCTTTACAGCGCGGGCCTCTTCGCCGCGTATTCTGCGCTCGCGTACAAAACGCCCTGGCTCGCCCTGAACTTCATGCAGCCGATAATCCTGCTCGCCGGTCTCGGCATGGTTGGAACGATCCGCCTGCTCCGCAACAACCTGCTGCGCCTCGCCTGTATCGCCGGGGTGGGGTTGGGCTGTTACAACCTGGCGGTGCAAAGCTGGCGGGGCACTTTTCAGTTCCATTCCGATGAACGAAATCCCTACGCCTACGTGCATACCGTCCCCGACCTCGTCCGCCTTTCCGAGCGCATACATGCCCTCGCCCACGTACACCCGGACGGGGAAAATATGGTAGTCAAGGTCATGTCCGAGGAGGCCTGGCCCCTGCCCTGGTACCTCCGCGACCTCTCCCGGGTGGGGTACTTTCCCGAAGGCCTGCCCGATGACCCCCTGGCCCCCATCATGATCATCAATCCCGAACGGGATGAAGCCCTCATGGCAAAGATCGACGAATCCAACTACACGCCCGATGCCAAGGGACTCCGCCCCGGGGTCATGCTCTGGATGTATGTCGAGAAAGATCTCTGGGACGAATGGATGGCGAGAAAGCGCAATCATTGAGGCCCGCCATGTTGCAATGGCCCGCGCACGGTGCCAAAATTCCCTGAGCTTCCCCACGGAAAATGGCAAATCCTACACGATCGAGTGCTTCACTGACTCGTAGACGCGAAGGATTTCCTCCGCGGCACGGCGCCATGAAAAACGGGCGGCCTGGGCCTGTAAAAGCCCGGCGTCGGGTGGATTTTCCCAAACCGAGAGGATCGCGTCGGCCAGGACCGCCGCATCGCCCGCCTCAACCAGGACCCCGGCCTCGCCCGCGACCTCGGGCAGGGAACTCGCATTGGAACAGATGACGGGGGTACCACAGGCCATCGCCTCGACCACGGGCAGGCCAAAGCCCTCGTAGGAGGACGGAAGGACCAACATGCGCGCACGCTGGTAGGCCTGGAGAAGCTCCGCGTCGCTGACGTAGTCCCGCTGCACGACCTGGCCGGCCAGGCCGAGGCGAGCGATGGCCGCATCCGTCTCCGGGTAACGATCGTCCCGTGCGCCGATGAGTTCCAGGCGAGCCTCCTCGCCCAGCTGCTCACGCACCCCGGCAAAGGCCTCGACCAGCAAGGGCACGTTCTTGTAGGGATCGCGGCGACCGACATACAGGATAACAGGCTCGCGCGGCTGATCGCCGGGTTGGTACCGCTCCGACACCCCGTTGTAGACCACCTCTACGCGTGCACGGTCCACGTCCAGGTGCTCGACAATGTCATTTGCGGAGGCCTGGCTGACCGCGACAATCATATCGGCCCGTTTGCCCAGGGCCCGCATCAAGGCCCGGTACACGGGAAAGAAGCGCCGCTTCCTCGAGCGTGGGGCGTGGTCGGGAAACAGCAGGGGAATCAGGTCGTGCACCGTGACCACGCAGGCCGTCCGGCCACGGCGCCCCGCGGGAAAAGCCCAAAAGGGAATCATCCAGTTCGGCGAGTGATACACGTCGACCCGGTTTCGTTTCAACCAGCCGGGCAGCTTGAGCTGGCTCGCGAGGGAAAAGATTTTCATATCCACCCGCTCGGCCGACCAGTTCGGGTTCCGGTCGAAACCGGTTTCCTCGCGGGTGCGATCCAGCACCTTCTGCGAGTCGAATAGGCAGAGGTACCGGTTCGTGGTATCCAGCCGGGACAATTCCCGGATCAACTCGCGCGTGTACACGCCGA
>JAPYUI010000342.1 GCA_029936175.1 Kiritimatiellia bacterium
CCAGGCCGCAGATCGCGTCGGTATAGAAGCCTTCATCGTCCGGGCCGCGATGCACCACCTGGTCGTTCATTTGTTTCAGCAGCTCGCGGGAGGGCGGACGCTTCAGATTGGTCATACCGCAAATGCCACACATATGCGTTAATCCCGGACTTGGCTCAGTTCACCCATGGAGCTGGTATGCCACAGCGTTTTATGGGCTTCAAGCCTGCCGGGCATTGAAAAGGGCGAGCCTGCAAAAGAGTACCTTGCGCCCCTTTCAGTGGACTGCTAGACCTCGTCGACTAATGAGCGACACGAAAACGAAGCCGTGGATGAGTCGGCGGGTGGTTACGATCTTTGCCAGCCTGGTTGCCTGCCTGACCTTCTATCGGATTCATAATCACCTGGTGACCTCGGATCCCGCTGCCTATCTTAAGCTGGCCCGGATCTTTTTGCAGCCACCGGGTGATTGGCTGGCCACCTTGAGAGCTGCCGACTTCGTCACTCCGGGCTATCCCCTGATGCTGGCCTTTGTCATGCGGGTCTTCGGCGATTTTGCCCCGTATTATCTGAATCTCTTCCTGACCATCTATATCCTATGGTCCTATGGCTGGTTGGTCGCCCGGATGAGTGGCCGGGATTCCCTCGGAGCCCTCACGGTCGCCTGCTTTTTGTGGTTCATGTTTTTCGGCCAGGCGGAAAACCCGCACTTCATGCTGTATCCTTTTCGCAGTTCGCCGATGTGGTGCTTCGTGTTGACCGGGTTGATGCTCTACGAATGTGCGCAGCACCGGGAGCGACATGCACCCTGGTTGATCGGTGGTGGCCTTGTATTTCTGTTGGCGATCTTGGTGCGTGAAACGGCCGTCTTCGCCCTGGCAGGTGGATTTATTGGATGTCTGATCGCCTTGAAACGGTCGCGCCAGTTGAGCCGAAAGTCGGTCGGCTGGATCACCTTGCCCTTTCTGCCGTTGATCCTGGTGGGGCTTGGGTTGAGCCTGGTGACCGATCAACTATTAAACTACCAGGTCCAGAGTTACATCCAGGTTACGCTTCGTAAATTCGGATCCTTCGATAGTTTTGTTCATGAGTTTCTCCCCGCCCTGAAAGGCTTGCTGGGCTTTATCCCGGGTGGTGCCGGATGGGGGGGGGTAGCCCTTCTCCTGTTGGGACTATTCGCTGCGCGGCGGAAACCGATATTCCTCCTCGTCTTCTTGCTTCCGGCCGTGCTTAACCTGGTCTTCTACGCGACCTACCGGGTACACGTTCGCTATTTCTTTGATGCCTGGTTCTTCCTGGCACCCTTCCTGGCCCTGGGTTGTGAGCAGTTGATCCGGTGGATGAGGAAGGAGCACCTGGCCTGGACCCGCTGGGCCGGGGTGGCGGTGCTGTCCGCTCTTCTCGGGGGATCTCTTTGGCAGTCGACGCGGACCCAACGATGGGGACCCTTTATGAGTCGTTCCGACATGCGGACGTTACGTGGGCAGTTAAAGCCTTTTGTAGAGCACGGCCCGGCCTTCGTGGAAAACAACACGAGCTATTTTACGGCCGGACTGGTCTCCTATTCCAATATACGCCCGGGAGAACCTGGGGACCTGGATGCGGAGCTCGCAGGAATATTTTTCCAGCCTCGAGATGTATCCTGTTTCCAGTTTGGTGCCAAGCCTCCGGCCATGTCCGTGGAGAAGTTACTCGCCTATAACTATGACCTGGTTGAGGTTGAGCCACCCTTGCCCCGTACGGTGAATTTTGCCGGTGGGACGTATAAGGCCTACCACATTCAACCCTGGACCCAGGTGGAGGTCGAGCGGTCGATCAAGGCTGCCCCGGGCACCGCGGGCATGCTCTGGGTAAATCTCGGCGCGAACCCTTCCGGCCAAGTTGTGCGCATGACGATACGTGACGGAGCAGCTACCTCGCTGGTGACGCACTCCGTGACGAATCGCGGGTGGCTGGCCCTGGGCCTGGACTTGCCCGCTGATCGCCCGGGTCCCTTTTCCCTGGCCCTATCGGCGACGGAGCCGATCCCGGTCCAGCCGGACGTGTTTTTTATGGAGGAGCCGTCCAGTATAAAATTTTCTCTCGAGGGAACGCGTGGGCCGGCCGAGGCGGATTGGTTCCGGGAGGGCCTGACATTCACGACCCAGGGCAAGTACGGGGTGGCCATGCGGGAGAAAGGCGTGATCCGTTTACCCATGGTTCTGGGTTCGCCCTATACTGCGCTTTCCCTCCGCGTATTCCTGAGCACGCTGGAGGAGCCGCGCCCCGGGCTGAATTATGTTTTATCTGCGGGTGGTAAAGAATTAGGGAGGGTGACGAATTTGCAGCGCCGCCGGGGCACGCCGCAGGATGTGATCCTCCCCTTACAGGCCGATGGCCGCCCTGAGGATCTCCATATTCTCCTGGCCGGGGAGCCCGATGCTAACACCGTCCTGATTGTGAACGGCCTTTTTGTCCGGGGCTTGCGCGGGGAATAGTTTTCCCTGTACTCTCTCGATCCCTTGGCTAGACTACGCGATAAACCCACTGGAGAAAGCTCATGAAAATCGCCTCGTATCTTATTTCGTTTGTATTCGCAGGATCGGCCCTCTTCGCCGAGAAGGTAAAGGAAGCCGACCCCGAGCGGGTCGATGCCGA
>JAPYUI010000117.1:0-5731 GCA_029936175.1 Kiritimatiellia bacterium
GCAACGGGCCTCGGGACCCTTTATCCGGGTGAGCTCCTTCCAGAAGGCAGGGGGCCTCAGGCCTTCTCCGCCGAAGTGCATTTCCCGTAACAGGGTGGGGGTCCATTGCTTGACCGTATGGTGGAACACATAGGCCCCGGGCAGGCGACCGGTATAGGTTTCGGCTCCGCCTTCAACGTTGCTCATGCCCGCGTAATCGTGGGGAAAATCCGATACGCCTTCCTGCTTCACCAGCGAAATCAGCCCGCCCTCACCCTTTTCTGCTATCTGATTGTGCCGGGCAGTGAAATACAGGGTCAGCCGGTTCTGCCGGAGCACGCGGCCATCCGTATCCACGTCGACCACCCGCAGGGTCTTGTAGTGGTCATTGGTGCCCATGAAGTACTCGGCCATCTTGATCATGAAAACCGTGAACAGGATCGACATGAACGGGAAAAGTATCCAGGTGTATTTCCGTTTCCTGAATTTTCCGAGCACGGTGTAGTCGAGCGGGCCAATCACGAGCACGAAGACAAGCAGGACCAGGAAAATGGCCCAGGCGGGCACCAGTCGCAGGTCCTCGGGGAGAAGGTGTTCCCCCAGCACTTGGCCGGTATGGCCGTTCTGCGGGGCGTAGCCACGGGGAGCATCTTTGCGTGGATCTTTCGGCACCGCCCAGGTTCCTTTCTTCACCAGGTGACGCGCTTGCGTCTGTTGGAACTTGTACAGGTGGGCGACGGTCTTCCTCCAGTTGATTTCTTCCCCCGGATCGGCGATTTCAGTCGTGTCCGCCCCTGGAGGAGGAAAGACCACCGCGGTGCGTCCAAGACCGGGGCGATCGCGGCGATGGCCCGGTGTCGCGGCCTGATCCCGCTCCCCAATCAAACCCTGTTCATTCAACGTGAAGGCTCCGCCAGCCAATCCGTTCAAGAAGGCAAGGTGTACATCCTTTACCGATGTGCAGGGTATGACCAATACACTGCCACCGGCCTTCACCCAGGTGGAAATCGCTTCGAGCTGTTTTCCCGGCGTGTGGGAGAATCCGTTTCCGGCCAGGATCAACAGGTCGTAGGGGCAATATTCTATGGCCTGGACGCCGAGCGAGCCCGGTGGGATATACGCGATGCTCGTGTCGACACCGCTGCCGCCATGGGCCTTCTCCGGGTCGTAGTGCTGCAGGGTCAGGGCTCGTTGAAGTGCGCGCATTCCGGGGTAGGAGGCGAAGGCCGGATGCGCGGTCGCGATGGTGACATTGCGCCGGGCTTCCGTCGGCAGTGAAAAAGGGAACGTACCCAGCTCAATAGGTTCTTTATCTTTCGTCAACAGGGTGCAGTGCGCATTCGCCCGGGCATTGAAACCCTCCATGCTCGCCGCCGGGAGCATGAATCGGAAGCTGATTTCACCCGATGAAATAGCCAGTTCCGGGCTCTCCCACACCGCAAGGGAGTCGTCCCCTTCGCGCAGGTCGATCCGCAGGCGACCCTCGACCACTTTGCCCGGCTCGAGTCCGCTGAAGGTCGCCCCGATGCCGATCGGCGCGTTGCTGCGGGGCTTGGGCGCATCGGGAAACAGCGCCAGTTGGAGGCCGGCGTTCTTTTCATGGGCTTTCCGGTCCACCCATTGGGCCTGTGCGGCAGAGACCAGGATGATGGTTCCAAGCAAGACCCGTATCCGTTGCGACGACCCGCTCATGGACTCCCGGCGCCGCGCGGAACCCAGCCCCCGGGTTTCCGTTGATAGAACCCCCACTCGATTAGCAGGAGCACGAAGGCGAGCAGGGTCATCAGCGGCCACAAATTGCGATCGGTTTTTTTCTTCCCGGGCTTGGCCTCCACTGAAAGCTGGTTAAACACCAGCTTCTCCACCCCGGTCAAGCGGGTCTCCAGCGGGTTCAGCAAGCCCAGGTGCACCGTCCGTATCGGCTGACCGTTCTCCGCCACCACATAGGTGCCCACCTTGGGTGCCGGGATACCGTTGAGTAATCCCGATTCGTTGCTCTGGCGATCCTGCTGGCCGCCCGGACCCGTGATGTGAAAGGTCCCTGAAGGGTTTGTCTGCAGGGGCGGCAAAACGCCGGTGCGGTGCGCCCGCACCTCGTGCATGCCGAGCTGATTGTTCGCCAACTCCTTGAGATTGGTCAAGAGGATCGGGAATCCAATCCGGAAGGGCAGGGTGGAATAATCGGTATGGAAAAGCAGAAAATACGCTCGTTCCGATTCCGAAACACGGCGCACGAGCAGGGGGCCCTGCGAACCGTGCACGAGAATACTGAAATCACGTTTCTCGATATCCGCCTCGCTGATCCCCTCCTTGTATGCGGATTTATTCTGGATCACAACGTCCGTCAAATTCACGTGTTGCAATAAAGGATCGTTGCGTTCCCAGTCGACCACATCGCTCACGCCTTCACCGGAATCGATCAAGTCAGCCAGCGCATCCGGTTTCATGCCCACGAACAAGCCCGCCGCATAACCCAGGGATTGGTCCGCCTTGTTATCGCTGATCACCACATCGAAATTAGCCTGGGCATCCGAGTCGTGGTACACCCGGATCCCCTCGACGCCGGCCAGCGCCTTGTGATAGGTCGACAGGCTCTTCGGGCAGTACACCCATACTTTGCGCAGGGCCGGCAATTCAATCGCGGCCGTGTTGTCGGCGGCCAGCGCATCAAAGGCCTGGGGGTCCAGGCGCACGCGGAGGGTGGTTTCGGTTTCGCCGGGCACCTGGAAGATCAGGCGCTCCGCAGCACCCGGCTCCAGGGCAATCGCCTGACGATCGATCTCCTGTCCATCCTGCTCAATGTGGATGGTCGCCTTTACCGCGAATGCCGGGTTTCCCTCGACGTTGACGAAGACGTCCCAGCTCAGGTCACCCGATCGCTGGGCATTCAGCGAGGTGATCCCGGCGTTGGGCCCGGCCGGCGGCAAGCGCTCGTAATCCAGGGCGTAACTCAACTCGAAATCGCTCCGTTCGGGGAAATTGCCGTCCGTAATCATCAGGACCTCGTCAAAGGGCTCCCGGCTGTTCAGGGCCTGGGCCATGCGCAGGGCGTCTTCCGGATTTCCCGGTACGTCCAGGATCGCCAGGTTGTCCAGTGCCGCTTTCAGGATACGCTTGTTGTTGGTGAAGGGCGTCAGCTTTTTTGCCCGGTCACCGAAGGCGACCAGGCAGATTTTCTGGCCGCGCAACAGGTTGTCGATCCGCTGGGTGATCCGCTTTTTCGCCTCGTCGAGCTGGGTGTCCTTCGAGCCTTCATGCCTCGCGTCCATGCTGGCGGAAACGTCGATAAGGATCGGAAGGCGCTGTGCCCGCGAGGCCTCCCCGCGCCAGAAGGGTTGCATGGCGGCCAGGATCAGCAGCAGGAGCAAAAGGAGTTGAAGAAAAAGCAGCAGGTTGCGTTTGAATCGTTGAAAGGGCGAATTTACACGGCTGTCCTGAAGCACCTGTTGCCAGAGCACCAGCGAGGGAATCTCGATCCGCGGTCGCTTCAGCTTCAGAAAGTAAAAGATGACCAGCGGGGGGATCAGCAGGAACAACCAGGCCCCGCTCAGGGCGGTGAATCCGAAAGGGCTCATTTCACCCAGCCCTTTCGTTGCAGCTGATCGAAGAGGACGTGATCGAGTGTGGTACCGCTGTTGGTAGACAGGAATTTTCCGCCTCGCTTGCGGCATTCCTCTTCCAGGTTCGCCGCAAAGGCCAGGCGATATTCCTGGTAGAGATCCACCAGGCTCGCGGCGGAGGAGACATCCAGGCGTTCCTGGTTCTCGCAGTCGATAAAACGCACATCGCCGGTGACATCCGGGTCGACCTCCGTGGGGCTGAGTACCTGCAGGGCCATGACTTCCAGTCCGGAACTGTAGAGGAGGTTGAAGGTGCGCCCGAAGTTTGCGGGGGTGAGGAAATCCGAGATCACGATCGCAACCCCGCGGCCGCGATGGTACTTGAGCAGGGTCTCAATGCCCCGGTCGACGGAGCGGTCCCCGCCGACCTGGAGGCTCTCAATAAACGCAAACAACTTGGGCATCTGGATGCGCCCGGTGGTCGGCTGAAAGCGCATGAGTGGCCCGGTGTCTTCGTTGAAGGCCCAACAGCTTACCCGCTCGAGTGCCATCAGCCCCATCGTGCCAAAGGCCGCCGCCAGCTCTTTCGCCCGCTCGAACTTGCCTTCAAACTGCATGGAAGACGAGGCGTCGACCAGGATCACCACGTGCTGTTCTTCTTCCTCGTGGAAAATCTTCATGTAGGGCCGCCGTAAGCGGGAAAAGATGTTCCAGTCGATATAGCGCACATCGTCCCCATCGCAATAATCCCGGTAATCACTGAACTCAATGCTCTGGCCGCCCTTGCCGGCCAAGTGCTCCCCACGGCTTTTGTTCGTGAAGCGACGAGACGTGTTGATGCGCAAACGCTCGACCCGGGCGAGGGTCTCGTTCTTCATCAAGGGGGTTATCTGGGGCTTGCTCACTTCGCTCGCGGCTCCCCTTCCTGCGCGTGCCCTGCGCCTTGTTTAGCGCCTGGCAATAGGCGCTTCGGGTACAGGACTTGTTGGGGGGTTGTTTTCATGAAGATCATCCATAGGCTTCAGCGCACGGCTCACCCGTTTATTCAGCCATGGCCTCAAGGTTTTCCCGGATTAGCGCGTCGATATCTTTCCCCTCGGCCTGCCCGTCGTAGTTCAACAAGACCCGGTGTCGCAGGACATCCTCGGCAAAGTGGCGGATGTCCTCGTAGGCGATGTGGGCACGGCCTTGCGTGAGGGCACGGACCCGACTGGCGCGAATCAAGGCCTGTACCGCCCGTGGACTCGCGCCCCATCGCACGAATTGCTTCACCGATTCACTTGCGAACTCGGTTTCCGGGTGCGTGGAGAGCACGATCCGTACGGCGTAATCGCGAATGGGATCCGCGACGACGACCTTGTCCAGGATCTCGCGCAGGGCCATAATCTTGGCCGCGTTGAGGACCTTCATGATATCGGTCTGCTGCTTGAGAATGGTACGGTTGACAATTTCGTTGAGCTCATCCCGGTTCACGAAAGGCACGCTGATCTTGAACATGAAACGGTCGAGTTGCGCTTCCGGCAAGGGATAGGTCCCCTCCTGCTCGATCGGGTTCTGGGTCGCCATGCAGAAAAAGGGCGGCTCGAGCAGGTAGGTCTGTCCACCCGCGGTAACGGAACTTTCCTGCATGGTTTCCAGCAGGGCGGACTGGGTTTTCGGCGTTGCCCGGTTGATTTCATCCGCGAGCAGCAACTGGGTGAAGATCGGCCCCTGCCGGAACTCGAAATCGTAGTTGCCATCGGCATCGTGGTTCATGATGTTGGTGCCGATGATATCGGCCGGCATCAGGTCCGGCGTGAACTGGATCCGCTTGAAATTCAAATCAAGCGCTTCGGACATGGCCCGGACCAGCATGGTTTTCCCCAGGCCCGGGACCCCCTCCAGTAACACATGTCCACCGGCAATCAGGGCGGTGAGGGAGGCCTCCACCACTCGTTCCTGGCCCACGATGACCTTGGCGATCTCGTTTTTCACGCCGTCATAGGCTTCTTTGAACCGGACGCCTTCTTCACTGAGTTCTTCTTCGTTCATATCGGGTTTCCTTGGTTAGAGAGGGTTAAATAAAGGGGGGTTCGCTGACGGGTAGGGCGTTCATAAATCGAAGATCCATGGTTGTGCCGGGCTCGCCAGCCCGGATTTTATCAAACAAGGGTCCACCGGTCCTGGAGGGGTGCATCATTTCCCACGCTCCT
>JAPYUI010000117.1:5831-14024 GCA_029936175.1 Kiritimatiellia bacterium
TTTATCAAACAAGGGTCCACCGGTCCTGGAGGGGTGCATCATTTCCCACGCTCCTCTTCTTCTTCGCGACGCTTCTTCAAGGCCAGCAAGCGACCGGTCGTCGTTTCATCAAGGGTTGGGTCCGAGCCCTTCGGTTTCACTGCATCGGGCCTTCGTTCCCGCCGCGGTTTTTTTGCCACGGGGCTGGTCGGCAACACGAGCCTGGCTGGGCTTTCCTCACGGCGATCATCCAGTGATTGATCGACATCCTTCTTGCGCTTCAGGAGAGCCCCCATGGTTTCCGTCGACTCCCCGCCCCCCCGCTTAGTCAGCCCGAGCCAGCCCTTGATGACATACAGGTCCAGTTGAATCCGCCGCACCCCGACATCGAGGGGAACCAGGATCGCGAGGGCCCAGAGAAACCAGTCGAATATCGGCCGTGAACTCAGGCGGGGCTTTCGCGCGGTGGCATAAAACGTTTCAGGCGTCTCGGAGCCGTTCAGGACCCGGCCGTCGGTCTTCTCCGCGATACCCTTGAGTGAAATGGCATCGGCGCGGAACTTGAGATACTCCGGCGAATACGGCACGGCGAAGCCCCCCGTGACCTGTTCGTTCCGATCATCCCCCTGCCCGGCCGCGAGGACCTGGTAACGACCCTTGCCCTCGAGGGGGAATTCCCCGCGATACAGGCGTGGACCGACCTGCTTCATCCGCACCCGCTTCGCCTGTCGGCTGGGGCCGTTGATTTCCACCGTGAAGTCGAGGAAAGAAGCACCCTCGTGGTAGTCCTCGATGACCACGACACCGGTGCTCCCGTCGGCGAAGGACTGCATACTCAAGTGCGTTTGCTGCTGTACCCGTCCCACCTCGGTGACCAGCTGGTCGACGAAGGCGCGATAATGCTCCCAGGTCACCCAGTCCTTGCCCCAGTTGGCATTGAGATCGGAGGTGAAGGCGGCAGCCTTTCCCAGGCCGTGACGGTGTATGGCGAGGATGGGATCTTCTTCTTCCTCATACCGGTGCAGGAGGACATTGTTTGCCCGGGGTTTCAAGGTGGTGATGACATAGCCGTGCAGGTTCGGCAGCCCGGCCATTCCCTTGAGCACCGGGGAAGGAAAGCCGGTCACCGGGCCGAAGGTCTTGTTCTGGATCATGCTTCGCTTGAGCGTCTTGGCCTCCTTGATGAAGATGCTCGGAAGCTGCTGGGCATCCTTGGGGTAATAGTAGCGGCCACCCGTCTGGTTGGCGATGGTTCGCATGAGCAGCTGCTCCTGTCCCCCGTGGGGAAAAATCGAAATGGTGGTAACGGTGATGCCCTCCTTGACAAAATCCTTGAGCACGGCGGGCGGTGCCGGGGAAGGATCGCCATCCGAAATGATAATCATGTGCTTCATGGCCGCGTCGTTGGCTTTGAGCGCCTTGAGCCCCATCTCCATGGTCGGGGCGAAACTGGGCATGTCCCCGATCCGTGCGTTGTTGATCTTGGGGATCATCTTGTCCAGCTCGGAAGCGGGCATCAGCGGAAACAACCACTGGACGCCATCGACGCCCCCGGCTCCGCCATTACCCCAATTGTAGACCATCACGCCGGCGTCATCCTGGGCGCCGAGCACCTTGATCGCTTCGATGGTTATACGTTTTCCCCAGGTGTTTCCGTTCGCGAATTCACAGGTATGCAGCACGATGGCAAGCGCCCCCTTGGGCATGATTTTCTTCTGCTTGACGTCCATGGATACCGGCAGGGCTTCCTCAATGGGCGTGCGGTGATACCCGCCCGGTCCAAAGCTGTTGTCGCCCCCCAGCATGATAAACCCGATGCCCTGGCGAAACACCGCATCCTTTACGGCCTGCTGTTGTGCGACATTCAACTCGTCCGCGGGCACGTTCGGGAAGACGATTACATCGTAGGGCATGAGGGCGATAGCATCCATGGGAAACTCGGGCGAGGGGATCACCTCCACGAGTTTCTTCGATTCCTGGAGCGCCTTGGCCATCGGCTCCCAGTCCCTGGCCTCGCCGATGGTACTGGTAACCAGGAGGACCCTGCCCTCGCCCTTGAGATAGAGCTCGTTGACCGCAAGGTTGTTTTCGGACCAGCCGTCTTTGCCCTCGGGCATCTCGATGCGGGCGATGTATTCGTAGTACCCGGCCTCCCGCAGGTAGATCGGGATGACAAAACGGTTTTTTCCCGCCTTGAATTCGACCAGCTTGTCGTAGATCACCTGGTCGTTTTCCTGGAGGATCAATTTCCCCGATCCTTTTTTCAGCGACGAGAGCACGACGGCTGCATCGTATGTTTCGCCGACCTTCACCGTCCGGGGGATCTCAAGCTTCTCCAGCCATACCTCGTTTTCATAGTCGTAACTGATGGGGAGGACATCCACGGGAATATCCTTGGCGCGCAGGGCGTCCAGCATCTCCTGTACGTTGCCGTCCGTCTCGGCTCCATCGCTGATGAGTACGATATGGCCCTGGTTTTCATCGGGCAACATGGCCTCGGCGAGGGAGAGCCCGCGGGCGAGGTCGGTTCCATCCCTGGAGACGCGTACATTGATCGCCTCAAAGGGAAAGGTCACCCGCGGCGGCAGTTCAACCGCCGCGTTCCGGCCAAAGACCACCAGGCCCGCCTGGTCTTTCTCCGGCTTCTTCTCGACCTGGCTCATCACGTACTTAAGGGCCGCATCGGTTGCGCCTTCCCCGATGGAGTCGCTGATATCCAGGACATACATGGTACTGATGATAGTGCTCTCGCGGACCGAGCGCGGCTCGGCGAGCACCATGACGAAGGCCCCGCCCATCGAGAGGCGAAGCAGCAGGGCGAGGTTTGCCCGGAAGGGCGCAAGGCCATGATAGCCCTGGAGATGCACCCACCACAGCCAGGGCAGGAAGAGTCCCAGCCAGAAAGCCCCCGGCCGGGCGAAGAGCAGGGTGTCGGTCTGTTCGAGTCCGACACAGAGGCCGAGGTAGAGGACCAGGAAGAGCACCGGCAGCACGATGCTATCCAGGGTCACCGGCCGCCGGATAGGCGGGGCCAGGTTATACAAGAATCCCTGCACGGTCACAATTGGATCTCCACCAGGCGGCGGTTGCCTGTATCGGCGACCAGGACCCGCAGATCTTCATCGACATCCAGCCCCCAGGGGGTGGTCATCTGGCCGGCCCCCCGGCCACTGTTCCCGAAGCGACCCAACAGTCGTCCTTCGAGCCCGACCCGGGTGATTCTACCTTTGGCATATTCCACGATAATCAGGGTCCCCTTTTTACACATCGTGATGTCGTAAGGGAAGCGCAAGGCCCAGGGGTTTTCCGGATCCTGGAGCTCGCCCCGGTAGCTGCCCTGGTCGGTGTAAATCTGGATCCGGTTGTTGATTGCGTCGGCGATGTAAACCAGCCCGTCGTGCCAGACCATGCCGGAGGGCCGCTGGAATTGGCCGGGCCCGGTGCCGAAGCTGCCAAAGGTGAGGACGTACTTGCCGTCCCGGGTAAATTTCTGGACCCGGTCGTTTCCGCCGTACTCGGCGATGTAGATATACTCCCGGTCATCCTGGGTCACGGCCACGGGAAATTCGAACTGGCTCGGTCCGGTGCCGCGGGATCCAAAACGATTGACCTCGATGCCGTCGAGGGTGAATTGGACAATCCGGTGATAGTGGGTGTCGCACACCGTGAGGTGCTTGCCATCCCGGGTGACCTCGATGCCTTCCGGTCGCCCGACATCGTATTCCGGCATGAACCAGCGTCCCACGCAGTCGCCCGCTCGATTGTAGGTGAGCACGCGACCCCCGTTATCGAGCACGTAGGCGGAGCCATCCGGTCCGAACGCGATACTCCTCGGGCCGGGGAACTTCGTGTCGATGGCGGGGATGGACCAGGTATGGGTGCTTTTAACGTCCAGGCTATGCTGTTGCCCCGGGGTGCAACCGAGCAGCAGCGGCAGGGTACCCGCGGCTGAAATCCTGAACCCGTACCAGGTCTTCAAGGTTAGCTGCCGAATACGCATACCGGCGTCAGCCTATCCCCTTTCTTCAAGCGTTTGCAAGGAGGCCGGTGGAGGAGCAGACGGCTTTTTTCGGTGCGGGGATCACGCACGAGGACTTCTTCCAGGCTGCCGCGAAAGGTAACGCAAAGGACCTCCAGCGGACCTTCCGGATCCGCGATCAACTGGAGTTGTTCCGGGCGCAGGCAGCGCGTTCCGGCGCCCACCAACTCATGCGCGGCTTCGTCCGACTCGAACCAGTTGCAGGGGCCCAGGACTTCCGCGAGGTCAAGGCTTTCCGGCTCGTAGTACAACTCCGAAACAGATCCATGATACGTCCCCCGGCCTTCGGAAAGGCAAAGGACCGATTCGGCGATCCCGATGACTTTTTCCGGCACGTGGGTGGAATAGACCAGGTTCGCGTTCCTTTGGCGAACCGTGTCGAGGATAAAGGCCCAGCCCTCGACCTCGGTTGCGGCGTCGACATGGATCAACGGTTCGTCCATGACCAGTACCTCCCGGCCGGTGGCCAGCGCGCGGGCGATAGACAACCGGGAGCGTTCGCCCAGGGAAAGGTCCTGGGGAAGGACCTCCAGGTGATCCATCAACCGCAGGGGCGCGAGGAACGCCGCAGGGTCGCATGCGCTCACCGCTGCAAGGTGCTCCCGGACGTTCAAATGCGGCCAGAGCCCCCCATCATGGGGTGACCAGGCAATCGGCTGCGCCGGTCCGGTGAGGGTGCCGGTGTCCGGGCTTTCAAAGCCGACGAGCAGGTTCAAAAGCGAGGTCTTTCCGGCACCGGATGGTCCCATGATCGCGGTGATGCCCGGCTCGATACGAAGATCGAGGGCATCCAGTCGTGGGCGACCGCGACCGGATAACCCGGCCTGGTTCAGCGTCCAGATCGCGCCCATGTCCGCCTCGTGTAATAGATTAAACCCACGCATAACAAGGGGCTAAGCAGGGTGACAAGCACCATGGCCGAGAGCACCTGGCTTTGGCCGTAGTGCATGAAATTGTAGAGTCGTACGGTGACCGGGGTCATCCCGGAAGGCGCGAGCAGGGAGCCCAGGCTGAGCTCAAACCAGCCCAGGCAGAAGAGCGCAAGAAAGACGGCCAGGTTGCGACGTTCCGTGAGCACCCAGCGAATGCATCCCGGCTTGCGTGCCATCCCGGTGCTGAAAGCGGTGGTGGTTCGGCTCGCATCCGCGAGCAGGTGGAGCAGTACCGCTGTGGGCATGAGGGAGAACAGCATGCCGAGCAGGTAAGGAGCGGGGGTGTCGTACGCGAAATGCAAAAACGGCAGCTGAAAAAGCCGGAGGAAAACCAAACCGATGATCAGCGCACCAAAGAGGCCGGGGAGGGCAGTGAAAAGAAGCCGAACCGGGGAGCGTTCCCCTGCAACGATACGGGTTACCAGCCAGGCTGCTACCAGGGCGAAGCCGAAGCTGGCGAGTAGCTCGTTTGCGATGCTGAAGTCCCGTGCCAGGGGCTGAACGCCTTGCAGGCTATCGCGCATGAGGTCGAAGGCCGGCCAGGCGAGGAGGATGAACAAGGCCGGCCAAAGCGGCCAGGTCGATCCCGGCCTGGGCGGTTCCGCGTCCACGTCCGGCAGTCGATAGGTGGCCCGAAAACGCCAGAACAAGCCTGCGAGGAGGAGGGCGGCGACGAAGAAGGGGCCGCTCGCCTGCTGCAGCGAGGTGGCGAGCTGCTGGCCACCGACTTGCGCATCGAAGAGCTTCACCGACCAGGAGCCGACGAGGAAGAAGGAGGCGAGTTCGAATTCGAGAAAGGCGAGCAGGAAGACCAGCATGCCGGCAATCCCGAAGCCCGCTCCCGGCCCGAGCAGCCAGCTGCGCATGCGCAGGCCTGCGCCTGTTCGAGTCATCATGGAGAAGGCAAAGCGGGAGGACGCGTTGATCTTCGGCCGTGCGAGGGCGAGGACGATCGCTGCGGGTGCGAGCAGGCGGCATACCAGCAGAAGGCCGTAAAAGGCTTCACGGCCCAGCCTTGGCCAGGTGAGCACGCCATGGTTGTTGGTGTAGGTGTAGCCGGTGAGCAGGGGCGGGACCAGGAAGGGAAGCACCGCACAGACCCAGATGCCCGCGCCCCCGCTGCGCAAGCGACGGGCAAGGGGAGCCGCCACGCACAGGGTAAGCAGCGCGACCAAAAGTGCGCGCGTCAGGGTAATGGCCAGGTCTTCGGACATGGCAGGCTTATACCGCCCGCACGGGTGCTTGGCAAGAGGCGCGATGGCCCCCTTGCCCCGGGTCCAGGGCTGCGAAGCCTTATTCCTTCAGCCAGTCCAGGCAGGCATTTCGTGCATCGAGCACCTGCTGGAGCCCGATGCCATCGGCGGCCCAGGACTTGAAGCGGCGGACCTCCTCGGGGATCCTTGTTTCGTCCACCTCGCCGAGGGGAACCTGGCGGGATCGCGCGTTGGCGAGCAGGGTTTCGCATTCGGCGGAGAGGAGGAAGTCGACGAGTTGCTCGGCCTCGGCACGGTGCCGGGTACCCTTGATCAAGGCGACCGTATTGGGAATGCAGATGGTCTGGCCGTTATCGAGGCGAACCGGCAGCGCGGCGACAGGTTTGCCATCGGCGAAGGCGAGGGAATAGTCATCCGTGTCGGTGTAGCCGAGGTCGCAGAGGCCCCTGGCGACGAGATTCTTCACCGGGCCGTTTCCGGGGACCTCCTGCAGGCCGCGTTGACGTAGATCTGCGTGCCAGGCCTTGACCTGTTCCGCCCCCTGGGTTTTCCAGAGCACGCTGTAGTGGGTGAGCGTGGTCCCGAACATCGGCTTGGCCATCGCGACGCGGGAAAGATCGCCCGCGAGCGCCGCTTGGATTGCGGTCTCCCCGGCCTCCAGATAGTTTGTATTTACGATAAACACCCGCAGACGGGCGGCAAACCCGGTCCAATGGCCTGCCGGATCCTTGAAGGCTCCCGGGATCCGCGCATAGCCGCTGCCCTTGTACGGCTCCAGTACGCCTTTCGCCTGGAGATCCATCATGCCGAGCAGCTCGTTGTTCCAGAACACATCACAGCGCGCATGATCTTTTTCCTGAATCAGGAGCTCGACCAGGCCGAGCGACTTGGTCGCCTCGTTATCGAAGCGCGCCGTGACCTTGATCCCGGTTGCGTCGCTGAAGCGCTCGAGAATGGCTTCGGAATAGAGGGCATCGTGGGCGCAGTAGATGATGAGCCGGTTCCTGCTCGCGTTAACCCAGGCGTAGACCGCTGCCAGCGCGAGGACGAAGAGGATGACCATTGGGAGGGAAAACGTCTTCATCGCGGGTATTCCAGGTGCCGGGGGATCCCTTCAAGCGATGGACGGATGGGTCCATCCCCCGGTTGAACCAGCTGGCGCTCGTTTCCCCATCAGTCCTGCGGAGGGACTTCCAGCGGCAGGGGCTGAGGCTCAGCCGGCTCGGTTTCGGGCGCTCGTTCCCCGGTCACCGGCGGCTGGATGCTGTTGAAGTATTGCTGGATTGAGTCATGATACCCCGGCGGAACGCGTTCCTGGACGATGGCTTCACTCACGCCCTGCTTCACCTTCTTCAGGTTCTCGTCGTAACTCTCATCGACCTTGCCCGTGAAGGCTTTTTCCTTGGTTTCCCAGGTCATGAGAATCCGCCCGGCCTGGAGCGGGGTCGGCGTTTTTTCTTCTTTGAAGGCATTGTTCTGGTTGGGGTTTTCCGGGGCCTGGCCCCCTTCGCCGGTGCCCGGGCCCCTCATCCCTTCGCCCGATCCCTGGCCGGACTGACCCTGTGCCACCATGTCGTTATAAAACTGTTCGTATTCCTCCATGCTCATGCCCTCGTTTCCGCCCGGCCCCTGGCCGCCCTTGGCGTTTTCACAGGCCTGGCATTCCTCACCGTCCAGGCCTTTCTCCCCCTGCTGGTTCGCCAGTTGGGCTTTCTGGGCGGCCTTCATTGCATCCTCCAGTGCTTTCATGTCGCGTATGTTCTGGGCATTCTGCTGCATCTCCATGCCCGCGAGGTCCATCTGTTCCATCAGGTCCTTCATCATCTCCGGGGTGATCTGGTCCATCAACTGGGCCATGTTGAGCTGCTCAAGTGCTTTTTGCATGGCGGTCTGACCGGCAGCGCTGTTCATGCTGTTCTTTGCAAAGTCGGCCATTTCCTTCATCTTGTTCTTGAGTTCTTTTTCCTTTTGTCGTCGCTCATCGCTGTCCGGCATCTTGGCGAGCTCCCGGGCGAGGTTTTTCATCTCC
>JAPYUI010000343.1 GCA_029936175.1 Kiritimatiellia bacterium
GGGTGCCGGCGGCAAAAAAGCCGAACATTCTGTTCATATTCACGGATGACCAGGCGAAGAACTTCATCGGGGATCCCGATCGCTGATCAAGCGCCTATACGCCCAGTTGCTTGCGGAAATGAAGAAAATCGATGATCCGGTCTTGTGATTGCGGTTTCACCTGAAAACCTGTACGAAGCATAGTGAGAACAAGCTGGAATAGAACGGACCTTATCATGAAGCGCAGAGATCTTTTAAAAACAGCCGCCGTGGGTGCGGTGGGTTCCACTTTTTCATCCCAGGCCCAGGCGCCGAAATCGGCCGCCGATCCAGCATTCAAGATCACCAACAAGCGGATCAGGCAGTCGGTGATGGGATGGTGTTTCAACCCGATGAAGGCATCCGATTTGATTCCGCATTGCGCAGCGATTGGATTGGAGGGAATCGAGGGGATATCCCGGAATAATTACCCACTGGCGAAGCAACACGGCCTGGACATCTCGCTGGTGGGCAGTCATGGCTTCAAGGAAGGCCCGGCGGATCCCGCCAAGCACCAAATGGTTGTCGACAAGATCAAGGAGGGCGTCGACGTGGCCGTGAAGTTCGGCGCAAAGCGCGTAATCACCTTCACGGGGTTCACGGTTGATGGAGTGGGCCCCGAGCAGATGACGAAGAACTGCGTCGAGGGCTGGAAAAAGGCCGTGGGATACGCGGAAAAAAACGATATCACGATTTGCTTCGAACACTTGAATACGCGTGATGACACGCATCACATGAAGGGGCATCCGGGCTATTTCGGTGATGATGTCGATCATTGTGTCGACATGATCAGGCAGGTTGACTCCCCGAACTTCAAGCTGCTCTTCGACATCTATCATGTTTCGATCATGAACGGGGATATCATTCGCCGCATGCGCAAGTACAAGGACTATATCGGGCACCTGCATACCGCGGGAAATCCGGGCCGTGCCGAGCTGGATGACACGCAGGAGATCAATTACCCGGCCATCATGAAGGTGGTGCTTGAGATAGGCTTCGATGGTTTTGTCGCGCAGGAGTTTATTCCGACCTGGGAGGACAAGATCCTCGCCCTGCGGCACGGCTGTGCCGTGTGTGATGTGTAGGCCCAGGCCTTCCCGGGGTGCTTCATTCCAACTGAAGGCCGGGTTGGCGATCGGCCCGGCATCGCGTGGCACGCGGTGTGGCTTCGCTTGACGGGGTGGGGGACATCTGCTTTCGTCTCCCCATGAAACGTACTGTCCTTATTCTGCTCGCATCCTTTACCGTCACCCACGCCGAACTCAAGCTCCCGGCTGTCATCGGCAGCCACATGGTGCTTCAGCAAGGGCAGGCCGTGCCCATATGGGGCTGGGCGAAGGCCGGCCAACCGGTCGAAGTCGCCTTTGCCGGGCAGGTCAAAAAGGCCAAGGCCGACGCATCCGGCAAGTGGATGGTGCACTTGGATCCCATGGCGGCCTCCTTTGAGGACGGGACGCTCTCGGTGAAAGCCGACGGGGAAAGCGTGACGTGCGAAGATGTCCTCGTGGGTGAAGTGTGGATCTGCTCGGGCCAGTCGAACATGGCCATGTCCCTTTCCCGGGTGAAGGACGGGAAATTGGAGGTCGCTGCGGCGAACGAGCCCGCGTTGCGTTTGTTGCTGGTGGGACGTCACGCCACCATGGAGCAGCAGGAGGATTGCGAGGCTGCCTGGGCACTTTGCCACCCGGGGATTGCCGGGGATATCACGGCGGTGGGGTATTTTTTCTGCCGGACCCTTCAGCGGAGCCTAAACGTCCCGGTCGGCTTGATCCATACCGCCTGGGGAGGAACGCCTTCGGAGGCCTGGACCCGCCGGGCAGCCATCAAGGAGGTTGACAGCCTGAAACCCTTGCTGGACCGATGGGAGATCCAATTGGAAGCGGAAAGAAGCGGCAAGGCAAAGGAGCTGGATGAAAAACGATTGGCGGACTGGGAGATCAAAAGGGCCAAGGCAAAGGCTGCGGGGAAACCGATCCCGAGAAAACCCCGGTTTCAAGCCAAGCCCAGCGTTTCCCAGCACAATCCCGGCAACCTGTACAATGGGATGATCGCGCCCTTGATCCCCTTTGCCGTCAAGGGGGCGATCTGGTACCAGGGTGAATCAAATTCGACTCGGGCGCATCAATATCGAACCCTATTTCCCCTGATGATCGCGAACTGGCGAAACGACTGGGGATACGAGCTGTCCTTTCATTTTGTCCAGCTGGCGAATTTCAAGGAGCAGAAAGACGAGCCCGGGGATAGCGCCTGGGCCGAACTGCGTGAAGCCCAGACCATGACCTTGTCCCTTCCGAAAACCGGCATGGCGGTGATTACCGACATTGGCATGGCGCGGGACATTCATCCCAAGAACAAGCAGGATGTCGGGAAACGCCTGGCACGCTGGGCCCTGGCGGATGATTACGGACTCGACCTTGTTCGGTCCGGGCCCCTGTACCGGGAAGCCGAGATCAAGGGCAACAAAATGGTCCTCCGCTTTGCCGACACCGGGGGCGGACTCATGGCCTGGGATCGTGAGCAATTGCGTGGCTTCGCGGTTGCCGGCCCGGACCAGGTATTTGTCTGGGCAAAGGCAAA
>JAPYUI010000006.1:0-16899 GCA_029936175.1 Kiritimatiellia bacterium
TGCCCAGCAGGCCGAGAAGACCCCCATCACGCGGGGACTCGTCTGCTGGTTCATCATTTCTCTTTTCTGAGGGTAAAGCAGCTCGCTCCGGCGATGCATCGCTGCGGTACCCCCCGTCGTGCTCCACCTTGCGTTGGACCATCCCCCGCGCGATCTGCCAGGATGAATCGAACTCCGCCAAGGCAAGTTGTAACGCCTTCTCCGCAGCCCCCATCAACTGATATACGGTGTCACCGTTCTCCGGGCAGGTCGATACCCCGATGCGCACCCGCAGCTTTTTCAGCACACCGGACCTGGTCCGGAAGGCCTCCAGCTCGGACGAACGATGCAGGCGTGAAAGAAACGATTCTACGCCATCCAGGCCAACCGCGGCAACCAGGCCAATGCGATGGCGATCATAGCGCAACACCGAGTCACTGGCGCGAAGGACCGTTTTCAACTCATCAAGGAGGTAATTCATCATATCGTCAACCGACTCATCGCCGAACTCCTGATGGAGGGCCTCGATGTCATGCAAGGTGAAGATGATCGTGCTGAAAGGTGCCGGCTCACGATGCATCGATCCCAGGTAACGCGCGATCCGAATGCGAAAGGCCTCGTCGGTCTTCATGCTCGAGCCATCCTCATCGTGGGCTTCCAGCGACATGCGTTGATAACGGAGGTGACTGACCAGCAAGATGGCCGCTGCAAAACAGACGGCGGCCACCGCAACCGTCTGCCACAGGATTGAGAATAAACCCAAGGCGAGTATAGGGGCCCAGGCACTCATGCCGGGCGTACCCGGTCGCCCGTAGTCGCATCAAAATAGCAGGCCTTGTCCATATCCAAATCAACGTTCATGGCCTGGCCGACCTGCGCGGTGGACGCCGCAGGCATCCGGGCGATAAAAGCGTGTAAGCCGGTATTCAAATACACCATCACTTCCGCACCCATTTGCTCGACCACTTCCACGGTCGCGGAGACCGTGGAGGCCGGGGCGTCTTCCTGATGACGGATGTCTTCCGGTCGTACCCCCAGGACCAATTCTTTGCCTTCCACCGGAGCGACCAGGTTTTCACTGCCCGGCGGAATCGGCACATCGAAGCGCCCCTCTTCAAACACCAACCCCGACGCCTTGCGCGCGATCCGGCCCCGGAAAAAATTCATGGGCGGGCTTCCGATGAACCCGGCGACAAACTGGTTCGCCGGGTCGTTGTACAAAACCAGGGGCGAAGCCACCTGCTGAATCTCGCCATCTTTCATGACCACGATGCGATCACCCATGGTCATGGCCTCGACCTGGTCATGGGTCACATAAATCATCGTTGATTCCAGGCGGTGATGCAGTCGGCTGATTTCGGTCCGCATCTGCACCCGGAGCTTGGCATCCAGGTTCGACAAGGGTTCGTCAAACAGGAAGGCCTTCGGCTTGCGGACAATGGCCCGACCGACGGCCACCCGCTGGCGCTGGCCCCCTGAAAGCGCTTTCGGCTTGCGATGGAGCAGGTCCTGGATTCCCAGGATCTCCGCCGCCTCCTGCACCCGCTCTTCGATCTCCGCCCGGGGGAAACCGCGCAACTTGAGGCCGAAGGCCATGTTCTTGTAGACGGTCATGTGGGGATAGAGGGCGTAATTCTGGAAAACCATTGCGATATCGCGATCCTTTGGAGGAACATCGTTGACCCTTTCACCATCGATCGAAATCGATCCACTGGACAGCTCCTCCAGGCCGGCGATCATGCGCAGGGTCGTCGATTTCCCACAACCGGAGGGCCCCACCAGCACGATAAATTCCCGGTCACGGATCTGGAGGCAGATATCTTTAACCGCCTCCACCCCGCCGGGATAGATCTTGCATACCTGCTCGAGCTGGACATCCGACATAGCGTGGAATTCAATGGCGCAGGCGGCAAAAAGTCAAAAGGAATGTTATACGCGCCTTGTACACCGGCCTCGCTGCCCGTATACGCCCTGATCCACCATAACCAAAACAGGCAACGAGGCGAGCGGAAGGAAATCCTTTAAACCCTTGCAAGCCACGGACTCGGGCGTTAGACACTCGCAAATTCAGTTTCAGGAGTATTCGCATGGCAAAAATCAATCCGCACTATTCGAAACTCGGCTCAGGATATCTTTTCCCGGAAATTGCCCGGCGCACCCGCAGCTTTCTCTCGGAGCATCCCGATGCGACCGTCATGCGACTGGGGATCGGTGATACCACCGAGGCCATCCCCGGGCCAATCCTCGAAGGTATCCGTGAAGCAACGGACAAGCTCGGCAGCCCCAGGACCTACAGTGGCTATGGCGACAGCGAAGGCCAAATGCCCCTGCGCGAGGCCCTGTCCAACCATTACCACGGCTTCGGTGTGGATGTCCCCGCAGGGGATATCTGGATCAGCGATGGTGCCAAGTCCGACTCCGCGAACATCCAGTCGATTTTCGCCACCGACAACGTCGTCGCCGTGCAAGACCCCGCCTACCCCGTTTATGTGGATAGCCAGGTGATGAGCGGCCGCACCGGCCCCGCCGTAGACGGGTGCTACGAGGGCCTGGTGTATATGCCGTGCACGGAAGACAACGGCTTCTTCCCCGAGCTCCCGGACCGCAAAGTCGATCTCATCTACATCTGCAGCCCGAACAACCCGACCGGCGCGGTGGCCACGCACGAGCAGCTCAAGATGTTTGTCGACTACGCGATCGAGAACCGGGCGATTATTCTCTTCGACTCCGCCTATGCGGCCTTTATCCAGGACGATACCCTCCCCAGGAGCATCTATGCGATTGAGGGTGCCCGAACCTGTGCGATCGAGATCAGCAGTTTCTCCAAGTACGCCGGCTTTACCGGGGTCCGTCTCGGCTGGACCATTGTACCCGAGGAACTGGTGGCCGAGGGGACCTCTCCAGGTGAAGTCAAAGCCCTGTGGACCCGCCGCCAGAACACCTTTTTTAACGGCGCTTCCAACGTGGTCCAGGGTGGTGGACTCGCCGCACTCAGTGACGAAGGCCTCGCGGCCTGCCGCATGCTCACCACGTACTACATGGAGAACGCCGCCATTATCCAGGAGGGCCTGGACCGTGTGGGCATCACCACCTTCGGCGGAAAAAACGCTCCCTATGTCTGGATGAAAAATCCCAACGGCCTGGACTCCTGGACCTTCTTCGATAAACTCCTCGGCGAATGTCACGTGGTGGGTACCCCGGGCGCGGGCTTCGGCCCGAGTGGCGAAGGCTACTTCCGCCTCAGCGCCTTCGGGCATCGAGATCATGTCAAGACCGCGGTCGCGAGCATTACCTCCAACCTGAAGCTCGGATGAAAAAATATATCGGCATCGTAGTCTTCCTGGCCGGGCTGATCATCCTCGGGGCCGAACTCTCCGCCTCCCGATTGATGGCCCCCTACTTCGGCACCTCGCTGCCGGTCTGGTCTGCCCTTATCGGCCTCATCCTGCTCGCCCTCTCGCTGGGGTACTGGATAGGCGGGAAATGGGCCGACCGCTCGCCCCGCCCAGCGACCCTGTTCAACATCCTGGGCATTTCCGGCATCCTCCTGTCCCTCACGCCGATCATTGCCCAGTCCGTGCTCGGCTGGTCGCTCAAGGGCTTCGCCCAACTGGAAGCCGGCATCCTCGCGGGGTCTTTTGTCGGGGTGACCCTGATCCTGGGACTGCCGATGATCCTCCTCGGCTGTGTCGCCCCCTTTGCCATCCGCCTCAGCATCGAGCTCGTCGACGAGACAGGCCGCGTTGCCGGTCGCTTGTACGCCCTGTCGACCCTCGGTAGTTTTCTTGGAACCCTGCTGCCAACCCTGGTGCTCATTCCCTGGATCGGCACCCGGGCGACCTACCTGCTATTTGCCATGGGCCTCACCCTGCTCAGTGCCGGGGGCTACTTCCTCCTGCGCGACAAAATCCGCGGTATCGTTTTCTGTGTGATCAGCCTGGTTATTCTCGGCATGGCCTTCGGCATCCAGAAAAAGGCTATCAAGCCCGGAACCCAGACGCTCTTCGAGGGGGAATCCCCCTATCAGTACGTGCGGGTAGAAGAGCGCAAGGACGGCTGGCGCACCCTCTCACTCAACGAAGGCCACGTTCATCACAGCCGCTATCATCCTGATTTCTGGTTCACCTTCGGCACCTGGGACTATCTCACCTTCGGCCCCTTTTTTAACCCCGCCCCCCACGACGTGATTAAAGGCACACGCGACTGGGCGATCATCGGTTCCGGGGCCGGAACGACGATCAAACTGCTCCGGCGGCTTTATGGGAACGAACTGCGTATCCACGGAGTCGAACTGGACCCCCTGGTATACGAAGTCGCCGAACGTTTTTTTGATTTCAAGCAGGAAGACGCCCAGATCGACATTACTGACGGACGAGCCTGGATCGCCCTGAATACCAACCGGTACGATGTAATCATGGTCGATGCATACAAGCAGCCCTACATCCCCTTTGAGCTCTCAACGGTGGAATTCTTTACCGACCTCCGCGACCATTTGAATCCCACGGGTGTTATCAGCATCAATGTCGCCAATCCATCCCGCGACGACCGCCTGGTCAACGCCCTTGCCGCCACCATGGATGCCGTGATGGAGCAAGTCTATATCATCCGTATCCCCAAGCCCAGTGCAGGGGCTATCCTGATCGGAACCCGGCACGCCATCACCCTCGACGAGGTGTACAGGAATTTCAAAGCAGCCGAGGCCCATGCCGTTTCCGGACTGATCCATTACCTGGGCAAGCAGCATATCGAGCGTTACGAAGGCAAAGGCCTGGTGATGACCGACGACCAGGCCCCCGTGGAACGCCTGATGGATCTCATGATTTTCGAAGAGATCGCGCGTCAGACGCAATAACGCTTGCTACCAAGACGGAGGAAGCCAGGTCGGCTTTTTGAATCCACCTGCCTGGAAGGGCGCTACGGGACGGGCTCGCCGCCGAGGTATTTTTCGACCTCTGCGGCCAGGCGGCAATCATTCCATTCGGGATCGATGTAATGCAGGCTCAACTTGATTACGTTCTCAATGACTTGTCCGACGGCCAACTCGCTCACAGGGCTTAACACTTCGATATCCGCATAAGCCAGGCCCTGGTTGATATACGCCTGGACACCGCAGCCACCGTTCGGATAGCCGTGCGGAGGCTGGGGGGTCAACACGCGCTGCAAGAGCAGCTCGTTTCCGGACACCGCCCCGATCCACTGGTCCGGCGCATCGGTCCCGATCTTCCCCTCGACCAGGGAATCCGTCACGCAGACCGCGATATTGGAACAGACGATCAAGGGCTGCAGCAGCTCCCCTGCGATGAGTTGATAGCCTTTCGGGAACAGGCTCTTGCGATTCAACGGAAGCACGAGGCGGTCCGGACGATTCACCTGGCAACCGTTCCAGAGAACAGCGGGTACCACCGAAGCGTCAAGGCGTTGCAATTCCTGCTTGACGAGGATCTCAGACTTCCCGGGTATCAGGCTAAACTGCCGGGAACATTTTAACTGAAGCCGATCTCCAAGCGTGGTTTCAAGCAGGCAATTCAAGGTGCCATCGACATTCTTCCAGCCGTGAGCCTTCCAGGCGATGCCATCCACGCCGGGGGGCGGAGGCCACTTTTCATCCTGCAGCCGGATCCAATGCTCCTGGGCCACCGGAAAAAACCAGCTGCCACCATAATTGAACCAAGCCGGGGACGGCTGCTGTGGGCGCCGCATCGTGAGCAGATTATTTTTCCCGATGTGCTTGAGCGAAACCACCCGGCCAACGGAAGGATCGATCACGACCTCCACGCGCTCATTCTTCAGGACATAGACATCGGCCAGGTCCCCATAAACCTGCGCACGGATCGGTGCCACTGGCACATCGTCCGCAAGCAACAGATACGAAAACAGGAAAAACCCGGCCGCCGCAAAAATCCAATTCTGCCCAAACCCTTTACCTTTTCTGTAAAGACCCATACGTTTATCCCTAATACGCCTGTCGATACTAAACTCAATCTGAATCGCGTGTTGAAATACAGGGAAAAAATTACTAGGAGCGAAACCATGAAGTTCATACAATTACTGACAGGTCTCCTGCTCGCCCTTGGTTTATTTGCCTGTTCCACGCCGGAGACCAAACTCTCACGAAGTCCCAAACCCGCCGACAAACCCATCGGCCTTTCCGACAGCGCCATGGAACAGGACTTGAACAAGGTCCAACTGGAAAAGGACTGGAAGGAATTGCCCGAAGACGATCAAAAACTGCGCGAGCTCGCCCGGCAATACCTCGTGCTCACGGGCACTGACCTGACCATGTCCCAGGTCGTCAAAGACATCGTCACCCCGTACCGCGAGCAGTTGGAAAAGGTCCCGAAAATATGGTGGGAGGAAGAATTCATGCCCAAGATCGATGTCAAGGAAGTCCAGGAGGCCTATATCGATACCGTACTCGAAGAATTCACCGGCAACGAACTGGAAGAGCTCGTACAATTCTTCAAGACGCCCGTCGGCCGGAAGTATATCGCCCGCTTCCAGGCCGTCGATCAAAACCGCATGGTCCAGGGCATGGAGTGGGCGCGGAAACTGCGGAAACTGCTGACGAAAGAGCTGGTCCGGCAGGGCTTCATGTTCGGGAAATAGGGGCTCCCCTGGTTGGACGGTCCCGGGAACCGCAGGGGCTCCTTCACCCGGTATGTTTCGGAGGGCTGACCTCTTCCACGAGCGTCCAGTGATTCCCCGTCAATCGATTACATCCCGAACCTTGGGAGGAGCCTTGGCCGGCGTCTTTGGCGGGGGTTTTGGCTTCGGCTTATGCGCCGCCGCACCCACCGTCCAGTACTCGGAAAAATGGGAGGCCCAATCATCCTTTCGTTCCGTGGGCACCCAGCCCGCGAGCATGTTTTTCTCGGTCGCGATGCCCCGGGCCTCCTGGTAGATAGCAAAACTATCCGGCCAGACGTAAAACCGCAGATATGCTTTCGCCGGGTTCATTCCACCCAGGAGCTTCATGTAATTCGACAGGGGATGGCGAAGCCCGCGGATTTCCTCCCCCGGCTTGCGGCGGTGCAGGATAAACTTCAAGCGATAGTTTTCAACCAACGCCTCCACCCTCCACCAGCGATCGCCCACCGGCACCCGGCGAAAGAAACTGGTCACTGCGGCACCGTCCAACTCACCTTTTTCATTCTTTCGCGCACGCGAATGCGTGATCGCCTTGTCAACCTCCGCTTTCAACGCGCTCCAGTAGAGAGGGTATAAGCGACCACCGCGACAGATGATGTTAACCGGTTGGGATTTTTCCGGCGGATCTCGCGGGTCCGGCAGGCGCACAACCTTCGGTGCCGGACTTTTCACCTTCGGCGGCTCCTTTTCCAGACGAGTGTACAAGCGCTGCAGCATGGCCTGCTTCGCCTCAATATCCTTCTCCATCTCCTCGACGGTCGCCTGCTGCTGGGTGATCAGCTGGCTCAATTCACCGAGTGCCTGCTCGGTATCGGTCGACCTTTTCAATTGGGCCTGGGTAGCGATCAGCCGGGTATTCAGGCGCTGAAGATCAAATTCACTGCTGGCCAAGAGGCCTTTCAGCTCCGGAATGTTATCCGCGACCTCGGCACTCGCGGCAACCGATTGATCAAAGCGCCCACGCAGTTCCGTCATCTCCTGCACGGTCACCTTGGGCACATCTCCGATTTCACTGCTGATAATCCGCTTCACGGTCTCGCCCACATCAAGTTGCACCACGATCAGGAGGATAATGAGAATCCCTACCACCGTGGTCATCGTATCGAGCAATGAATCCAGGCTGCCCAATTCGCTTTTTTCCCGCTTCTTCATCTAAAGAAACTCAAATCCAGCTCGCCCAATCCATTCACGGGGATCTTGCCGTTGTTAACCTCATGCCGGAGCGCGACATTGCGCACGGCGTTGTAGGTCCCGATCCCATTGGGACGCACGAGGAACACCACGGTCTTCTTTCCCCCGGCGTAAATCTCCTTGAGCAGGCTCAGCCACTTGGCGTTCTTTGCGAGATCTGAACGCTTTACGAGCCAGGGTTCCGGCCCATGATGCACCATCAATCCCGTATCGAGACAGTCGACAAAGATCGGTCGAATCTTCTCCTTGGTTCCCGAACCACTCGGACGAACGATCACCTTGCCGTGTTGGGGCTTCCGGGATACATTCTGCTGCTTTTTCACCGCCGCCTGTAATGCGGAAATCTTATCCAAGCGCTCCTTCAACTGCGGTTGAAGCTCGTTGATTCGCTGCTCGAATTGAGTGGTTTGCGCCAGCAATTTCGCCTTCGAAGGATGGTTCCCGATCATCCGGCTCAAATCCGCCTGTAACTTTTCCAGCGATGCATTCCTGGATGCCACGGCGTCCCGATTCTCCTGCAGCGATCCTTTCAGTTTCTGAAATTCGCTCAGCACCGCCTCCGCCGTCTCCAGTTTTTTCTGTAAAGCCAGGTACTCCCGGCCGAGCCGGGCGTCTTCCTCGGCACGCACCTCCGCTTCCTGGACCGCCTCCGGATCGATTTGCGCGAGTACCGAGTAGGCAATCATGAAGGTGATCACCCCAATTACGCAGGCGAGAATGCTCAGGAAGGGGAAAAGCGAAACGACAATCGTACTGCGGCGGCGCTTCATGGTCGGAACTCAGGAGACGTCGGGCCTTATTGCTTTTTTGCGACGTTTAAACAGGCCAGTCTTTTCGTGGTAATGAGCTTCGACGACGATCTTCTCGGACTGGAGATGCCGCACAACCTGTCCGAGCGACTGGACCCCTTCCTCGATCGTGGCAAAGCTGCCCGACAGCGATTCCGCCGCACCGAGCATCGTGTTGGACACGCCTTCAACCAGCTCCGCCTGGTTCTCCTGCAGCTGGAGCATGGTCTTCTGCACATCCTCCAGGCGGTGAATCAACGCCGCATCGTTACCCGCAATCGAGTGCTGAACCGCGGTCGCAATATCCTGGTGCAGTTCCCCGTCGCCCATGCGGCTGCGGGAACCCTCATCCAGGCGCTTGACCAGTTTCTCGTTGCAAAAATCATCTATCCGGTTGAGCAGATTCTCCTCCATCATCTGCATCACGGTCGCCGGGAACATCACCAACAGGCTCATAATCAAGGCGATCAGGGTCGTGTCGAAAGCTACCCCCAGTCCCGAGGACACCAGGCCCAGCTTGTCCTTGATCACCGAGATGTCCTCCACATTCTGCAAATCGCCGGAGAATCCACTGACCGCCTCACTGATTCCCATGACCGTCCCGATAAAACCCAGGATCGGAATGGCCCAGATAAACACCTTGATAACCGTATAGCTCGACTCCACATGCGTCGCATCGATCTCCGACTGCGAGGCCAGCATGGTGGATGTTTCCGCGGTGCTATTCCGCGCCTGAAAATGCGAGAGACCCCGCAGGATCCGGGTGAGCAGAAAATTGCCCTGCACTTTCACTGGAAGCTTGGCGATATGCTCACGGAAAAAAGGTACCGCCCCGTCGGGGATATCCTCCGAAAGCGCCATCGGCAACGGGTCATGATTAAACACGGCCTGCTGCTTGCTGAACTTAAAATACTTGAGCATCAGGATGGCGTAGGACCAGGACATAAGGATGACCAATACCGGCGGTACCCAGCCCCGGGCGTAAAACAACTGCCCGAATCCGGTTTCCATAACGGGAACTAATAGCAGATAAAAAAACCCGCTGACCACCAGGCCGACTCCGAGCGTAAGCAGCATCGAAACCTTCGTCGCCGAACTGGCATCCGGAATATCATCTAAACTGGACATGGGCGTACTCATGCCGGGGACTATACGCATCGAACGGTCAGCTTCCAGTCTTCAGGTGAATTTTCCTGTTCCCGGTATAATACCATTGATTGATCAGGCCCCGGGATGATGGGGAATGGCTGAGGCCCTCAGTATACACCGCGAATGTGACTGTGGACGTACTCCTGGTAAAAGGCGGCGAGCTTGGCGTGCAACTCGGCGGACAAGGCGGGGATGGCATTCGCGCGGGCGTTCGATTCGACTTGGGAAACGCGCGTGGCACCGGGTATCACGGTGGTGACGGCTTCATGGTCAAGAATCCACCGCAGGGCAAACTGGGGCATGGCCAGGCCTTCGGGAAGGAAGGCTTCCAGCCTTTGGGCAAGCTCGACAGCCTTCGGGAAGGGGATCCCCGCGAAGGTTTCGCCAACGTTGAATAGCTGGCCATCGGCGTTGAAGTTCCGGTGATCGTTCTCGGCAAAGCTTTCCGTACCGGTGAATTTTCCGGTGAGTACACCGCTGGCCATGGGCAAACGAACGATGATCGCGATATTCCGGGCCTTGGCTTCGTCAAAAAGTTCACGCGCCGGCTTCTGGCGGAAAATGTTAAAGATGACCTGGAAGGAGCTGAGGCCTTCGGCATCCAGGCAGGCCCGGGCCTGGTCGATATCCTCCACGCTCGCGCCCCAGTTGCGGATCTTGCCTTCGGCCTGGAGAGCATTCATATGTGCGAAAACCTCCCCCTTGTGCAGCTCTTCCTGGGGAATACAGTGCAACTGGGTGAGATCAAGGCAGTCTACACCGAGGCGCTTCAAGGACGCTTCGGTCGCTGCAGTGAGGCTTTCCCGGGTATAGCCATCCGGCCAGGTACCCGGCCCCCGACCGAGCTTGGTCGCAACGAAAAGCTCCTCCGGACAATCCCGGATAAACCGGCCGATAAGCTCCTCGCTGCGTCCGGCGCCGTACACGTCAGCGGTATCGATGAAGGTAATGCCCTGATCGACGGCAGCCCGCAGGATATTTTCCGCGGCGGTTTCAGAAAGATCGCCCCAGCAATCGGAACCGAGTTGCCAGCAACCCAGGCCCACTTCGGAGACCGGTCGGCTTGTTTGACCAAAGGTTCGGGTGTTCATCCACTCATCAAAACAGGCTGGCGAGGGATGTCAATCGAGTAGCAGGCCGCCGGTCCACCAGAGATAGGAAATACTGACGTAGCCAGCAAGATTCATGGCGACCCCCATGAGCTTAAGCTGGGACAAGCCATATTGCTTTTCTTTAAACAGCCAGCTTAGGTCGACAACCAGCCAGGCGACACAGAACAGGAGGAAGGAGGTGAGGACCCATTCGTGGAAGGTGAAATACACGAGAGCCGCTTCACCCAGGAGACATAGAATGATCAGCAGCTTGGAAAGCCCGATTCCCATATAAACCGCCGAGGTGACCCGGCCGGCCAGTTTATCCGGGTAGAAGTCCATCACCTCGCCGATGACGTGGGCGTGCAGGCAAAAAAGACACAGGTAGAGTATCGTCTGCCAGGGCACGGGATGACCCGCGTTCAACCAGTACCCCAGGTAAAGGATGATCAGGTAACCCATGGGGTTCAATAGATCAAAGGGCGGTCGACCGCGCAGCGCGATGCGCTGGTCGTTGTAGAGAAAGTTAATCAATAAGATACCGGCGACCGTCAAGCCACCAGCCAGGTGATCCAGCCACACCAGGACAGCCCAGAAGGGTACCTGAACCAGCACCATTGCTACGGGAAGACGCAGCAACTGCTCCGGTGTTGCACGTGCGCCGAAGAGCCATGAATCCTTGCGCGGATTGGCCTTATCGATGGAATAATCGACCATATCGTTCCATCCATAGACGAGGAAATTGAGGGGAAAGGTTACATAGACCAGACCTACCCAGAACTCCCAGGAGTCCCAGATCCTCATTGAAGCGGTCGGCAGGAGGTAGAGCCAGACCGTCTGGAACCAAAGCCCCGGACGAGATATCTTCAGCCAAATGCCTATACTCATTCTTCTTCCACCCGTGATATCATCTACGCAACTATATTACCACGAGCAACTTATGTGATATATTAATCACACCTTGGCGAACACAGCCGGACTCAGTCCCGCTTCGGACCGATCGCCAGCATACGTTCAACCGACGCCAATGCCTTCACCCGGATATCTTCAGGGACCTCGATCAGGTACTGATTCTTCTCCAGGGATGCCAGGGTATCTTCGAGCGTAATCTCGTTCATGTGCGGGCAACGGACGGAGCACATACGCAGCATCTCTTTGTCTTTCGATTCCGCCTGGATATTATCCGCCATCGAGCACTCGGTGAGTACCAGGTACTGGGTGGCCGGGGATTGCCTGATGAAGTCAATGATTGCGGTTGTGCTACCCGAATGATCAGAAGCCTCCACCACTTCCGGCGAGCATTCAGGATGAGCAACGACGACCACGTCTGGAAACTGCTTGCGTGCCAAGGTAATGTCCTCAACCGTAAAGCGTTCGTGTACTTCGCACTTGCCCGTCCAGCCGATTATGTCGTACGCCAGTGCATCGTCCTGCTTTTCACCCGGCACAGGCTTTAGGGATGGGAAAATGATGTGTTTCCCAGTTTCCCGGGCTACGTTCCTGGCCAGGTATTCGTCCGGAAGGAATATGATATGGTCCGAATCCAGCGACTCGATCACCGCCCGGGCATTGGATGATGTACAACAAATGTCTGTTTCGGCTTTCACCTCCGCGTAGCAGTTAATGTAGGTCACTACCGGTACCCCGGGGTATTTTTTCTTCAGGTTGCGAACATCTTGGCCGGTAATGCTCGCCGCGAGGGAGCAACCGGCAACCCGGGCCGGCAGAAGAACCGTCTTATCCGGGCTGAGAATCTTCGCGGTCTCCGCCATGAAGCGAACCCCGCAAAACACAATCACATCGGCCTCGGTTTCCGCCGCATCCCGGCTGAGCTGGAGGGAATCACCAGTGAAATCTGCAATCCCCGAATGAAACAGCGCGGGCTCCATGTAATTGTGAGCCAGAATCACCGCGTTGCGCTCCGCCTTGACCGCGAGAATTTTCTCCGCGATCTCCGCTTTATATTTCAGCTCAAAATCAGGAACGATCCCATCCAGGCGGGACTTCATGTTCTCGTATACTTCCGCAACGGCCATCCGTGGTTTCCTTGATTAAGGCTAAATCGTCACTTCCGCGGGAATGTAGCACAGGCCCGCCCCGCCTGCCAACCTCCGGGGCGCCAAAGCTTCCGCCTGAAATATGGGTTTACAGGAGAATGTTTATCCGTTACGACACTCGCCCCAGACTCCGGTGCCGGAGTGGCGGAACTGGTAGACGCGCCGGATTCAAAATCCGGTGTCCGCAAGGACGTGTGGGTTCGAGTCCCACCTCCGGTACCCCTGTAATTCGGGATGCCATTTCTCGCGCACGCCTACGGGCCCAACCCTACACCCAGGCGATACAACCTGTACCCGGCGCTGTTCGTATCCTGCAGGGTCATGGAGTTGCCCGTTCCGGGTACATTCGTGCGCAGGTTTTTCCAGGTCCCGGTACTCCATGCATCCCGGTAATCGAGGGCATAGAGGCGTCCGGTGGCTGAACCAAAGGACACGTCTGCCACCGATGCACGAACCTCGTCGAGCAGCAGTTTCAGAAAATCATCGGGATCCGAGGGATCGGTATTCGCAATGTACTCCTCCTGGTTAGTCAGGCCGTCCAGGTCGCTGTCTACGCTCGCATCGGAAGCGTTCGTCGGGTTTAAACCGAAGCCGCTCTCCCAGGCATTGGGCATCCCATCCGCGTCCAAATCAGGAATACAAACCTGCAGGGAAATATCATCCAGGCTGTAGTTCCCATTCCCTCCGCCGTCTCCGACCAGGCGAAACACCAGGGCGTGTGGTTGACCGTCCGCAAAAGCGGAAACATCGATCGTGTACACCTGGTAACCGGGATCCGCAGTACTCGGCTCCGTAATCGTGAACACCGGCGTCCCGTCGATCAGCACACTGAAAACATCGTTAAAAGGGGCCTCGACATAACCCATAAATAAATGAAACGAGAGCATCGCATTCCCGTCTGGAATGAATACAACCTGCCCTACATTCCCGGTTTCAACCGAACCATTTTTAGCACTGTACCAGGCCCAATTTGCGCCGGAACGCGGGCCGGCCGTGCCACCCGTGGGACCACAGGACCCACTGCAAATGACCAGGTTAAAATTGTCCGAGCTATTCACGGGCCAATAGGGATAAGGGGTTCCCTCTTCGAAATCACCATCCTGCACGAGATTGACACAGGTATTCGTTTCCGGGTCGAAGGACATACTGATCGCGAGGTCGCCCGCGGCTTCCTGGTGCCCGCCTGCCATGATATAATAGGTCTGCCCCGGGTAAACGACCGAAGCGACCCTGGTATTCTGGGACGACCCGACATCATCGCCACATACCCATTCGGTGAGCGAGGTGCAGCTTCCCTGGTAAAGGACCAGGACCGTATCAAAGTTGCTTCCGCTGGTGCTGACCCGCAGGCGACCAACCGTCGGCGGGGTATATCGATACCAGGCTGCCCGCGCAGGTTCCCCCGAGCAAAGCGGCAGGGGATCCCCGGTACTGGTGAAGCCAATCGTGCTCTGGGTGGCGGAAAAGGGCATGCTGTTCACGACAACAGCATCCGCACAGTGGTCGTTGGCACCGGGCGCATCATTATCTGTAATGGTGATCGTGGTCCGGGTCGGCACGCCCAGTTCTGCGCCGTTCCCTGGATTGGCCAGGTCCACATAAAAACTTTCGCTGCCCTCAACGACCACATCGTCCACGATCCCGAGGCTGAAGGTCTTGACCCCGGTCTCCCCGACCGCCCAGTTGACGCTGCCCGTGACGGCCACGTAATCCCCCGCCACAGCGCTATTTGGAACGGTCTGATACGTCACATTGACCGCCCGATTTGAATAGCCACTCCGGATCACGTTGACCAAGGCGTTGCCGGCGGCTTCTCCAACCATAAGCACGCTGCTTTCCATCGCGATCGTGCCGCCTGACGCATTGGCATCGATGGTCAGTTGACGTTGAACCGTCTCCCCGTTCGTGAGGTTGGTGAAGATGAGGAAGGCCGTGTGTGTTCCGATGCCCAAGGCCGCCGCAGCGGCATTCGTGCACACCTGGACGCTCAAGCCCTGGGAACCGGCCAGGGTCCCGGATGATGGCTGGACATCAACCACCATCGGGTTGACCCCAACCTGCCAGTCGACGGCATCCGAGGTCACATTGCTGACAGAAAAGGTGAAACAGTCCGGGCTGAAGGGCCCGCCCGCAGGCCCGGTGAATACCTGGGCTCCCAGCGGCTGCACGCTCAGCACTTCGAAGGAAAGCAAGGTGAATTCGGAATCACTCAGGTCGAAGAAGATCCCGTTTGCGGCAGCGACCTTGATCCGGGCCGTGCTGCTGTCCGTACTCGGAAGTTGTACCCGTTCCGATCCATCATTCGGCGTTCCGATAGCCAGGACCTGCGGAAAGGTCAGGCCGCCGTCGAGTGAAAGCAGGATATCCACGGTGGCTTCCGACACCAGGCCTCCATCGGTATTCGCCACGTCCCAGGTCACGGTCTGCTGGTTCGACCAGGTCACGGCGCTGTTTGGCTGGGTGACTTGGAAGGGCCCGGCCGTGACGTCCACCGTCACGATCATCTCGTCGGTGCTCACGGCCCCACCGCCCTGGCTCCAATCACGTGCGCTAACCCGAAAATTCAGCGACCGACTGGTCGTGGGAAGCTTTTCCCCTTTTGGCGTGGTGTTATTCAACAACTCGGCGAGACGGGGGAAGGTCCGCGAGGGATCCGAGCTGGGCGACCAGGAACGAAAGAGCGGAATCGAACCGTCATCGGGCGCGCTCAAGTTGGCGGGGGGGCCCAGGTCCATCTGTTCCCAGGAGTAGTAAACAGTCTGGCCATCCGGATCCGACCCGGAAGCCGTCAGGACAAAGGGCGTGCTCACGGGAATGACGATATCCAGCCCGGCGTCCACGCTGGGCACCTGATTCCCCGTCGCATTGGTGACGGCACAAGCCGACACCGTCGCCAGGTAATGGATGATTTCTTCCAAGTTGGCCGAATGGAAGTAGTCATCGGAGTGAGTCTGAAGATTGTCGCTACCGCACAAACCCACGTAGCTCAGAATGGTCGATCCGCTCCCCGGCGCATAGGCCGTGGGTGCATTCCGGTTGAACCCGCAGTCGCTGAGCGACCCGTTAAAGGTGTGGTTGGCGTTCAATTGATGGGCCATTTCGTGCGCGACGAAGTCGACGTCGAAGGCATCACCCACCGGGGAACTGCTCCCGGTCTGTGCGCGGGCCTTGAATCCACTTACACACAGGCCGGCCTCCGCAAGCCCCCCACCACCCGTACCGAATACATGACCGATATCGTAATTTGCATCGCCGACTACACTGTCTACGTTCGATTGGTTTTCGGACGCAAGGGCTGTACCGTTATTATTGGAATACGGGTCGGTGACGCTGTTGGTGTAGACGAGCAGGTGATTGTTCGCAACGAGTTGAAATCCGATGGACAATTCCCGTTCATAGATGCCGGAGACCCGGTTAATGGTCGTAACGATAGCCGCCATGCCGTTGGAAACAGTACCGCCATGGAATTGGGTGTACTCACCCGTCGCCGCGACCGCGAGCCGATACATTCGTTTCACGTCACCATGGCTGAAATTAGCGCGTATTCGTTGCAGCCTGGCTCGCAGGTTGTGTACCGGCACATTGCAGGTCCACGCTTTATTCGCACGTGCATCACTCCGGTAATGCACCACGTGCATCGCAGGGTCACCCGGCAGACAGGGATCGATGTAAATCGTGTCGTCAGGTGTAAGGATTTGCAGGTGATAACCCCCAGGTGTCCGATCCATACGCAAGGCGCATGCGGGTTGACCGATCTCCCAACCTTCCCAAGTGCGGATTTCCGGGAACGCAGCCGCGAGTTCCGGATGCATAAGCGACGATTCAACCACCTGAAATTGATGCATTGATCCATCCGGAAAAGGAACGGTAAGAACACGGTCGTCTTGATAATCAGCCACCTCCTGAATGCGGAAGACTTTGCAGGTCACCGGCGAAGTGGAAAAAATCATCTCCGGACTGATCGCCTGTTCGGTCCAGTCCAAGTCGGCCGATAAA
>JAPYUI010000006.1:16999-20872 GCA_029936175.1 Kiritimatiellia bacterium
AGCAGGGCAAACAGGATGTAGAGTGCCAGGGAGGCCACAAAGGCGAGGAAGATCATCCGGTTGCGATGGACATCCATTTCACGATCATAATGCTTCGCCTTGGGCAGACCGCCGAGCACAAACAGCTGGGCAAAATGTCCACGCAGGCGCGAAGGACTCTTGTCCAAGTGAATGGGATCGCCAAAAGCATATCGAGCGATCTTGAAGCGCCGCCGACGTGGGCGCACATCCACCGTGGGGTCGTTCCACTCAAACAGATCCCCAGTCAGCCTGGAGGTTTCCGTAAACTCCTCCACGCGATTCCGATTTCGCATATGCTCACCGGGGAGCCGCAGGCGAGGCCGGTCATTTTCGACCACCAACTTCCCATCCATGCGCGCAGGTTTCCGGTTCATCCGGTCGCTGTGACTAACCAGCACCTTCCCTTTACGGTCGTATTCTTTGCTCTGCCTGATCATCTCCTATATCCAATCTACGCAAACCAGCGGGTAATTGCAAAGTAAAGCAGCACCGAAACGCCGCCCATAATGAAAGCGAAGGGCAAACTGATGGCGAGTCCGACCTTCAACCAGTAGGCAAAACCTCTGGCCGAAACCTTGTTTTCGGCGGCATTTGCCTGGCCTTCACCGAAACGGGCCTGGCCGGCATTGCTGAAGGTGTCCAATTTTACCAGCGCTTTACTGCATTCCACCCGGATATTGTCGATCAGGTCCTGGGCTTTATGCAGCTCCTCCTGCACATACTCTTCCGGCCAGGACGTCTCATCGATGCCTTCGATTTCCTCCATCATGTTCCGGAAGCTCTGGCGGGTATTGCTGTAGAGCTCGGTAAGCTGTGATGCCTTGATTTCCTCCTTTTCCAACGCAATCATGCTCTGGTGTAGCCGCTGCACCACATCGCGCTTCGCGCTGACATAGCCATCCTGCTTCTTGCGCAGCAACTCGAGCTGACGCTTTTCAACCTCCAGGTCGTCCTGCCGCAAACGTAAACGCTCGATCTCGGTAAGGGCATCGGCCACCTGGCCCTCCAGTTGATCCCGATGTCGGGCCATACGGCTCAGGTTTTTGTCAGAATATTGCGGCGGCCCAAGGCCGGTTTGCGCGGCTTCCTCCAGGGTGACACTCGAGACTTCAGCAGATGCATGGCCATTGGCGCGGGGTTTGACGAGATCATCGTCAAAAAAGTCGGTAGTCGACATGTCCAGGTTTCCTTCTTTACTCACAGGTTGTTAAAGACTTATACACAAACAAGGAAGAAGGATGCCTCAATCAGCGGGGAATGACTAAATCCATGCCCACCTTCATCTTATTCGTGTCCGGCAGCTTTTGCCTATTTGCCGCCTGTATCCTCACCCACCCGGCCTGGTCCCCATAAACCCTCTCGGCGATCTTCATCAGCGTGTCACCCGCTTGGACCCTATAGGTCTTCACGCCACGGGCTGCTCCGCCACTTTCGCTTATATTTCCGGTAGATTTATCGGGTAATCCAGAACTTATCCTCAAGTTATTAACAGATGTTTTAAGGTCACGCAACTCTTGATTTAACTCAATACTGCGTCTTCGAAGCTGTTTATTCTCCTCCCGCAGCTGCTTGATCTCCGTTTCCACAAAGGGCCGAAGGGGAAAGGTGGTCAGGTACTTCTGCTCGGCATGCCGGATAGAATCCTCAAGGAGTCGACGCTTGTCCGTCGTCGGGCGGGCTTCGAGGTAGTATTTGTAATGATAGATCGCCCGGATATAGTCCTCTTTCTTGGATTCGTAGAGCACGCCCAGCTCCAGGTGAGCTCGAGTCAGGCGGGTATCCGCCTCCAGCGCCTCTCGGAACAAGCGGATAGCCTCGTCGAACTCGCCGCTGGCTTTTTTCGCAGCCGCTTTACGCATCAGGGGATGATCCTCGTCGCTTCGGTCCAGGCGGGCCGCATCTTTCTGACAAGCCACGGCGAGCAGGCAGCACAGCAGGCCCGCCAAAAGCGGGCAGAACCATAGTCTCACCCATTGAAGGTACTTCATGGGGATGTAATAATCCGTTGAAGGCCAAGGGTCAAGCCGATCGGTCATGGATGAGGCCTAAATGGTGATGCCGCCCGCCGTAGCCGATAGGAGGGGCCAGGCCGGAAAGAGACCCCCGGGACCCGATCGCAAGGCACCCGCCCTGGACCTACTCCTCGTCGACCGTCTCGTCGCGCTGGTAAATCGGCAACTGGCGATAGGGCACGGTCAATGCAAGCACGGTAATCGCGGTGTTGTAAATGGTCCCATCACGATGACCGGGAAAGGAACCGTCTTCGTTCTGGCTCTTGGGATATTGCTTATAGAGGTACTCCGCATACTTTTCCCAGTATTTTCCGCCAAGCTGGAACATCCCCTGAGCATTGTAGTAGTTCCCGTAATTGCCGTGCGACTCGTGATGCAGACTCTGGTAGTTGTTGAGGATATAGTCCCCCGCTTTTATGGTCGAAGGTTTGCCGTGCTCACCGCAGAGCTCCAGGCAGAGCACCGCGGCACCAGTCAGGGTTTTCGCGTGCGCATCGTGATTCTGATATCCAAATGTACCGCGACGTGGATCGTGATTGCGGTAAATATACTTCACGGCCTCTTCGATCGCGCTATCCGGAACGGTGGCCCCGTTCAACTTGGCCGACTTGAGTGCCATGAGTGCCCAACCGCTACAGGATAAATCACTGTCGTTTGAATCCGGCTTGTAGCGCCACCCGCCGCGATGCATTTCCTGCTTCGAAACCTGTTGCGCACGCAACAAAACCTGCAACGCGCGGCCGAGGGTTTTCTCCACGCGTTTCTGGCGCTTTGGATTGACCATGCCGGACACCTCGGAAAGAAACAGGGTGCTGATGTTGTGGGAGTACATCGGCCCGTGGCCTGAATGCCCTGCGAAGAGCACACCCTGTCCATCCTGGTGACTGACAATATAGTCCACGCAACGATTGATGTGCTCGCCGTATGGCCCGTAGCCCGGCGTGTGACCCACGGAGAGAAAGGCCATCCCGCAAAGACTGATCACGCCGGTTGTTTCCCCTTTTTCACCGATGAAAGAACCATCTTCCGCCTGCAAACCCGCCACGAATTCAAGGGCGCGCTCCACGCATTGATCGACCTCAGCCTGATACTTGGTGAAAACATTGACCGCGAGATCCGCCTGGGCGACGGGAATCAACAGGGCCAGGACAAGCGATGCGTATCGTTTCTGTATCATCATTTCAGCTCTTTATATCGACAAAAGGAATACCTACCTCTTCACGCTCCGCCTTGCTACTTCCCGGAAATACTTGCTCACCAGTTCACGATACTCTTCTGGAATATCAGCCATCGCCGACGCTTCGATATCATTTGCACCGAGGGCACGCATCCTGATCCAATCGGCCGTGCTCAAGCCCATCTTGGCCAGAAATTCCGGGACCTGAACCGACGCAATATCCGGGCTGCTGCCCAGTTCGGATGGCTCCATGCCACCGGGTTGCTGGGCCAGTTGGCCCGGTTGACCCGGGGCGGGTTGACCCGGAGCATTCGATGGCAACCCGGGTGCACCCTGCATGCCGAGACTTTGTGCGGCGGCATTGGCCATCTCGGCCATGGATTGGGCAGCGGCTTGAGCCGCCTGGGCGGCGGCGGCCTCGGATGAGGCACTGGCAGCCTCCGCCGCCTGGGCAAGTGATTCACCCAACTGGCTCCCGTCGGCGAGGGCGTCAGAGGGTTGGGCCGAAGCGGCGAGCTGCTCCGCCTGGCCTGCCAGGAGCTCTTCCAACTGCTCAAAAGCGGCGGCGGCCTGGGCCAGGGATTCCGACGCCTCGGCGGCAGCCTCGGAACTGGGTGGTCCTGATGAGGGCTGGCCCGCGGAGGGTTCGCCGGCAGCGGGTTC
>JAPYUI010000006.1:20972-62457 GCA_029936175.1 Kiritimatiellia bacterium
AGTTCGGCGGCGTCCTCACCGATCTCCTCCTGAAGGGCCTGGAGCGCGCTTTGAATGGCCTCGGACAGGGCTTCCTCCGATGCCGAATCGTCCTGCGCCTGCTCGCTCAGCTCGGCAATGGTGTCCTCCAATTCCGAAAGCTCCGTAGCTTCTTCCGCAAGTTCCGAGGCCGTCTCCGCATCCTTCGCCATTTGCTCCGCCAGCGCCTCCTGGTCTTCCCGGAGCAAGTCGCCCAACTCATTGGCCAGGCGCTGCTGATCTTTCTGCCACTCGGCCAGGGCCTTTTCCGCCTCCGGCTCACTCGCCTGCTCTTCCGCAAGCTCCTGCACCTCTTTGGCCAACTGGAATTCCTCCTTGGCCAAGTCGGTCAACTCAGCCAGTTCTTCCGCTTTCGCAGCCAGCTCTTCCTTTTTCTTCAAGAGTTCCGTTACCCGGTTGATCGCAATCTGATTCTGGAGCTTCATCTCTTCCGCGTACGTCATGCGTTCGCTCTTGATGTCGGTCAATTGCATCAACTCAGCCGCATTCTTTGCCCGGGTCGTATTTTTCTCGGCGATATCCGCCAGCTCGGGTGCCATACTCGCATAGGGCGTCTCCACCACTTCCTGTGCGAGCTGTTTCAGGCCCGCATCGGCTGCCGACAACTCCTTGTGACCACGCTTCAGGTGATCCCGCATCCAATCGGGCAGGCCATCATTTTCCTTCACCCAGTTCGGCGCATGATGCGAAGATGCCCGCGCTCGGTTCAGGCGCTCAAGAATCTGTCGCAAGGCTTCTTCGACTTGCCGTTTCTGCTCTTCATTCTCCTGCTCGGCCAGTGATTGCGCGGTGCGGTCTATATCAATGACCAGGGTCCGACTGGTGCCCTCTTGCGGACCGTCAAAGGCGCCCGGAAGATTATCCCGGATCAAGAGATGTGCCCGCACTTGTCGCACGCCGTCGAGATTCAGCGAGGCGAGATCCAACAGGGCCCGGCCGGACCAGATCGGCTGGCTGCTCCCCGCCAGGCGCTTGGGCAGAGCCTGCGCCCGGGGAAGTTCTTTTTGCCCATCGAGATCCAGGTGCAGCTCGAGCTCGGTCAAGCCGTAATCTTCCTGCACGAAATAGTCTAATGGCAGCAACTCCGTCGGCTGCAGGCGCAAGGTGGTGTCCTCCGGTTTCTGGATGGTAATTTCCGGCACCCGGTCAGCCACCGCGCTGATCATACGCTCCTTGCTGCGATTCTCGTAGCCGTACCGGTCTTCCAGCTGGATTTTCCAGGCCGCGTCCATGCCCGGCTTGACCACGACCTGCCATTGGCCGGCGTTCTGTCCCACCACCCCTTCGCCAACCATGGCCTTCTCCAGTAGCAACGCCGAAAACTTCATCTTCTTGTTATAGGTGGCCCGAAAGGTCAGGTGGGTTCCCACCGGGGCCGTGATATTCTCTCCCCGGTTTGTTCGCGTGATATCAACCAGGCCGGTGTACCCGGGAAAATCCCATGTAACGGCCAGGGTCTCGATCGCCGGCGCTTCGATCACCCGCACGGTATATGCGGCAGACTCCGCCTTCATGCTGCGCACACGGTACGTGAACGATTCGGTAACCGCGGGAAAATAGATGCCAAAGACGGTATGATCCGCATCACTTTCTTCACTGCGCGTCATGCGTTCGGTCACCTCATCGGCGCCTTCCCGCTGCATCCGCATTTCTGAACGGCGTACCCGCGGACGATCGATGCTTACCTGGATGTTCAGTGAGTCCCCTTTAAGCACCACCTGGTCACCCGGCTCGACTTCCAGGATGCCTGCATACATGTTGCCCAGGTTGGCATAGGGCGCAATCACGCGGGCAAACAGTCGTGGGGAGAGCTGGGGCCAGATGATGAAGGAGAGTATCAACAGGGCCACCAGCGACCCTGCGGCAATGATGAACGGCTTGGCCTTTCGTCGCGTGAATTCCTCCTCCGGCCGAACCATCACGACATCGGTAATCGCTTCTTTGACCACCATGCGAATGAGCTGCTCGGACCCTTTCAATTCAGCCGGGTCATCGCTCGCGAGCAACTCCACCGAAGTGCTGATACGCTCCTGAAGCTCGGGGTGCCGCTGCTCAACGAGGCGAGCGATATCCGCGAGACTTAACTTGCAGGAAAGGGGTGCCAACAGAAAGCGCCAGGCGGAGTAGAGCAACACGCCCAGCACGGAAAGACTGCCCAGGTACCCAACCCAGTCGGGCAGAAAAGGTACGGCGGCATACAGCATCATGATCGCGATTACGGTGCCCATGGTCAGCGCCGCTGTAGCAAACCCGCCCTTGAGGATAATGACCGCCCGCACACGACGAATCAGCGCCTGCAACTTCTCGACAATCGGCGCTGGTAATCGCCGAATACCTTCTTCCGTAAAATTCAAACTCATGCCAGACCGCCTTTCTTGCGTAAAACCCACTCGGTGGTCACCAGGCCGATGAACACCAGGAACAGGGGCCATGAATGCCAAAGCGGCGTTTCACGCTTTTCTTTCACGACTTCTTTCGTTTCACCAAACAGGTCAACCAGCGCAACTGCGTTTCCGGGAAAAGCTACCGCACCGCCGGTCAGGCTCGCCATGCGGGCCGGAATTTCACGACTGGCCGTCAACTCGGCCAACTCGATCGGATTCTTCGTGGTCACAATTCGCAATTGGGTCTCAATCCTCTTCAAATTGTCTTTCGCGAGCAGCTTGCCCGCCTTCTTGCCCTTCAACTCGAGCCGATAACGACCCGGTTCGTCGATCGGGTTCAGCAGGCCTTCATAGAGGCCATTGGAGTCCTCGAGATAGTCCAGGCGCTTGGAAAGCACTTCCCGATCGTCCTTGTACAAGGTTACGATAATTTTATCGTCAAGTACAGGCCGTGATTTCTCGTCGATGACCTTGGCGGTCACTTTGATCGGATCGTGCGGCGTGTAGGAGAGCTGATCGGAGCCTAAACGAACCAAATCCGTCCCGGAACGCAGGTTTACCCCGGTACCCCAGCGCAGCACCTGCCCCCACAAGCGATGATGATAGGTATCCCCGACCCGATAGCGCAGGCGCCAGGTCCGATCCGTACAGAACATCGCCACCTTGCCCATCTCGTACTTCTGGATCACCACCAAGGGGTTTTCCCGCTCGTATTGCTTGCGGCTGGCGAGCTGCTCGATCGCCTGCTCCACCGATTGCGCGTCTTCGATCCGGGTCAGGGCCCGGTCCTCGTCCACCAGGAGTGGTTTGGCATAGGCAAGGACGGTTGCGCCTTCCTTGGTGCTCTCCACTTCATGCCGCCACATGATCGGGGGAATGCCGCCCCAGATCCGCGCATTGAGCGCACGGCTGGACGCCTGCTGCAGGATTACGTGATTCCGCCCTTCGCTGGTCGCCACAATCCGGAATGCCTCTTCCGGACTACCGTACTGGGTGCCGTTCGAACGTTGATAATTGATCGGACACATGTCAGCGAAGGCTTCCCCGCTATATGCATGCGGCATGAAGCGTGGTCCGGCGATGAGCACGAGCATGGCGCCGCGCCGTGACACGCAATACTCGATATGTTCCCATTGCTCATTGGTGAAGTAATTTGGATTGATGTCGCCCAGGATAATCGCATCAAACTTAAGCCATTCCTCCAGGCTCTCCGGCAGGGCGGTCGCCTCGGCATCACCAAACTTTCTCCCGGCCGAAGCGGCAATGCGCGAACGTCGCCCCGCCCCCTCAATGGTATCGGGTTCCGTCAGGACAAACTGCAGGTGGACGGATTTATCGCGACCGTAAAACAAGTTTCGCAGGTAACGGAATTCCCATCGGGGCGTTCCGTCGACGATGAGTACGTTTGTCCGGTCGTCGGTAACCGCCGTTTCAAAATCCCATTGGTTGTTACTGTGATACAATTCGCCATCGAGATCTTCAATCCGGAGGCTGTACTTGAAGATGCCCTTCTCCTCGGGTGCGTGCCGAAAGCGCTGGGTGAAGCGGTAGTTCTCCTCCGGAATCCGTAGATCCACCTCGTCGACGACTTCGCCACCGTAAAGCAGGCTCACCCGCGCACTTTCGCCGCGCATGCCATCAAACTTCAGGTCGGCCTTGATCACAATTTTGTCACCGAGATAAATCGACTCGGGTGCCGCCACCAGAAGCACCGAGGCATCCTTGGGTCCCTGACGGCTGCCGATCACCACCGAGCAGATCGGGGCATCCTGGACGCCGAGGGTCCTCGCCGCATCCTCCACCGCCTTGTGCGCGTTATGTCGGCCATCGGAAAGGACGAGTACGCCGGCGAGATTTTCACTGGGGACGGTTTTCAACGCGTATTCGAGCGCACTCGCGATATCCGTCAATTGGCGAAAGGCTTTCCCCGGGTCGCTTTCCGTCGTCGCCTCAACGGCGGCATCCTGACCGGCCCCTTGATTGATCACGCTAGCAGGAGCGGAGTCAACATATCCGACGATATCCACGTCCACGGGATTGTGGGCGAAACGAACCAGGCGAAGGTTATATTTTTCACCCAGCAAGCGCAACAACCCCGGAATCTCCTCCCCTTGACCAACCAGCAGGCGGTGAGCGATGGCGGCGCGGGTCTGCTCGGCCATGCCGTCGATGGCCCGACGGTCCGCAGCGCTCAGCGCCCGGTAAAACACCGCATCGGTTTCGGAAATAGCCCGGGGCAGACGCTGCAGCAGGCTGCCCAGCTCGGTACTGATATCCGTCAAACTGCTTACAACGGTCGCATAATCCTGCACGGAACCTTCAGACCGCTTCGGCTCGATGAGCGCTTGCACACGATCTCGCTTTTCATTCATTTTCTCGCGAAGTCCCTGCTCGAAATCGCGGAGCAGATCCCGCGTGGGACCCTGGAAGTGATTCTCGCCCTTTCGCGTCTCCGCCAGATACTCAAGCGCACGCCCAGCGCCCTCGGAAAGGACGGTGACCAGTTCACCCAATGCCGCTCCTCGCTTGGTGAGCTGGTGCACTTTGGACTCATCCCCGGCGGCCGACGGCAAGGCCAGGGCTTCGACCTGGCGTTTTACTTCTCCGAGCATGGTAGAGGCCTCCTGGTGGAGACCCTGCAGAGGGTAACGCTGACGTGCACCGGGCACGTCAAAGAGGTGGGCAATTTCGAGCTTTTCGGAAATCGAGAGTCGCTTGTCAGTCAACTGCATGGATTCCGAATCATCGACCAGCACGACCACGTCACGGTCAATCGTCCGGTCTCCTTCGCGCGAGAACACCGGCTGCACCAACATCACAGCTAGGATAAAAACGGCCGCACCCCGAAGCCAGGCAAGCGCACGGCCCAGGCGTGGCGAAACGATGGAGCGTTCCCATTGGTAAAGCGCGAGTACACCCTCGATCGAAACGGCAGCAACCAGGGAAACAAACCATAACGACCAGTTCGTTTCGAGTACGAGTAAGCGGCCGATGAACTGCCAGATGCCCCACATGGCGACGGTCCCCACGACGATACGGGCGCACAGATAGGCCCAACGAGAAACGCCATTCGGCATCCGGTCTTTCAGGCGATGGGCAAAAAACCAGGCCGTAACCAGAACGGCCATCATCAGCAGGACGATAAAGGTCGGCACGTTAGCCGAGAGGAGATCGGTACGTCCAAGATCCTTATCCATGGCCCCTCATCTTTCCCAGGGCATCCTGGAATTCCTTCCCCGGTTGCATCATGCCTTCAAAATCGACGACCTCCTCGATACCGGTGCGGCGTTGAACCGCGATCCAGCGCGAAAGCGCAATTTCGCCGAGCAAGAGCGCGAGGGCAGCCAGTGCCAGGTATTTCCACAATTCTTCACCAAATGACTTTCCCATCAGGATGCCGGATACCTGCTCGCGCGATTCGGGCAGGAGCAGGTCGACATACCGCCTCATAAAGGCGACATCATCGGGCAAGAGGGTGGCCAGGCGGCTCTCGCGGGTGTCGGATTTTACCGTGAAAGGAATCGCCCCGTCCCGATCGAGCATCGGCTCAAAATCGCGGCGGCTCTTGTCGGGAATCATCAGCATGTACAGGCCGGTCTCCACCTTGCCCTCCACCTTGGCCAACAGTCCCTCCGGACCGCGGTACAAGGCCGCCTCGCGCCGGTTCCCGGAGGGATCCACCGCCTGGAGATCCATGGTTTTTTCCAGGCCGGCCAGGCTGCCCCGTTGCACGAACAACTGGCTCTCGGGCACGATCTCCAAGCCCTGGTGGGGGCTCTTCCAATGCAATTTGGTATAGGGACCATTCCCCTGGAGGTTGGCCTCGGCACGGAAATCATACAACTGGTTGGCATTGAGCACGATGGAGCCCTTTCCTCGCCGCTTGATGACGGACTGGCTGTCGATCCAGAGGTCGAATGAACCGGACGTGTCCACGGAGAATTCATATTCCTCCGAGTAGCGCGGCAGCAGGGAGCCGGACCACCGCACGGAATAGCTGCGACTGGTCACTTTCGGATGCCGGTAGCTGAGATGAAACTCGATCATCTTGTCGACATCACTGTAGAGGAGCTCGCGGCAGCGCGTTTTATTGTAAACCTCAACCTGAAGGCCGTTGCGGCCGCCTTTTCCCTCTCCCGACTCCCCCGAGCCCAGCTTGAGGGCAAGTTCCCAACCGGGCTCAAGGTTGAGTTGAACACCCGTCGGGTTGGCCAGGTAATACACCAACTCGTGCACGAGCGGGACAAAACACTGGCGTGTAGCCAGGCTGCTCCCGTTAATGTCCAGTGAACAGGCGAGCAGCAGGACGTTCCCTCCGCCAAATTTTCGCGAAACGATGAAGGGGTCGCCATTGTTCAGATTGCCGCCGACAGTCACGAGATCATCGACGCCTTCGTCCGGCTGTAATTGCCAATAGGTGTACAGGCTGGTCGTGGCGATATCACTCCTCTCCGCGTTGGCGACCAGGCGGAGAGCATGGTGGTTAAAGGTCCCGGGAGCGGGCTTGACATCATCTTCCGAAGGCTGAATCACAACCTGCCGGCCCAAGCGAGCAGGCACGAGCGGGGTGGTGTCCTCGGTCAGCCACTGGTCATAAAACTCTGGCAGGACCCTCCGCCCGGGAGCAATCATCAAGCCCCCACCCTTCTTGACGAAGGTGGAAATCTCCTTGGCCGTCTGCTGGGGCAATCGCGGGACATCGGCAAGAATAATCGCGTGATACGCAAACAAGTTGTCGACCGACTTGATATCCGTTGCGGAAACAACGTCCGGCTCGACGAGAAATTCCTGGCTGTGCGAAGCCTGCGTTTTGATCCGGGCCTCCGTAGCCGATCCCGGTGCGAGCGCGAGCGCGGTGAATGCCGAGGCGCGCTCGATGAAGCGATCGGAGGGATTACCATCAACAATGAGAACCTTCAGGGAGCCGAGCACGTTCACCGCGGTCTCGTAGGCATTATCCTGCATGAGCTCGTCCGTCACCTTGACTTCCGAGGAGATGACATGGGATCCCGCCTTTCGAAACTGGTAGCTGAAGCGCACGGTTTCGCTAGCGCCAGGCACCAGCTGGCCAATGGTATTATCGACCAGGGTCTCACCCGCCACTTTCACCTCGATCTCCGAAGGGGTGACCGCCTCGGTACCGGTGTTTTCCACGGTGACATTAATGGTCACCGGGCGGTCGATGCCGACCACGTCCCGCGAAAAAGCCACCTCGGCGATAGAGATGTTTCGGAACTGCGTGGGCAAGGCGAGGTTCCGCACGATAAGCTTCGGGCGGACGGGCAGGTTGTCGAAGGCCTCGCTCAGAAAAGACCAGCGGGAAGGGCTCTCTGTTTCCCAGCCCAACTGCTGCCCGTCGGAGATCACGACGATCTGCTTGTTGGCGTTAAAGCCCTGGGTCAGGCCGAGGGCGGCCAGGGTCAGTGTGTCATAAGCCTGCATCGCCCCCCTGGTGGGCTCCAACCCGTCGAGCACCTGGTAGAGGTCGGGTCGACTGGTGATGGGCTGGTCGGTCTGCGCCTGGGGACTCGGGCCACCGAGAATGATGCTGTACGCCGTTCCGCGATGACTGTTTTCAATGATCTCGCGGGCTTCCTGCTTCGCCCGGTCAAAATTAGAAATGCCATCAACCTCCAGGGTCATGGAGCTTGATCCATCAATGACCAGGGCCACATCCTGGTGGCCATGGCTGCCGAAGCGCTTCAGGTCGAGGTATTTTTCAACCAGGATGAGCAAGCAACACAACAGGAGCACCATGAAGGACCCGCCCATGAGGATCCACCGCCATTTCGGAAAATTCCACATGGTGAAGGAAACGCCGAAGGCCGCAACGGAGATAAGCAACAAGGGCAGGACGACCAACCAGGGAATGGTGGAGGTTGCAGGAACAAAGGGACGCATGACGGCAAGGGCCATCAAGCCGAAGAGGAGGCAGCGGCAGGCCATGAGCAGGGCCTCCTCCAGCTGGATACGCCGACTGCGGGTCGCAAGGGACTCGAGCAGAAAGCGCATCGCACCCCAGTCGATATCCTTGGCCGACTTGCGATTGAGCAAGTGGATGATGATCGGGATGGCGATCGCCCCCAGGCCCAAAGCCAGTCCTATGTTCAAGAAGAGCATGCGTTATTCAAGGCCCGTCAAAGATCCGGGCAACCGCAGGATCAACAGGCACCCCTTCATCGATTATGCCTTCTGCGAGCGATGTAGGTCGCGAGCGCTTTCTCAAACGGTTCCTTGGTGGTCATCGGGACGTAATCCGCCTGCATCTGGCCGCAGCTGCGCTCCAGGCCGGCGACAAAGGCACGCACCCTGTCCAGGTAGTAGGCCTTGATGGATTTGGGGTCGATCTGCATGCGCTGGCCGTTCACTTCCAGGTCCTTGAAGGTGTTAAACTTGCTGAATGGAAAGGTGAGTTCCTCCTCGGCCATAATGTGATAGAGGATAACCTCGTGTCCGCGAAAGGCAAAGTGGTACAGTGCCTCGTTCACCGCGTCGGGGTCGTCGAACATGTCGCTGATGAGGCAAACCAGGCCCCGGCGCGGAATTCGTTCGGCAACCTCGTGCAAGACCTCTGCCACGTTCGTGTCCTCGCCCGCCTCGGTCCGATGCAACTGGTCGAGGATACGTCGCACCTGGGATGGGCGGCTGCGCGCCGGGAGATACGAACGCACACGATCATCAAAGGTCACCAGGCCGGCCGCGTCCTGCTGGCGGATCGCCAGGTACGAGAGGGCTGCGGCAAGGTACTGGCCGTACGCAAACTTGGTCACCGCCTGCTGCTCCACCTTGGCGCTCAGGTCCCCGCGGTAGTTCATCGAGCCGGAACAGTCGAGCAGAATGGTACAACGAAGGTTGGTCTCCTCGATGTACTGCTTGATGTAATAGCGATCCTTCTTGCCATAGACCTTCCAGTCCAGGTTTCGAATATCATCACCCGGGGTATACTGCCGGTGCTCGGAGAACTCCACCGAGAAGCCCTTCTTGGGGCTCGAATGGCGACCGGTGATATTCCCATCCATCTTCTGGCGGGCGAGCATTTCCAGGCGGTCGATCGTCGCGGTTGTCTCCGGAGGGAGCAAACGCATGTATTCAACCTCTTTGAGGGAGCGCGGCATCAGCAACTCTTGATCTCAATCATCATCTTGCGCCCACCCGGCCACATCATCATACAGAAACGTCGACGACCGCGCCTTCAAAGTGTTCCAGGAGCATGCGGATGATCTCATCGCTGTTCACCCCGGCCGCCTCGGCATTAAAGGTGGTGACCACGCGGTGACGAAGTACCGGGAAGGCCATCTTCTGTACATCCTCGGTGGTCACATGATACCGTCCCTGAAGAATCGCACGCGCCTTGGCGGCGGTGATCAGGTAGATGCCAGCACGGGGTCCGGCACCCCAGGCCACCATCTCCTTGATGAAGTCCGGGGCCTCCTCGGTCTTGGGACGCGTCGCACGAGCGAGGTTACTCGCGTATTCAACCACGTGATCCGCCACGGGTACCCGTCGGACCACCTGCTGGAGACGAAGGATGTCCTCGCCGGTCAGGGCGACGTCGAGCTCCGGTTCGTAGGTTCCGGTCACCTGCTTGATGATCTGCTGTTCCTCAGCTGAGCTCGGGTACTCGACGATAATATTGAACATAAAACGGTCGAGTTGGGCTTCCGGGAGCGGGTAGGTGCCCTCCTGCTCGATTGGATTCTGGGTAGCCAGCACAAAGAAGGGCTTCGGCAGCATGTAGGTTTCATCTCCCACCGTCACATGGCGTTCCTGCATGGCTTCGAGCAGGGCGGCCTGGGTTTTCGGCGGCGTCCGGTTGATTTCGTCCGCAAGCAGCATGTTGGTGAAGATCGGTCCGTGTACAAAACGAAAAAACCGCCGGCCGGTGGTATGGTCTTCCTCAAGCACCTCGGTTCCGGTAATATCGGACGGCATCAGGTCGGGTGTAAACTGCACCCGCTTGAACTTGAGGTCCAACACCTGACTGACGGTGCTGACGAGCAAGGTCTTGGCCAGGCCGGGTACCCCGACGAGCAGGGCATGGCCCCGGCAAAACATCGCGATGAGCACCTGGTCGATAACGTCCGCCTGACCGATGATCACCTTCTGTACCTGCTCCTGCATGCGCGTGTACGCCTGGTTCAACTGCTGAACGATCTCGGTATCATCCGCATCAACCGACAGCATGTGCTGAGACGCGTCTTCGGGCTCCGGTTCCGGTGCATGCTCCGGCACGTACTCGGCTTGCGACTCCGCTTGGTATTCAGCTTCTTCTTCGGACATGTGACCTCTCCTTAGGTTGGTAAACGCACTGAAATCGACCGTGTTCTATAATGTATTTCTATTTATACGAAGCAAATCTGTCGGGTTGATTTGAAAAAAAATTACCTCCCGGGTCCAAAAGCGGCCCATTGTTATCCTCCTATGGCATCATGGCCGCACCGGTTCCCCTCCCTCAGGAGAAAATCTGTCTAGCAATGGCCGAGGACCGACACCGATGGATGTCTGAAGAGGGATCGTTTGGGACAGGATTCGGGTGCAATGCCGTGCGTTTCGAGGCCGATCCCCACCCCCATCATGCCCTCCATGCGACTAAAGTCCGGAATCCGTGGCCGGATGAATAATTGGGCGACCTTTTTCTATCTATTTCGAGGGAAGCGGCTTGACGATCCATTCCTTACGCGTAGTATTTCGCGCCTTTCATAGGACACTAAACAGGTAAAATCATGAGCCTTTTGCTAGAAAAAATCAGTCAGGAAAGTTTGAATGCGGAAATCCCCGCTTTTCGCGTCGGCGACGTGGTTAAAGTGCACGTGCGGATCAAGGAAGGCGATAAAGAGCGTGTTCAACTCTACACGGGTACCGTCATTGCCAAGGATGGTCATGGCGCGACCGAAACCTTTACCGTCCGCCGCGTCTCCTATGGCGAAGGGGTGGAACGGGTATTCCCGATTCACTCCCCCAACGTCACCAAGATCGAAATCGAGCGCAAGGGCAACGTGCGTCGGGCCAAGCTGTACTTTGTACGCAAGCTGAAAGGCAAAAAAGCCAAGATTACCTGAGCCCAGGCACTCAAGCATGTGAAGAGGCGGACCTGGAGGGGTCCGCCTTTTTTGACCCCAGGCCCCTACCGCCCGCCCAGGCTGCCCGGTATCCACCCCGTCCACGTATCCATGCTCACCTTCGAACGACAGTACTGGGAAAGGGGTGACCAGGCCATTGCCGGCCTCGACGAGGCCGGACGCGGTCCGCTCGCCGGTCCTGTCGTGGCTGCAGCCGTCATCTTCGACCGCGAATGGGTAACGGCAGAGCAACACGGCTCACTGAAGAACCTGAACGACTCCAAGCAGCTCACGGAGAAACAACGCGAACACTTTTTCGATATCCTGACGAGCCTGGACACGATCGCCTACGGGTTGGGACAGGCGGAGGCCGGGGAAGTCGACCGGCTCAACATCCTGCAGGCGACCTACGAAGCCATGCGACGAGCAGTGACCAGCCTCCCCTCAGCTCCCGACCTGATCCTGGTGGACGGTAAAGCGGTACCCAGGCTGCCAGGCCCATCCGAAAACCTGATAAAGGGCGACCGGCGCAGCCTGTCCATTGCGGCTGCAAGTGTCATTGCCAAGGTTACCCGGGACCGGTTGATGCGGGCCTATGCAATAGAATATCCGGTCTATGGATTCGAACGACACAAGGGCTATGGAACAAAGCTGCACATGGCGGCCTTGAACGAGCACGGCCCCTGCCCGATTCACCGATACTCGTTTAAGCCGGTGTGCCAGTTGCGAATTTTTTAAAGCCACCCTCCGGCACAACCGGCTCGATCGACACGCGGGTCCGGACAGGTATGAAATCGGCCTGCAGAGACCCTACTCCTTGACCGCCATGCTCACGGCGTAGGTCTTTCCCTGCTTGAGTTTCTTGTAATTCCCGAAGATGTCCCGGAAATTTCGTTTACACCATTCGCGCAGTCCCGCGATAGTGACGACACAGAGACGGCCACCGGGTTCCAGATGATGCCAGGCATCCGTGACCATGATCGACAGCATCTCCTTGCCAACCTTGGCCGGCAGATTGGAAACAACATTGTTGAAGCGAAGATCGCCCGGCACGGCGGAGAAACCGTTGCTCAGGTAGGCCTCGGCATTGCTCAGTCCATTCAGCTCCGCGTTGCGCCGGGCGTAGTCAACGGCAACAAAATCACGGTCCACCAGGTGTACCCGGCCCTCCGGACATTGCTGGGCAATACTCAGGCCCAGGACACCATAGCCACAACCGAGATCCAGGCTCAGCTGTGAAGGCTCGACGGGGAAATGATTCAACAGGAGCAGCGAGCCTTCATCCAGCTGCCGCGGGCTGAAGAGTCCCCAGGTGGAATGATAGGTAAATCCGTGCCCACGTACCTCCTGGGTAAAGACCAGGTCCCGCTTAATGGGGGCACAATCGGGCGCACTCACTCCGCTTCGTCCCCGGCTTCGTCCACCTTCAATTCCTCCGGCACCTTGCCGCTGTCCAGGCGGTCGCGGGCCGCCTGGTAGGAGAACAGCTTGCCCGCCTGCTCGCGTGGCCGGACCTGCAACTCCGCCCAGCTCCCAATATCCGTGCGGGTACCTTCACGCTTCAGCTTGTAGCGGTCGTAAAACTTCCGGGCAAGCACGGCAAAACCTTTTGCCCGACCACGGGAACCCGCACCGATGTAGACATAACTCTGGTACAGAAACCCTTCAATCCGGGCAACCGCATCGGCCGAGGAGAGCTGGTCGATATCTTCCCCCACGATTTCATCCATGACGTAGGTCTCATAACTCCGGTCCTTCACCATCCCGGGATAGGTATTCTTCAAGAGATCAAACATCTGTCGGGAAACCCGGGTCTGCGCGTACTGGGCGGCGATCAAGACCGCGTCGCGAATAAAGTAGCGATGGCCGTTTTCCACGCTCGCTCCCTCGTGGACCTCCAGGGCACGGTCGTAGGCCGCGAGGGTTTTCTCCAGCATCAGCAGGTTCGGGGAAAAGCGAGGCGGCTGCTCGGGGTCGATAATCTCCAGGCTTCCCGCGCGAAAGGCCGCGGCCATGCTCTGGAAAATCATCCGCTGCAACTTCACATCCTGGACCCCTTTTGCCGTGCGCAAGCCGCGAGAGGCCCAGTAAACAGAATGGGCCTGGGGCAGGCGCCAGTCAAAGGGCCCATACCGCTCATCGACCTCCTGCATGATGCTCAAGTCCAGCATGTACTCGCTTTTCAGGCGCTTCACCACGAGATACTGGTAGACCCGTTGGCCGAGATCGGAACGCATGACGCGCAACACCTCCGGCCGTGAAAATTGATCGATGGTCAAATTTTTCTCATCCAACCCATCCTCAATGCCCAGCTGTTTCAGGTTTTCGAGCAGCTCCCCGATACCGGGAAGCTTCAGGACCTCCTCCCGGCTCCGGGGGACCTCCGCGAACATCTCGTAATTCATAAACCCGGGCACGAGCAGGGACATTTCCTCGGCGAGAAATTTCTTGTAGTAGAAATGCATCTCATCGAGGTCCATGCCGATCTTGTGCTGATAGAACCAGCCGAGCTCCCATTGAAGCTGGGCACTGTCAGGGTTGTGCCGTAAGCCTTCATTCCGGATAAGCTCGATGCCGTTGCTGACCCAGCGCCAGCGTTCTTCCGGGGTGTTGAAGAGAACGCTGATATTGTACGCCATATTCCAGCCATGGAAGGCCCATACCTCCGGGATACGGGGTTCGAGCTTGGTGATCCACTGACTCAACTGCACCAGTTCAAAGTATTTCCCCTCCTCCTGCAAACGGGTAGCCCGGGTCCAGAGGATGTCGACGAGGATGCCGCGAAAGGCGCCCAGGCCCACCTGCACGAAACGCACCCAGGGATCCGCATCATCGAGTACGTTCACCTCGGGAATCAATCGGTGTTCAACCCGCAAATCAATCAAGTCATCATTCATGCGCCCGGCGAAACCAATGGCCAGGAGACCGACCACCAGGGTGGTCCAGGTGCGCCAGGGCTTCATGCCGGAATCCCCAGCTCGCGCCGATTGAACAACAATACACCCATGCCGCCGATGATGCCGGTGTACATGACAATTTTCACGAGAAATTCAGCCGCCACGATATCCCAGCCGACCACCACCCCGGAAGACAGCAACTCCAGCGGGTTGTTGGTCGACAGGGGCTTCAGGAGGAGGTGCACACCTTTGTACATAAACATGGTAAGCTGCTCCACGATCGTAAGGGCACCCTCCGGGTCCACACTCGATCCGTCTGCTGCGGCGTCCTGGGTAATCGTTTCGATGAAGCCGCTGAACAGTTGGAGGATGATGATGAAAATCGAGGTGAAGGCGGCGACCGGCATGGAGAAAAGGGTTCCCATGGTCAAGCCCAGCGCGGCGTACAGGGCCAGTTGAAAGAATTGAATGAGCAAGGTCCGACACAGATTGGTGACGAAGGGATCCTGGAAGTACAGAATCTGCACCCCTTCGTTTACGTCGAAGAGCACCGTGGTCGGGTTCGAATGGATGTTTGAATAGCCGACGATGATCTCGAGGTCTTCCCCGACCATCTCCTGCGGAATGGCCAGGCTGTGGGTGCCGGGGCCCTGCTGCAGCGGAATCATGATTTGACGCGCATCCTTGTTGTTCCCCAGAAACCACATTCCACTTACCGGTTCCTGGACCAGGCTTCCGAGCTGGTACTTGTACTGCAGGAAGACCTTGCGGCCCGCGGGTGGGCGCGTCGGCAAGGTGATCGACCAGGACCTGGTTGCGCCGTACTCCACGGAGTTGGTCTGGATCAACATGCGTTGCCGGATCGCCGTGAAGGCAGCCTCCGGAGACCTCCCGGGCTCAAGCCGGCCACTCGCAATCAACTCCCGCAGGTGCAGCGTGGCGGCCCGATCCACCGGAGGCATATCCGCGGGGACAAGACGGCGCGCGACCAGGACCTCCTCCTGGAGCCTGGCGTACTCGTCTTCTTTCCATTCCGAGGCACGTGTCTGGTACGCCAACAGGCCGTAGACCGCCACCCCGGTGAGCAAGAGGGCCACCGCGTTCATCACGAGCAGGCCCAGCCACTTGCCCAGCCAGATCTGGGCCCGGCGAACCGGTTTCGTGACGACGAGGTGAATGCGGAAATCCTCCACCTCCGTGGAAACCGCGGCACAGCCGGACCAGAGGGTGACGATGGCCAAAATGATCTGTGAGAAGGCGAGCGTGTAACTGACGAGCACCTGTACCTTGCTTTCAGGAGATCCATCCCCCTTCACGGTGAGCGGAATACCAATGATCGTGACCAGCAAGAGCAGCATCAAACAGATCACGACCTTGGAGCGCACGGAACTCCGCAGGGCAATCATTGCGATGGCCCAGACCTTATTCATCCTTGGGATCGCCCTGGTCGCCAAGCAGTTGATCGATGCGGCCGTCCAGGTCCTCACCGGCTGGAGCCACGGGTTCGCTTGCCGGATCGGCCGCTGCAGGGCTCGGTTCCGGGGCACGCTCTTTCAGGATCTCTTCCAGCACATCGCCCCCACCGGATGTCTCTTCTGCGCCTTGAAGGTAATCCGCCACCTGCTTCCCCGCCCCGGCCCCGGAAATTTCCCCTCCGGACGCACGCGCCTTGGAGATGACTTCCATGAAGAATTGTTCGAGGTTCCGGCGCGGATGTTCCAACTCCGGCTCTGCACCCAGGGTTTCCCGCAACACCCGCAGGACGTTCTGCAACTGGTCCGGGGTGAGTCCGGACAGGGGCACCAGGTAATGCTCATCCACCTGCAGGAGATCCACGATCGAGCCCTCGGCTTGCACTTGGCCAGCGTAAAGAATGGCAATGCGATCACAGACATCCTCCACATCCGCGAGAAGATGTGAGCTCAGAAAAACCGTCTTCCCCCGTTCGGCGAGGGTTTGAATCAGATCCTTCACCTGCCGGGTTCCAATGGGATCAAGCCCGGAGGTCGGTTCATCGAGGATCACAATTTCCGGATTGTTGATCAAGGCCTGGGCGAGCCCGATCCGACGTGCCATCCCCTTGGAAAATTCCTTGATCGTGCGGCGGCCGGTGTGCTGCAGGCCGACCATTTCGAGCAGCTGGTCGATGCGCTGCCTGCGTTCCGGACCGCTCAGGTCGAACAGGCGGCCATAAAAATCCAGGGTCTCCCGGGCGGTGAGATACGGATAGAGGTAAGATTCCTCGGGCAGATAACCGATGCGAACCTTGGATTGCACATCGCGGGGCGGCTTGCCCAACACGTGAATTTTTCCCCGGGTCGGGTGGAGCAGGCCGAGCAGCATCTTGATCGTTGTGCTCTTTCCGGATCCATTCGGCCCCAGCAGGCCGAAGACCTCGCCCCGCTTGACCTCGAAATCGATACCGTTCACCGCCTTGGCCCGCGGACGACCCCAGAAATCTTTAAACACCTTGTGCAGGCCCTCGACCGACAACACAATATCCGATGTTTCCTCCATCATATCCTACTTAATCTCGCTAAAGTTAAATAAACTTACGGCCAGGCAGAGTACCCCGGTCGTATACAATAGGGCATAACGACCCGTCGCCCAGACGACGCTCCATTGGATCTCTCCCCCGCCAGTCAGGCCATCGACTACCCAGAAGTGCTGCCAATTCGGTATCACCGCGTAACCGATTTCCGCCCACCACCAGGTCTCCGCATGACGCCCAAAGAAATAATCACTCAGCAGGCCAACCATCAAGACAACGGAACAAATGACCAGGGTGGGTACAGCGTCCAGACGGGTCGCCAGGGTGACCGCGATCGCCAACAAGGTCAAAAGTGCCATCGTCAGGAGCATTGCGGCGGGAATCAGCTTCCAGTTGTAGAGCAGGCCGAAGGCCTGCATGGCCCCGGTGCGATCCACGAATCCGGTCCAGACGAAGGCCAGCATCACGACGATGAACTGCAGAGCAAAGGCGTTGGAAACAAAATTCCGGTCGCTGAAATAGTTGATCAAGCCCGCGATCAGATAAGCTACAAACGGTGCCACGAGCAGGGAACCGGCGGAGTAGAAATCGATTTCGTACAACTCGCTCACCGTCCGCTCGCTCATAATGACCGCCACCGCGACCAGCAGGCAATACAGCAGGATAATCCCGGTGATCCCCGCGAACTTGGCCAGGAGGAACAGGGTTCGGTTCACCGGCTTGGACAGGACGGCCGAAATCGTCCCACTTTTCATCTCCCGGGTGATCGACAGGCAGGCAGCATAGGTACTAAGCAACACGCCCATGAGCAGAAAAACCGCGAGTCCACTGTCGCGGATGACCTTACCTGTTTCACCAAAGGTGTAGTTCACCACCAACGGGAGAACGCCAATGAACAGGACCGCAGAGGTGGTCAGGATCAGACAGATGGGCTGACGAACCGTTTCCAGGGCGGTCAGCCAGGCAATCGCGATCATTTGTTTGCAAGCGAGCCGCATGAGCACATGTGTAAACCGCTACGCCTAAAATGTGAACCTTTATTCAGGCCTGGCCAAGCCTGAAGATGCCGGCCACACCCGCCATAGGGTATATGGACGATGGATTGAGGGCCCGCGCAGGAGAGCCTACTCAGAGTGCTCTTGGCGGAAACGGTCCATCAGGCGAAGCATGTCCTGGCGGATATCGTAGAGATTGCGGCGGAACTCGAGCAGTTGATGTTCTCCGATCAGGTTTTTCTGTTCCACCTTGGTCATGGCGGAGGCCGCCTCATTGAAATAGGTCAGGGCCCTCTTGAGACAGGCCACGATGAAACCCCCTTCAACGTAGGTGTCATAGGCCAGGCCATTCAGGGCACCCGCCAGCTTGGACGACAGGGTTTGTGCATGGAAAACCATCCGATGCAGGTCTTCGTCGCCATCTTCGCCGAGCAATTTTCGATCATTGCAATGATGCCACATATCCATTGCCGTATGAAAAGCCCGGTCGGTGAGTGGATGGGTCACGTCTCCATTATCCTTGCGAATCCAGTCGACGCCTTCGGATTCACGCTTCGGCACAAGAGGCCAGATGTCTTCACCGGACAGCTCCGCGTCTTCAAAGCCGGCCTCCTCGACATCTTCGAGCGCTTCTTCGAGCCAGCTCCATCCCATTTCACTCGCGACCATCCGGTCGCGATCGGGGTGGTCCATGTGCTTGTCCATCAACTTGCCGAACTTGTTCGTCAGTTCGTCCGACTCCTTGAGATGCCGCTCCCACTCATACTCATTCATCGCACGATAATCCTTAAAAGAATCATCGCATTCCTCGTCAAATAAATCCTCTTCCAGCAGATCCTCCTCGACCCCCAACGTCCGCTTACGGGCTTCGTCGTCGATGCCAACCGCACGCATCTTCAGCTTCAGGTCGCCCCTCCAATCGTTGATCGCTTCGATGTTCCTCCGGCACTGCTCATCTTCCTCCTCCTGCGACATGTGCCAATCATAGGCTGAAATCGCGGTAGTGAACTTCGTGCCTTCAATTACCACGTGACCGTTTTCCCCACTGAACCATTCCACGTAAAAGCTATTGCCGAGATGCTCGGGCACTTCCAGACCCTGCTCGCGGCGCTCACAGGCTTCTTTAACCGGGATGTCGAACACGCGTACCTTTCGCGAAGCCGTCAGATCACCCGCAACGCCATTTTGCTCCGTCTCCAAGTGGGTATCATCCCCCGCGACCGGACAGGGATTGGTAATCGTGATTTGTGCACCGGCGACATCACGCAGGGCGTTGCCGACGAGATTGAGCAGCACCGGTTCGTCACGATCGACCAACCAGATCAAACCACGAACCTTCCCAGGTTGACGATTATCTAGTTCAATCCTGGATATCGAGTTACTCAAGCGCCAAGTCATCACATCTATCCTTCCGGCTTTCCACCTCTTCCTTTTCGTTTACCCATTGGCCACCCGAGACTGGGGATGTTATAGTAGCGCGTGGCCGTATCAGACAAGGTAAAAAAGAAGCTCCACGAACTTCCTGACAAACCGGGGGTCTACCTCATGCGCGACCGGAACGGCAAGGTCATCTATATCGGGAAAGCCAAATCGCTTCGAAATCGCGTGCGGAACTATTTTCAGCGTGGCACCCTTCGCAGTGCGGATGCCAAAATCCGGGGTCTGATCAAGTCGATTGACGATTTCGACTTCCTGATCGTGAACAACGATGCGGATGCCATCCTCACCGAAGGGCGAATGATCAAGGAATACCGGCCGCGCTACAACACCTCCTTCAAGGACGATAAGTGTTTCTTATTGTTGCGCTTGAATCGCAACGATCCCTGGCCGGTGCTGAAACTCTGCCGCATCCGCCGAAATGATACCTCCACCTACTTCGGCCCCTACGCCTCGGCAGCTTCCGCACGCGCGGCCAAAAACTTCGCCGAAAAACGATTCGGATTGAGACAGTGCACTCCACGCGAACCCGACAAGCAGACCTATAAGCACTGTTTGGACGACATTATACGTCACTGCCGTGCGCCCTGCGTCGGACAGATTACACGGGAGGACTACCTCCAGCGCGTCGACGAGGCCACGGCATTTCTAAAAGGTGAACGGGGGGATATCCTCAAGGAGTTGCAGGCTGAGATGGAGGCGGAGTCCGAATCGTTGAATTTTGAACGCGCAGCCGTCCTCCGGGACACCCTGGTGCTACTGCGCCGGGCGGTAAAACAACGGGCCCGCGGGCTGAAAAGCCTCGTCACGAAGGCCGATGAAGCCCTTGAGGGCCTGAAGCAGTTACAGGAGGCCCTTCGCCTGCCCGCCCTCCCCCGCGTGATCGAAACCTTCGATATTTCGAATATTTCCGGCACCTCCGCGACCGCCAGCATGGTGGTAGCGATCGACGGACTCCCCGCGAAAAACCGGTACCGGATGTTTCGGATTAACTCCGTTACCGGTCCAGACGATCCCGGGATGATGGCTGAGGCAACGCGTCGTCGATACAAGCGCCTGGTGGATGAAAACAAGCCCCTGCCCGACCTTATCGTGTTTGACGGAGGCATCACCCAGCTGCGGGCCGGGCGGGCCGAGCTGGACAAGCTCGACCTGCATCACCTGCCCAGCGTCGGCCTCGCCAAACGCTACGAAGAGGTCTATTGGGATATCACCAACAAGAGCGATCCGCTCCGCCTTCCGCTGGATTCCCCCGGACTCCGGGTGTTGACGAACATTCGCGACGAAGCCCACCGTTTTGCCCTCACCTATCACCGGAAGATCCGGGAAAAGCGGATTCGCGATTCTGCCCTCGACGAAATCCCCGGCATTGGTGAAAAACGAAAGTTGGCACTGCTTCAACATTTCGGATCGGTTGATCGGCTGCGGAAAGCCCGGGTCGACGAACTGGCCGAAACCCCCGGCATCGGGCACACCTTTGCGGAGCTGATCCACACCTGCTTGCATGGAGGCGCCAAGGTATGAAAACCCATTCCCACCCGGTTCCGAAACACCTTTGAACGAACGCCCAAGAAACCTGGCCCTCGGCGCTTTATGCATGATCGGGTCTGCCCTTCTCTTCGCCATACTGGGCGCAATCATCAAGCGGCTCTCCGCAGACCTGGCGACTCCGACGGTGGTTTTCCTTCGAAATTTTTTCGGACTTCTCGCCCTCGTTCCCTGGCTGTATATCCATCGAAAAGAAGGTATACGAACCAAGCTTCATGCTCTTCACCTGGTTCGGGCCGCTACCGGCCTCAGCGCCATGTACTGCTGGTTTTATGCGTACCGTATCGTTCCGCTGGCCGAGGTAGACGTCCTGTCCAAGTCGCTTCCGTTATTCGTTCCGCTGATCGCCTGGCTGGGGTTAAAGGAAAAGGCATCCAGGACCTCCCTGTTGGCCATCGCGGTCGGCTTTCTCGGTGTCATGCTGGTTATCAGGCCCGGATCGATGGTCTTCCTGCCGGGCCACCTGATCGTCATTCTCGGTGGAGCTTTCGGGGCGGGTGCAATGGTAACGATTCGCCGTTTGTCGTCGGATGAACCCATCGTCCGCATCGTGTTTTATTTCGGCCTCATCAGCACCATCGTTTCCGCCCTGGGCCCGATTCTCCACCCGGAAGCCGTGCCGCGGACGCTTTGGCCCTGGGTCATCCTGCTCGGGTGCACCGCCACGGGTGGGCAATTGCTGCTGACCAAGGCCTACTCGCTCGCCCCGGCGTCCCAGGTCGCGCCCTTCAGCTATGCCACGGTAATTTTCTCGGCCCTCTTCGCCTGGGTCTTCTGGGGGGAAAGGATGGATGCCCTGAGTTGGGCGGGGGCGGGGGTGATCGGGCTTGCGGGGGTGATCGCCGGACACCAGGTCGGGAGGCGCGCACGATCGTCTGCGGTCGTCGGGAGGCATGGAAATACCCAGGAAAAGTAACCCGGACCGGTCATGCAGCCCGGTCGACAGGAAATCCGCTACCCCGCACAAAGGGGAAGGCCCCGGAGGGGCTACGGCGATAGCCGCTCTTTAATCCAGGCATCCCCCTCCCGGCGGAACACGATCCGGTCATGCAAACGATTCGGCCGTCCCTGCCAGAATTCGACCCGATTGGGAATAACCCGGTAGCCCCCCCAGCACTCCGGGAGCGGAACCTGCTGCTCCCGGTATTGTTTATCCAACGCGATGTACCGGGCTTCCAGGTGGGCCCGGTCCGGAATCGTGCAACTCTGGCTCGATGCCAAGGCACCCACTTGGGCCTCGAAAGGCCGGCGGTGAAAATACGCATCCGAGCGCTCCCGGCTGGTCTTCTCCACCCGGCCCTGGACCATCACCTGTCGCTGGAGTTCGACCCAGAAAAACAAGAGGGCGGCCTGCGGATTTTCCTCAAGATCCCGGCCTTTCCGGCTGGCGTAATTGGTAAAAAAGATGAATCCACCATCATCGACATCCTTGAGCAACACGGTCCGGTTGGAAACAGTGCCATCCGCACCGGCTGTGGACAGCGTCATCGCGTTAGGCTCCGCCAGGTCGGAATGGAGGGCCTCATCGAACCAGGCCTGAAACTGTTTGAATGGATCCTCGGAGAGATCGGCCTTATGCAAGGCCCGTGATGCGTACTCACGACGAAGGAGCGTGATCTTTTCTTCGATGGAAGCCATACGCGCCCAGTCAAACGACCTAAAGTCCGGCTTTTTCGAGTTTCATGGCCGCGGCGAAAATCTCATCGCACTCGCTTTCCCGGATGCCCCCGACCAATTCACAATCGAGGTCAACCGCGCGTTCAACGACTTCGGCCGCGGGGATTTCAATATGCCGGTAACCCAGCTCGCGCAAGGTCGCGAGGGAGGATCCGTAAACAACCTTGCCGATACCGGTCCACAGGATACCGGAGATCGCCATGACGTTGGGCTCGGCGGTCGTGTAGAGGACAAAGCTCTTCCAGTCGGGATCCTCACAGTTCTTGACCGCCTCGGTGATAGCCACCAGTTCGGCATGCATGATCGGGTTGTGATAATTCTTGTTCAACCCCTCGGACACGACCTCCCCGTTCACCGGGTCAACGACAATCGCGGCAAAGGGACGTCTTAAATTCTGACAGGCCAGCTCCATCACCTGGCGCATGTAATCGGCGTGTTCGATTTCGGGGTCCATCCGGGTTCCTTCTGACTGAAAGTTCTGGGTACGAGGTCCATCATAACACAGCCGAACGGCATGTCTATGCGAAAGGTGGGTGCCTCCTGCCCCGGCAAAACAGCCCCTCCGGAAGCATCGTCTACCGGGCCGCGTTCAAGGCCGAAGCCGGCTCAATCCTCGCCGCTCTCCGGGGTCTTTCCATCCACTTGCGGATGGGCCGGGGGCAAGGGACTGTGGATGGTCCAGCCCCCATCAACCATGAGGGTTTCCCCCGTGATGTGCCGGGCTTCGTCCGAGGCGAGAAACAACGTAGCGTGGGCAATATCCACTACCGACGCCGTACGCCGGTTAGCGGCGACCGCATTCCAGTTTTCCTCGTAGTTGGGATCGTCCGCCAGGGTGCGCTCGGTGATCGTCGCTCCCGCGCCAATGGCATTCACCGTGATTCCGTGCGGGCCCAGCTCCAGCGCGAGGCAGGAGGCGAGATGACAGATGCCCGCCTTGGTCATCCCGTAGGCGCTGAGATTCTCATGGGCCGTAACCCCGCAAACCGAGGACATAAACACGATCCGGCCCGGTTTTCCTGCCTCGATCATCGAGCGCGCCGCGGCCTGGGCGGAAAAATAGCTGCCGCGCAGGTTCACGTTGACCACCCGGTCGAAGAGGGCCGGGTCGGAATCGATAAAAGGCCCGTAGTCGGTGGTTCCGGCGTTCGCGACCAGGATATCCACGGAGCCAAATGCCTGCATGGCCGACCGGAGTGCCTCGAGGTCTGCCACGTCGAAGGGCAAGGCTTGAACACGCTCTCCCAGCGCACACGCGGCCTGGTCCGCACGCTCCGGATCGAGGTCGTTCAGCCCCACCTGGGCACCTGATTCGGCAAATTGACGGCAGATTTCAAGACCGATGCCGGCCCCGGCCCCGGTAACGATCACCTTCTTTCCTGTAAAATCGGGCATAGCCGATCCTAGCAGGAACCCGACCCACAGGGAATACCTGATCTACCACAGAACTAAAAAGATCGGCCCCTGCGGAGGGCAGCCCGGTGATCCGTCTCAGTCGATCGCCTGGAGAAAGGCCTCGGCCATGTGCTGACTGCTGAATTTCCGGCCTACAACCGACCGGGCCTGCGCCGCTTCCTCGCGGAGGCCGGGAAGATCAGCCAATGCCCGCTTAAAACCCCCCGCGAGATCGTCGGCCGGACAGATCAAGCCGCCGCCGATCATTTCGACCAGCTCGGGAAAGGCGCCGCGATCGGGCAGCACCACCGGCACCGCGCTCGCAAGGGCTTCGAGTACGTAGAGGCCGAACGCTTCATCGTAGAGCGGAGGTGTGCAGAGGAAACTCAAGCCACGGAGGAATTCCTGCTTTTCTGCACGGGACATATTGGGGAAGACCTTTACATCGCCCCCATGGCCGGCGTCGTTGATCTTTTCCAGCAAGCCGTCCACGAATTTCACATCCTGGTTCACCTTGCTTCCACCGAGGTGTAGCCGGACTGCGGCATGTGCAGGATCCTGCTTGAGTGCCAGCCAGGCATCCACCAGGGATGCCAGACCCTTGGGCGCACACATGCGGGCAAGGAAACCGATCACCGGCGGATCGGGGGCCTTTTCTGCCGGGCCATAACCATCCAGCTGGAGGCCATTATACACCAGTCTCACCTGCTCGTCGGCTATACGCATGCAACGCTTCATCTTTCCCGCATACGAGACACTTACGGCGTGGTAGACGTCGATGTATTTGGAATTCTGATGCAACATCTCCCAGACATCATCGGTGTATTCACCGAGCGTCTCGATAAAGCAGTCCTCCCCCTGCAAGGTGCAGACGACCTTGCATCCGAGTTCCGCCTTCAACTTCCTCGCCACACCATTAAGCATGGCATTGGACAGCACGACCACATCCGGCTTTCGTGGCTGCGCCTTGATCCAGTTCACCATGCGGTCGAGTTCCTTGGCCTGGTAACCCTCTTCGCCGCGCTGCATCGACAGGGTCATTGCCGCGAGTTCATGCGCATCGGTCATGCCCTCATGTTTCATTGCATTGCGGATCAATCCCCGGTGATCAAATAGGCGATCAACGAAGCGCGGGGTTTTCCGAAAAATCGGAAATTTTTGCTGCAGGTAACAGTTAATGCCGCCAAAAAACAGCGGGCCCCTGGCATGCGCAACTTCTTCCAGCACGTGAGGAAGGTACATTTCCAGCACCGTAACCTCGTGGCCTTGCAGGCAAAGTTCCCGAACCAGGGTATGATCCCGCAGGCAGGTGCCGCAGAAGAAATTACCTGTTCCGGGAATCAGGAAGTGGAACTTCACGCGGGTGCCGGGGCGATATGCGGATTTCCATGCGGAACGGGCTCGGGGATGTCCGCAAACTCACTCACCGCTTCAAACAGGGCGTCGAAATCTTTCTCCACGTTGCCAATCAGGCAGTCGGTCAGGTCACCCCGCAGGTGCGGATGCTTCTTAATCACCGCGCCAAAACTGAAATTGGGATCGTAGAAGGCATAGACCAGTTTGCGCATGGCCTCGAGTCCCCCCCGGAACTTCTCGCCGTATTCAGTGAACCGGGCGGCACCGAAGTCGCCTACCGACAAGGCCTCATCGACGGCGTCCGCGGCCAGGACCCCGCTGTACAGGGCGAGGAACAAGCCGGACGAAAACACGGGATCGAGGAAGGAAAAGGCGTCACCGGTGAGCACCAGGCCATCCGCGGCACAGTATTCCGAACGATATGAATAGTCCCCGGTCGCCTGCACGGGCTCGACGCGTTTACCGGTAGACACGTGATCCTTGATCCAGGCATTTTTTTTGATTTCCCGGTCAAGGATCTGCTCCAGGTCACGGCCGTCACTGAACAGGTAGTCCTTGTCGCCGACCACACCGACGCTGACCCGGTCGTTCTGGAGCGGAATCCACCAGAACCAGTTCTTGTCATCCACATAGGCCACGGTAGTCGCGCCTTCGTCGAGGCCCGCATCGCGCTTCGCACCTTTGTAGTAGGACCAGATGGCTATTTTTTTGAGTTTCTTGTCGGGGATACGCCAGCGGTTACGCGAGCAGGCCAGGCCGTCTCGACCGGTTGCATCAATGGTGACCGGCGCGAGGAAGTCCTGCATGGATCCATCGGGCATCCTGGCGCGCACGCCCTTGGTCACACCCGCTTCCGTAATGAACTCCTTCGCAGCGACGCCTTTCTTAATCGTGGCTCCGCTCTCGCAGGCATGGCAAAGCATCATCTTGTCGAAGGAGCTGCGCTCGACCTGCCAGGTCTGGGCCGAAGGGTGATCCATATGCCTGGAAAAGTAAAACGGTACCGAGGCCCCGGCGTCCTGGCTCACGAATTGCACACTGAACTTCTTGATAAAGCCCGCATCCTTCAGCTTCTCATTCATCCCAATGCGCTCAAGGGGATACCAGCAGAAAGGGATCATCGACTCGCCAATGTGGTAACGGGGGAAGATGTCCTTCTCCAACACGACCACGTTCCGGCCCTTCTGGGCGAGCAGGGCCGCGGACGAGGCCCCGGCGGGACCCCCTCCAACGATCACGGCATCAAAGGCTTGTTCAGCATCCATCATGCATATCCTGTACCCAGCCAGGCCTAGGGGGGCAGAATTTCCACCACTTCGGCCAGCTTCGTGCCATCCAGCAACCACAACTGGTTCTTCCGGCCGTAGAGTTCGTATGCTTGTTCCAGATCAAGCTTTAACGCTTTCTTGATCGCGTTATCTGCCCGAACCTTGAAGTAGGCCTTGGGGGAACTTCGGTGTTCAATATCGAAAAAAGCCAGCAGCCCACCCAGCGGCTTATGGCCGAGTACGACCGCGTCTGCAACCGGTACGGGCAGGTGCTCCAGGTTGATGCAAATGGCACCGAACTCGGCGGGCTTTTCGTTCTCCGAACCGATCAGCACCACCATGCGTGCACAGGTTTTCTCGTCGCGCTCGTGATCGATCACGTGGAGACACATCGACTGCTCGTAGTGCAGCTCCAGGGTCGGGGTCATGTCGTTTTCATGTACCAGCAGGCCCTTATAGGGCTCCGGCATTTCTTCACGCACGAGCGTTACCAGTTCGGGCGGCGTGTTCCCGGAGCGGGAATAAAAGTACGCGAGCGGATCGAGTCCAGCCACATCCTGGATGGTGGAGTTCTCAAGCATACCGCTGGTTCACATGTTCGGGTAAAAAGAATTCATGGAGGAGCACGTCAATCTGTAGCAGGCCCTGGCGCGTCACGCTGATAATCGTGTCATCCCGGTCGATAAAGCCCCACTTTTTCATGTGACCCAACTGTTCGGAAAAACGCTCGCGCACATCCACACCAAACTTTTCCCGGTAATACGCGGGGTCAATCCAACCGAGCTTGAAATGCAGGATGAACTCGCGAATCAACCGTTCTTCGTCGGTCGGGGTCAGGGCCCGATAAATCGGGAACTGATCCTTCCCAACCAGGTCCAGGTAGGGATCGATATCATGGTTGTTCTGGTAATGCGTTCCGTTGATATGACCAAAGGAGGCCACGCCGAGCGAAAGCAGGTCGGCACCCTTCCAGAGCAGGTCGCGATACAGGAACTCTGCATTCTTCCCTTTCTTGACCGCGGTGTAGGCGCTTTTCACCTCGTAACCGGATTGCTCCAGCTGTTCGTAGGCATAGGTCACCCAGCGGCGTTTCGTCTCCCAGTTGGCGACGGGAGCCTTGAGCATGCCCGACTCCTTCATCCGCTGGTAGATGGTGGTGTTGTAAGGCACTTCCATCTGGTAGACCGTGATGCTTTCCGGATCCATGGCGATGGCCTTTTCGACGGTCCGCTTCCAGTTGTCCTCGGTCTCCTCAAGCATCCCTGCAATCAAGTCGATGTTGATTTGCTCAAAGCCCGCATCCTGCGCGGCCTTGTAGGCCCGCTCGATTTCCGGGGTACGGTGGGCCCGGCCATTGATCTCCAGGATATGATCGTCGAGATTCTCGACCCCCAGGCTCAAGCGGGTGATGCCCAGGTCCTTGATGACCTTGATCTTTTTTTCCGTCAGGGTGCCCGGCTCGCACTCGAAGGCGATTTCCTTCGCATCACTCCAGGAAAGGCGTTTGTCCATTTCCTCCACCAGTTCTCTCAGCATGTCCGTCGACAGAAACGAAGGGGTTCCGCCACCAAAATAGATGAAGCTGGGCTTGCGGTTTCCAATGAAGGGCTGGGCGGTGTACATGTCCAGCTCCTTGAGCGCCGCCGCAACGTAATCCTTGATCTCGGCTGATTTCGCACCGGTATACACCCGGAAGTAGCAGAAGTGGCAACGCTTTCGGCAGAAGGGAATGTGCAGGTACATACCGAGAGGATTGCCCGGCTCCGGCGAACGCGCCATGGCGTCCTGGATCTCGTTCACCTTATCGGGCGACCAAAAGGAATACGGAGGATAATTGGAAATGAAAAAATTTCCAACCTCGGTCGCGCCTTTCAACTCATAATCGGAGGAATCGCTCGCTTGCTTACTCATGGTCCGTGTCTTTTCTCTCTCCAAAGGCATACACCGAACCGTCAAGGCTGCCAATGTATATATGCCCGTCGGCCACCGAGGGGGAGCCCTGCACCGGCTCTCCAATTTCGAAAGACCAGATTTCTTCGCCGGTTTTCAGGCTCAGCATGTACAGAAATCCGTCATCGGATCCCACCACGACCTTGTCGCCGCTGATGACCGCCGAACTATCGATCGCCCCACGCGTTTTAAAATGCCAAAGCTCCTCCCCCGTTGCCCGGTCGAGGCAGTGCACCCGCTTATCGCGCCCCCCGATGACGACGACATCATCGGTCAGCGCCGGGGTTGCGTAGAAGGGAAAGGAGCGATCCTTGAAGGTCCAGGCCACGACACCGGATACGATATCGACGCATTGCACGACTTCCCCGTAGTGACCGACGTAAATGTGCCCGTCCTTCCCGGCCAGGGAGCCGGCAATGTATGCGCCCATCGAAATGCCGTTGAGCAATTTTCCGTTTTCGAGATCCACGACATGCACGATTTCGTCGCAACCACCGACCACGGCCTTATTGGCCATGATACAGGGGGTCCCATTGATAAAATTCTCGGACTCGTACTTCCAGATGACCTTGCCGGTGTCGGCGTCTACGCAGTGGATAAAAAAGTCGTAGCTGCCGACAACGATACGCAACACACCATCCTCGCCGGTATAATGATTGGCTGCCCCGAGTATCCGGTCGTCGGTTTCATAGGCCCATAATTTCTCGCCCGTCTGCAGCTTCAACGCGTAAAGCGACCCGTCACCGGAGCCCACGAAGACAACGCCGTCCAGCACCAGCGGAGAGGATTCCACTTCGCCCTCCGTCTTGAAGTCCCAGACCTTTTTCCCGGTGTCCTTATCCAGGCAGTACACCTTTTCATCCCCGGAACCGAACACGGCCTTATCGCCCACGATGGCGACAGAGGACTTGACTTCAAATTCCGTCTTGAAGGTCCAGAGGAGTTCCAGCTTGTCGGGCAGCTTCCCCGGGGCAAGGCCGATGAGGGACGGGCCGCCGCGGTACATGTAGAAATTCTCCCCACCGGCACCCACGGGCGGATCCGCCTCGGCTATGACCCCCGGCTCGACCGCGTCGCAGGCGATACCCAGCAGTAGGCACCCGACAAAATAACCCCTACAGAGCCGCATGAAACAGGGCCTCAAAATGCGTAATCTCGATTTCACGCGGGTTGAACATGGCGGTCCACTGCTGGCTGGCCTCCCGGGCCAGCTCGGGAATCTTGTGCGGCTCGACATGCAGGTCGCGGAGGGACTTTTTCAGTTTCATCATTTCCAGCAGGGCTTCAACCTGCTCGACCAGGGCCTGCACCGCAGAGGCCGAATCGTCGCCGGCCCCGGAGAGGCCAGCTGATACCGCCAGGGCATGGTAAAGAGCGGCTGCTTCAGGATCTTCGCCGTTAAATCGAATCACGTGCGGCAGCATCACCCCTACCGCCTGGCCGTGCACCGTGTTGTAATGCGCGGTTAAGGGGTTGGCGCAGGAGTGCGCGGCACCCAGCATGCTGTTCTCGATTGCCATGCCAGCCAGGGCGGCACCCAGTTGCAGGGCCCCACGCTTCTCCACGTTGGTCGGATCGTCGACGATGCAGGAAAGGTTCTTCACGATAAGCGAAAAAGCCTTGTGTGCATACAACAGGGAGACGGGGTTTCGCGCATTGGTCACCGCGGTCTCCACGGCATGGGTCAAGGCATCGATGCCGGTGACCGAGGCGACATGAAAGGGCTGGGAAAGCGTGAGCAGTGGATCGAGGATGCTGATCTTTGCGGCGGCCCGCAAATCCCCGCAGGCCATTTTCATGTGGGAGGTCTCATCGGCAATCAACGCAAAGGACTGGCATTCACTCCCCGTCCCCGCTGTCGTCGGAATCGCGATCAGCGGAAGCATCTCCTTCCGGGCTTTGCCCCTGCCCCAATAGTCCTTCATCTGGCCCCCATTGGTAAGCAGAAAGTTGCAGCCCTTGGCGGTATCCATGCTGCTGCCGCCACCCAGGCCGACGATACAATTAATCGGCGCGCTCTTGGCCAGGTCCAGGCAGTCATCAACATCCCGGGTCGTAGGATTTTCGCGCACTTTATCGTACACCAAGATCTGGATACCCGCCAGGGTGAGTGAATCAGCGAGCCGGTCGAAATGCCCGGCCTCGACGATGCCGGGGTCGGTGACGATGAGGACATTGGTGGCGCCCAACTCCTTCGCCAGGGCTCCGGCCTGATCCATCGCCCCCACCCCCTGCACCAGGCGGGTGGGCCGCTGCAGCAGGTCGAGGGTTAACCTGGCGGACGGGTCAGGCAAGGTCTTCGCTCCGACTGACATGAATAGCCCTCCGGCGGTACAGGAACTCGAACAAGTTGCCCTCGTGGGGTTGGTTCCACTCGACAAAGGCGGTCGGTACGCGGCCGATATTCAAGCGGGGGATATCGGAAGATGCCAGCAGGGCCTCGATAAAAGGTCGATCTTCGGTGACGGCCGAGACCACCAGGCTGGGGCCGATCTGCTCCAGCATCTGGTCCTGGGGAACTTCCACCACGCAGGCATATGGAAAGAGGTACTCCGTCCGGGCGAGCGGACGATCGATCGTGTCCGCATAGCAGAGCGTGGGCTGCAGGAAGGTGCTGCCGTTCAGCTGGACCAGGCGTTCCCCCTGGCGGAACCGTGCCGTTATATCCTCCACCCCGGAACCCTGCAACTCGTCGTCAATCCTGGCGTTGATCGATTCGGCGACCGCGGGGTTGGCGAAAGCAGAAAGCGCCGCGCTTTCATCGTCGAGGGGCCTGGGTTGGATTTCGGCCAGTTTTTTCGCCAGGGCCTCGGCGAGCTCCCGGCCCTTGCGCGGGACGATAATCGCCGAGGCGTTGATGCAGGAACGACCGCCCCCGCGCGCGACGGATGCGACCAACACATCGAGGTACGCTTCATAGTCATCGATTTGATCCTCCCCGATGAGTACCTTGCTGAAACCCGGTCCGTGAATGGAGACCGAATCGTCCTGCGCGTACTTTTGCACGGTCTTGGCGTCGCCAAAGAGGATGGATCGTCCGGTCATCTCCAGGACCGCGCCCGAACCCTCGTGCGTAGTCGGGTAAAAACAGAAGGCCTCCTTCGGGCAACCGGCGGCCATGAAAGCCTGCATGAGACGGAAAGGCGTCCAGGGCTCCTCGCGACCCGGCTTCATGATCACCGGAATCTTCAGGGTGAGCGAAGGCAGCCAGAGGGAATTCACGCCGGGCGAATTGCTGGGGAGGATAATCCCGAGCGAATGCGAGGTGGGAAAGTAGCTGTAAGCCATGCCGTCCTGCTCGACGATCCCCTTGTCCAGCACGGAGAGATCGAGCCCGCGCGAGAGGCCCGCGAGGACGGTGTCGGTGTTGCCCAGCACGTAATGGATCTTCTCCATGTTCTGGCGAACCATGACCTGGGGCAGGCCGCTGGTCGCCGAGAGGTTCTCGATGTACTGCTCAGCGCTCTGGGTATCGTCACCGAGGGGCAGGGTGCCTCCCATGAAGAGCTCGCCCGCCTTGCGGGAGATCTCGACCAGTTCGGCGACGGTTTTCTGTCCGAGCGCGTCGTATGCCTGCTTGACCTTTTTCAGGTCGCGACGAATGAGCCCGGCATTGACCACGCTGGTCCGGGCGAGAACCTCCCCGGTCCGGCAGTCCGGGATATCATTCAAGTCAAGGCTCTGGTAGGCCTCGCCAAATCGCAATGCGGGTATGTGCGCTATACTCATCATTCCATCCATCGGCCCCTAAACGTGCCCTGCTGTCCGGGAACCTACCCTTCAGCCTCTTCCGACAAGCGGGAAGACTTTCAGCCTGTTTTTCCACGTCTGGAAAAAGCGCGGAAAAGTCTTCCTATGATCAGAAGGCGCCATCTATAAAGATATTCACATTTTTGGGAAGAAATATGACGGGAAAAGCCCCGGTTTTTCGTGCAACTATCACGGAACGAGGGTTTTCTGGGGATCTCCTACCCTCACATGACTACAAAGCCGAACAGAACGAAGCGCAAACACGGGCAGGTCTCGCCTGAAACCCGGGCGCGAAAACGCCGGGTCTTTTTTTTCAGCATGCTCGGGATCGTGGTGGCCTGGCTGATTCTCTCGTTTTACCTCGTGCTGAGCGGGAACCTGGAGGAATGGATGGAGCGGAAAGAAAAACCGACGCCGGATCCGCGGATGGAACGGTTGGAAGATTTCTAGCACGAACCCGGCCCATCCTGCAGGACGCCGACGGAGCACGAAGGGTTAAACCCTAATATACGCCCTCGACGATCGTCTTCTTCTGGGCGCCAAAGGGGCGAACCTGCCCGGCCCCGTCCCACGGATACCCCTCCGTGCCCTCGCAGCGCATGGCTTCGTCACGCTCGAGGAAACGCGGCATGAAGAGTTCCCGGGTCAACGTGGTCAACTCCACCCGGCCGAAGGCGCCATAGGACACGAGCTCCACGGTATTTTCGGGGTCGACCACGCGGGTGACCGCGCGGGGCTGGGGCGCGTAGTAGGTGATGGCGTAATCGTCTTCGGCCTTCAGCGGCTTGCTGTGCGCCAGTCCCATGAGCGTATTGCCGTAAACCGGCTTAAACGCAACCTCGCCTTCAAGAACTTCCTCGATGAGAAAGCGGACGTTTTGCGGATTCATTTCGGTGCCCCCGCAAAAAACACCCTTGATCCCGGCATCGGGAATGGACACTTTTTCGCTGAGTGCCTCGAGCAGCTTGGGGGTGGTGAACAGGGCGCTGACCGCGCGATGCTTCATGATCAACAGGGCCTGGTCGATCACGTGCTCCATGTAGCCCTTGGCCTGGTCGTACTCGCCGCGGGAAATCAACTTCTTCACCCAGCGTGGATCGAGGTCGACGAAGTAGCAACTGCCGCCCCGGTGATTCGCGAGATGCTCGATGGAAAGGCGCAGGCGACGCGGACCCGTCGGGCCCATCATCAACCAGTTCTCGCCCTTGGGAAATTCGAGGTCATCGAGCGTGTCGGAGAAACTTTCGTAGTCGTGCTTGTAGTCGTCCCAGCCGATGCGCTGCTTGGGCATCCCGGTGGTGCCGCCGGTTTCAAAAATGGAATAAGCGCGGCCCTCGTATTGCTTCGGCACCCAGCGATCGGGTTGCTCGTAGCGCAGCCAGTCGTCCTCGAAATGCGGAAAACGCGCAACGAGGTCAGCGAAGGTCTTAACCTCCGCGCGGGGATCCCAACCGGCCTTTCCCACCCACTCCAGCCAAAAGGGACATCCGGTTTCCGGGGAAAAATGCCAGTCGATGATTTCAACCAGGTGCTGGTTCAGGGCCTCTTTTGCTGCTTCAGGTGTCTGCGTATTCATCGGGGCTTGGTTTTGGCTTAATTATGCGGGTTTACAATCGTTTACTTTGGAAAAAAACGCCGGATGGTATCCGGATGGGGTGCCGGGGTGAGTAAACTGACCACGAACATGGCTATCGCGCCCGCAGCAAAACAAAGGGCCACGGGCATAATCCGGCCCCCCACCGCGTACTCCCCGCCATAGCCGGAAAGGTGGAAGAACCAGAGCCAGGTGAGCATGGCGGCCACGATCGAGGCATAAGCCCCGGCCTTGGTCGCACGCTTCCAGTACAGGGCGGAAAATACCAGCGGCGTAAGGGCGGCAAAGCCACTGAAGCTCCATATCGCCAGGTCGAAAATATTCTTGGGAGCGAGGAGGGAGAGAACGTAGGTCAGGGCCACGACACCCACCACGAAACACCGGGCGATGCTTATAATCTGCCGATCATCATACCGTCCGGGGCCCGCGCGATGCAGCACGATGTCGTTGGTGAACATCGATCCCAGGCAGAGGAACTGCGAATCCAGCGAGGACATGACGGCCGCGAGGATCCCCGCGGTGACCAACCCGATGATCACCGGGCTGTGGATCAGCTTGGCGACCATGATGCTGAGCACGGCCCCCACCTTGTCGTCGGTCAAGGGCGGCATGCCCGCCGCAGACCCGGTGGCCCAGACCCCGATAAGCACGCAGGGCACCCAGACGATCATGATGCAGACCGGGTGCATGATGACAGTCAGCTTAAAGCTCTTCGCATCCCGCGCGGTCAACCAGTGCTGAAAGATATGGGGAAACATCCCCACGCTCATGGGGATAAACATGTAGCTCAAGAACATGAGTGGCGGGACCCCCACGTGTCGCACGAACTCGTGCTCGCCACTGCCCAGGGTGATGCTTGAGGGCGTTCGGACCAGGTGCTCGGGATTGGCCTGCTGGATCGCGGCATGCAGGCCTCCCAGCTTGTTGGAGATCAGCACGAACGCGAGGATGCCCATGCACATGAACACCAGGGTTTGAAAGGTGTTGGCCCAGGCGGCCGATCGCGAGCCCCCGGCAAAAACATAGGAGAGCACAACCGCACAGACCACGAACCCGCTGAGCCAGGGAGGCACGGCACCGATCCAGTCCGGGTCGGCGCTGAAGGTATGGGGAAACATCCCCTTGGTCATGCCCAGTATGGTTTTCTCCGCCCCCAGGATCCCGATTAGCAGGTAGGGAACCACGAGGCCCACCAGGATAGGAAACAACAGGTAGCCCAGCCGATTGGACTCGAAGCGCTGGCGGAAAAACTGGATCTGGGTGACGTAGCCATACTTTTTCCCGATGGCCCAGAGCCGAATCCCGATGAAGTAGAAGCAGAGGGCGTGTATGAGACCGGAGGAAGAAGCCATCAATCCGTAGGTCCCGATCCCTCGCTGGAAGGCCTTTCCGGTGGACCCCACCAGCGCGAAGGCGGTCATGGTGGTGCCGAATACCGACATGAGCAGCATGAACGGACCGATGCTGTGGCTGGCTACGAAATAATCCTTGCTCGTCCCGCGGAAGAAAAACTTGCTGGCCAAGCCCAGGCACAGCAAGGCAAGCAGGTAAACCAGGACGATCACCAGGGAGATCATTCGGATCCGCCCCCTGTATCATCCGGTTCATCCGCCCAGGCCTCGAGATGCCGGGGCCAGGCGACCTTGATCACCCAGGCCCAGCACAGGGCGGCAACCAGCGAATAGCCCGCGTGATAGGCCAGGCCCGCCGGCATGAAGCCGAAAACAAGGCGCGCATCATCCCACAGCCAGAAATCCTGGTGCAGGACCAGGAGCAGGAACAACACGAGGTAAACAAACTTGTTCATGGGGAACTATTGCACCGCATCCCGCTAAAAAGTGCAAGATTAAGTGTTTTCCCATCGACGAGGCCAAGGCAAACCCAGCATCATGAACCGGAATCAATCCAGGGGCACAACCATGAAACATTCGATCCGCCTGGCCGCGATATGCGGCCTTTTCAGCCATATCCTGTTCGCGGAGGAGGCCATCACCCTCCGCCTCAAGTGGCAACCCGGCAAGACCTACCAGATGTCGACCGTCACGAAATCCAACACCCGGATGAGCATGGGCGGCCAGGATATCAGCCAGAAGCACACGATCAACCAGGACCTGTCGATGACGGTCAGCCAGGCCGATGACCGGAACCAGATGGAGGTGACCACGACCTTTGGGCGCATGGCCATGGACCTGTCGATGGGGGGGCAATCCGTAATGAGCGTGGATTCAGCCAAGCCGGAAACCGTGGCGGGACCGATGGCGGAAGTCACAAAAATGGTGGGCGAGTCATTCACCTTCGTCGTCGACCAGGATGCGAAGATCGTCGCGTACAAGGACCTGAAGGCCCTGCTCGGGGACGCAGCGAGCAATCCGATCGCGGCCGCCCTGATGGACGAACAGAAACTGAAGGATATGTCGGGCCAGGGCATGCTCCAGGCCCTTCCCGAGAAGGCGGTGAACCCGGGCGACACCTGGCCCTTCAAGGTTGAAATCCCCCTCCCCCAGGTGGGCGACATGGCCGTAAATGGCCGCTACACCTTTGAGCGCATGGATGTCTTTGAAGGGCATGCCTGCGCGGTCATCACGCTGACCGCAGACATCAAGGCCGATTTCAGCGGGCTCGACGAGGTCAATCCCCAGGCAAAGGCCATGGGTTTGAAAATTGATAAGGGGAGCATGAGCGGGACCTATTACCACGACAATGCCCTCGGCATGGCCCGCCAGACGATCATCCGGCAGCACTTCGACATGACGATGAAGAATCCCGTGGACGGGGAAGCGATGACCATTCCCGTCGATCAAAGTACGACAACGACGGTCAAGAAGGTCGAAGATACGAAGAAATAGCCCTTCACTCCCCCGGACAGGCCGCTATGATCCCGGCATGCCTACCCGGTACAGATGGGGTATCGCGATCGTCGCCGGCCTGCTGGTCCTGGCGGGGATACGGATCCTCCGCCCCTCGCACCCGCAAATGGAAAGGTCCTCCCCGGCGACGGAAGCCCGGGTCACCAATCGCCCCCTGGAAATCGCGGAAGATCCGTACATCGGCTCGCAGGCCTGCCGGGAATGCCACAAAAAGGAATTTGCAAGCTGGCATCATTCCTACCACCGGACGATGACCCGCAAGGCGACGCCGGAGAATGTACTGGGGAACTTTGACCAGGTCCACTTGACCTACGCGGGCCGGGCGTTCCGATTATCCCGCGATGCGGACACCTTCCAGGTATCCTTTACCGAGCATGAATCGGGCCGGGAGGTGACGCAACCGGTCGTGATGACAACCGGGCGGCATCACATGCAGTTCTACTGGATGGCAACGGACAAGGGACGTCAGACCGCAAAATTTCCCTTCGTCTGGCTGCTGCCGGAAAAACGCTGGGTTCCCGCGGATGTCACCTTCCTCAAGCCCCCGGATGTACAGACCAGCCTGGAAATCGGGCAATGGAATTACAATTGCATCGCCTGCCACACCACCGGCGGAGAGCCCGGCCTCTCCTTCAAGGATGATCCGTCGCTGCATCGAGACACGATTGAAGGAATGGAGACCCGGGCGTCGGAATTCGGCATCGCCTGCGAGGCCTGCCACGGACCCGGCCGGGACCACGTGCTCGCACAGGCGGACACCCACACGGCAGACGACCGGTACATCACGCACCCGGAATCCCTGCCCGGGCATCTATCCTCCCAGGTTTGTGGGCAATGCCACAGTATCCAGGTGCCCCGCAGCGCGGTCGATCACCGGGCGCTCCTGCAGACGGGCAACCCCTATCGACCCGGTAGCGACCTCTTCGACGCGACACGCTCCGCCACCCTGGTGATGCAACAGGCGCATTTTGCAACGTACACGAACACGCAACCCCTGAACCCGGACTTCATGGCCACCCGCTTCTGGTCAGACGGCATGGTGCGCGTGTCCGGGAGAGAATTTAACGGCTTGATCGAGTCGCCCTGCTATACCCACGGGGACCCCGTGCGCGGGATCATGTCCTGCATGTCCTGCCACACCATGCATCCCGGGGAAAGCAGCGACCTGGACGCGTGGGCGGATGACCAGTTGAAACCCGGCATGCGCGGCAACCGGGCCTGCCTGCAGTGCCACGAGGACTACCAGGGCGAGGCCCTCACCCGCCATACCCACCACGCGAGCGGGTCCAGCGGGTCGCTCTGCTATAACTGCCACATGCCCTATACAACCTACGGCCTGCTCAAGGGCATTCGCAGCCACACCATCGATATACCTTCCGTGCTGACTGCCCAGGAAACCGGGCGACCCCTGGCCTGTAACCAATGCCACCTCGATCAGACCCTGGCCTGGACGGCGAGCCGACTGGAGGCCTGGTACGGCATCAGCCCACCGCCGCTCAGCCCGGAGGATGAGAACCTGGCCGCTTCCGTCCGCTGGACCCTGCAGGGGGACGCCGGGCAACGAGCCCTGATGGCCTGGAACTTCGGCTGGGAACCGGCACGGGACGCTTCCGGTGAATCGTGGATCCCGCCCTACCTGATCATCCTGCTGAATGACCCCTATGACGCGGTGCGCATGATTGCCCACCGCAGCCTGAAAACCTATGCGGGTTACCGCTACACCGGATACGATCCCCTGGCTGACAGCACCGGGCGCCGGATGGCGATCGGGAAAGCCCTGGGGATCTGGCGGTCCCGTTTCGACGGCCCGGCACATCCGGCCGTGTTGATACGCGGCAAGGGCGCATTCGACCGGGTCAGGGCCAATACCTTGCTCGCTCGCCGCGACAACCGGCGGGTGACCCTCGACGAGTAGGGGGGCGGGCGAGCTGCCTTGCCGGGACGGACGAAGCATCCCGCACCCGCCGGGACTCAGCGGCCGGGAGGCCCGCGCTGTGGACGGTTCAACTGTTCCGACAACCGCTGCAGCGCAACCGAATCCGGCCGGACCTGCAGCCCGGCCTCGACCACGGCCCGAGCCTCGCCGAAGCGGCCCAGGTCACCGAGCATACGGGCCTTCATTTCATACGGGAGAACAAGGGCGGGATATTCCTTGAGCGCGCGATCGATCAACTGCAGGGCATAGGCCCGGTTGCCGTCGAGGAAATGCAGTTGGGCAACCGTGCTGGCCAGGCCGGGAAGGCCGGCGTTCAATTCAAGGGCCTCGTTCAGCAGTGGCATGGCGTACGACAATTGTTTCTCGCGTATATACGCCTCGCCCTGCTGCTGCAGGCGAACGGCCCGGCGGAGACGCTTGAATACCTGCTCGCGCCGGTCCTCGATAAAGGTATCGCCCACCTGTTCACCAAAGGCCCCTGCATCGAAGAGGCACTGGTAGGAAGGCTCATATGGGTCCCCGGAAACCGCCTCCCTGAAGGCGTAAACCCGGTAGCGGGGATTCTGGAACACCGGGACGAACTGCGCCAGGGATGCGGGGCGAAACTGCATGCGATACGCCGCACTGTCGACCCTGAGTTCGAGTTGGTCCACGAGGTAGCGATCCGAGTCCGGGCCGAGCATGAGTACCGTCTGGGCATCCGTGACGACATAGCTAACCTCGTTGGAGCGGCAAAAGGAGGCGAAAGCCTCCTCGGAGGAAAAGAGGGCCTCGTAATAGGTGCGGATCCGGTGCCGGAGTTCCGGGTTCTCGGCCTTCGAGTGCAGCACGACCGGCCGGTGCGCGTACGCGGCAATCACCGGCCCCAGGCTGTAGCTGGAGAGGATCCCGTCGTCTTCCCGGGTGAAGGCCTTGAGCCAGTCGACCAGGGTGAGGGTGTTGAAATGCCAGTCGGGAACCCGTTCGTCGGCCACCGGGGGAAAGGTACGGTCCACCCATTGCTTGAACGGACGCGGCTTACCGTAGTGGTAAAAGGTATGCGCCTGGAAGGCCAGCCCGGCAAAGGCCAGATAGAAACAGAGGGTGCTGAGGCGCCTGCGGGCACCGAAATCGGCAAGCAGTGCTGCGCTGAGTACGCAGAGGAAGACGATGAGGAACCCGTGCATGCGCTGAACGAGCAGGAAGAGCGACAGGAATACCCCGCCGAGCAAAAGGAACAGGATGGCCGGGCGATGCAGGGGGCGATGGCGCAGGATACAGAACGCGCCGACAAGGGCGAGCAGGGGAATAAGGCCATAGCCATAGATCCAGGTGTTGAGATCCGGGCGGTTGAAGGCTTCGACCCAGAGAAAGCGGGTTTCAAACGGGAGCTCGGAGGGCATCGCGGGTTTCTGCCCGAAGTGGATGAGCTTGGACCAGAAGAGGGACCAGACATGTGTGTCTCCGCCGGGGTTCAGGAGGCGATGGCGCAGGGCAGGATCGACAAGAAAAACCAGGAGGATGGGGAGAAAAAGAAAGAGCAGGCCCCGGCGGGAAGGCTTCGCTTCCGCCTGCGGATCAACGGGGTCAGCCTTGGCCGGGAGTAGCAGGACAAGCAGGTAGAGGGCCAGCATGAGTCCGACGGCGAAGCGGGCAAAATGCCAGGAAGCCAGGGAAAGCGAAAAGAAGAGCCCGGCGGCCAGGGCGAAGGTTCGCGCGTGGCGACCCGGTCGCATCGAGCGCATAAGCGCCCACAAGCCGGCGAAGACCAGGGGCAGGGTAAAGTGCTCCCGCCCATACGAGCCGAGGATGCGGGCAAAACCGGGCATGGACACGGTGTACAGGGCTGCGGCGTAGACCGCGGCCCAGGGATGCCCGGTCAGCTCCCGGGCCATGCCGTACACGGGGAAGACCACCAACATGGTGCTAAGGCAGATGCAGGCAATGAGGAAGACGTGGAAGGGGCGATCGCCGCCGAAGAGCCGATAGAGCCCGCCGTGCAGGTATTCCATCATCATGGTGAGGTGCTTCCGGGTATCGAGGCCGTGGGGATGCTCGAAGAGGGGATCGATACGCGGCGGCGAGCGACCTTCCGCGATCTCCTGCGCATAGTGATACTGCAGGGCGTTCTCGGTCCAGAAAAAGCCCACATCCGAGCCGGGGTGGTAGTTGGGCAGCTGTTTAAAAAGCCCGATTCGGTACCCGGCACCGGCGGCATAGATGACCAGCAGGCAAAGGACGACCGGGCCATGGGTTTTAAACCAGTGTAACAGCATGGGGGGATTGTGTCAGGCGGAGGGGCATCTGTCTACGCAACTGCGCCTGCAGCAACGCGGAAAATCCTTTCCCAAGGTCGACCCGGACCGGGCCCAGAACCAGGAGGATCCAGCTGAAACGTCCATCGCAGGCACAAAAAAAACGGGTGAACCAGTCACCCGTTTTTCGCAAAAGCTTGGTCTTGTTCAGCTCAGGTCGCCGGCATACTTGCGGGCCGAGGACTCGTTCCGCAGGCGGCGGAAGAAACCGAGGATCCCGACGCCGAGGATCAGGCTGAGGGAGGTGGAAGGCTCCGGGACAATGCCGAAATTATTGGTGACGGAGATGCCGAACACACCATCGGTGAGCAGCTCCGCAGCTGTATTATTAGCGCGGAAATCGAAACCATTGTTGAAATTATTTTTGACCGCGAGTTCAAAGGAGTCACCGCCGCCACCTTCCCAGATGGAGGTGTCGAGGTAAAAGCTTGTCGGAGACGCAAGGGTGAATTGGGCACCGGACCATTTGTGTCCACGGCCGTTACCGAACCAGATTATCGAGTCGCCCGCACCGTTCACATCGGCCCCCACCAAACCTGATGCTCCGC
>JAPYUI010000118.1 GCA_029936175.1 Kiritimatiellia bacterium
CCATGCCCCCGCAGGGGGACGGCTATTCAGCCAGGGCCACCCCTGGATCGCATGCCGGGCAAAGGTCAAATGCTCTTGCGATTTGACTAGAGATCCGTGGGGTCGCAGCGTGGGCGCTTGCGGTTGGTGCTTGCCAGGGTCGTCGCCGGGGACGTACTATCCCGTGATCTATGTGGGTACCTAAATGGCAACGCGACCGCGACCGGGGGGTTGACTCCCCGATCCCGACCCAGGTGGTTTCGAACGAGGAATTTCTCCCGCGCCAGCAGAGCGCGCAGCAGAAGCACTGGGAACACCTGATCGGTGAACTCGCGGAGGAGAAGTCGAAGAAGCTCGGGATGGACCGCGGCGATTTCATGCGTAGCTCGATGGGAATGGCCACGGCCTTCCTGGCCGGCAACATGGTTTTCGGGCCCTACTGGGACGTCTCCGCAGCGGAGACGGAGGATGCCGCTGCCGGCGCAGAGAAGTGGCCCAAGGGCGAGTATTTCGTCTTTGATGTCCAGACCCATTTCACCGACGGCTTCTCGATCGGCAGCCGCGGGTCGGAGTTCCTGCGGAACATGGGCATCAAGCTCGACCAGGGAAAGGAGGCCTACGGCTTCCAGAATTTCGTGAAGGAGATCTTTTTCGACAGTGAAACCTCGATGGCGGTGATTTCCGGCGTGCCGGGTCGCGAGATCGACAAAAACAAGGCGGGCAAGATCCTCGAGGGTCGCGACCGGCGCGGCGGCGTCCTGCCGAGCTGGCTGATGTCGAGATCCAAGCAGCAGCTCAACGATCTCGCCGAGTGCAAACGGGTGCTTTGCCAGGGCAATTGCGCCCCCAACCACTACTGGGACCGGAAAACCAATGCACCGGACAAGTCCGCGCTGCTCGAGCAGGTCGAGCGAGAGGTGAAAACCTATGGGATCGACTCGTGGAAATGGTATTGCCACACCGATCCCGGGAAATCCGGAAACGGCTTCCGCCTGGACGACGAGAAGCTGGCCTACCCCTTTTACGAGCGATCAAAGGAGCTCGGGCTGAAGGTCTTCAGTGTCCACAAGGGTTTTGCCTCGCAGTCGCGTACGCTCGGGCACTTCGCCCATCCGGCGGATGTCGAGAAGGCCGCCAAGGACCACCCGGACCTCACCTTTATCGTTTATCATTCCGCGATGAAGCACGGAACCTGGGAGCCGCAGTTCAAGGATCCCAAGAACTTCGACCCCGAGAGTGGCGACTTCGCCTGGCATGATGCGTTAATGAAAATCAAGGAGCGCAACCCGGACATGAACAATGTCTATTGCGAGATCGGCACCTCTTTTGGCACCCTGGCGATTCTCCACCCGGTAATGTGCATGCATCTGATCGGGAAAAACATCAAGTATTACGGTGCCGACCATGTCATCTGGGGGACGGACTGCCTGTGGTGGGGATCCCCGCAATGGGTGATTGACGCCTTCAAGCGTTTCCAGATATCCGACGAGATCTGCGAGCGGTTCGGCTACGCGAAGCTGACCAAGGAGGACAAGGCGAAGATCTTTGGCCTCAACGGTGCCAAGGTGTATGGCATCGACCTGGAGAAGCAGCTCAAGGCCTTTCCCGGTGACGCCCTGACAAAGTTCAAGTCGGCCTATATCGAGCACGGTGGCCAGCCGGACAACGCGGCCTACGGCTGGGTGAAGGTATAAGCAGCGCATGTCGACGCGTGCCGGGATCGGGCGGGGTGTGCTCTCCGTGCTTGGCTTGGCCCTTGCCTGCGTTGTAACTCTCCTTGTTCGGGTCAGGATCCATTCCGACCCGCCGCCACCCGGAAAGGTGCTGGATCCCGGTGCCTGGGGTAGCGACCATGTTGGCGCGAGCTTCCCCGATTATACCACCGGTGGTGAATGCCTGTTCTGCCACCGCAAGGAGATTGCCGGGCAGTGGACAAGGAACCGCCATCACCTCACCATCCGTCCCCTCGACGGGGAAGCTGCGGTCATCCGGGCGGCGGCGGCCTCACTGGAGGGGGACGCCCAGCTTGTCCTCGGCGGGAAAAAGCGGGTACGTTTCCTGCGCCGCTCCGCCAGCTACGGGAAACTGGACCTGCAGGTGCGTGCATGGGACCCGGTGAAGCAGGCCTTGTCCGGGGAAAGCCAGGCGGCCTGGGATGCGCAGGACTTTGGCATGCACTGTGCCGGTTGCCACAGTACTGCCGTCGATGCCAAGACCCAGGCCTTTTCATCACTATCCATCGACTGCTATTCCTGTCACGGTGATATCGACCAGCAGCACAGCACCGATGCCTCCCACATGCTGCTGTCGGCCAAGGACCAGGCCCCGGCACGGGTGACCGTCTCGATCTGTTCCCAGTGTCACATCCGCACCGGCACCTCGCGGAGTACCGGGCGGCCCTATGCCAACACCTTCGTCCCCGGTGACAACCTCTTCCGTGACCTGGAGGTTTCCTTTGCGGACCGGGACCTGGCCGGGCTGGGCCCGGTTGACCGCCACATTCTCGAGAATGTCCGCGATGTGGTCCTGTCCGGGGACGAGTCCGTGACCTGCCTTACCTGCCACCGGGTTCACGAGGCGTCCGCTGATCGGCATGAAAGCTTGCCGAAGGCGTCTGCCATCTGTACGAACTGTCATGCGTCACGTAACGGGAAATGGGTGACGAGGAACCTTGAAACGCACAGCGCCGCCTGCAGATATTGAAGCATCCAGCACCTTTGCCAATGACGGACGAAGACCAACACGCACTCGACTTCGAGAACTGGCCGCCCGGGGAGCCGCGGGACGAAACGGATATCGGATTGCGTGCCTATATCACGCGCATTCCCGCCGATCACCTGGCCCGGTACGATCCCGCGTGGACCGACGAGCAGGTTTCCGAGTGGGACGGCAACTTCAAGTCCGATGGGGGCCTCATGCTGGTCTGCTGCGAGCGGGAGGTGGACCTTCCCGAGTTTCGACGGGTGCTGGAGGCCTTTATCCGGCTCAGCGGAGGCGGCTAAGGTGGTCCAGGGATCGCCGGGAATCCTGAGGGCTTGATCTGCTCCCCGCTGGCTGGTATCTTCCCTTCGGTTTACGTGTTCCGGAAAGCCGGGTTTACTCATCATACTGAAGGCAGGCGAAAATGAGATCATCACCATCCGTAGCAGCTCTACTCATCCTTTTATGCGTTGTGGTTTCCAGCATGGCCGAGGCGCCCAAGAAGGCGGTCGACAATGAACTGATCGGCAGCTGGTTGCTGCTCCAGATCAACCGGGGGGGGGTTGACATCGACCTGGACCATCTCGAGGGGGCCATTCGAAAGATTGAGTCGGACACCTACACCATCACGCCACTGGAGGGTGAGGCCATCACGGGAACGTACACGGTCAATCCCACGGTGACGCCCGGAACGATCGACATGCATGTCCAGAATGGCCGTTTCAAGGGTGGCATCCTGAAAGGCATCTACCAGGTCAAGAAGAAGCGACTCACGATCAGCTTCGCTTCCCCGGGCGGGGAGCGCCCCACGGCCCTGGAGAGCAAGGGTGGAACCGACTACACGGTCGCCATTCACAAGCTGGTTAAGCCCAAGGCAAAAAAGAAGGCGAAGAAAGAAGCGAAGAAGAACTGATCGCCGGGGTCCGACCGGGCTTTTCCGCCCAGGGACCGGTCTCCCGTGAATGCATCCAGAAAAGCCGTGCCTTATCGCAATTTTTGTGGCTAAACGGGGCATGGTGCTTCGCCTAGACACAGCTGCATCCGGGCGCTATGCCGGCTCGCCCAAGCGGTTCCGCCCGTGCTCCAAGCGCAGCGGGAGTCGGGCATGAAAGCCTACCTCGAGGCCTTCCTGCTGCCGCTTGTAAATGCGTGGGAATCTTTTCCGGGCCTTGTCCAGGCCGGGCTTATCGTCGTGCTTTCCATCATTTGTGCGAAGCTGGCCGACTGGATACTCTCCCATCTCGTCGCCCGCTGGGCCCGGAAAACCAAGACCTCGGTTGACGACCAGCTCATCGAGGCGATGCACCGCCCGGTCTTCCTGGTCGTCCTGCTCCTCGGGTTGGGCGTGGCGGCGGAGCGATCCGGCTCGCCCGAGCGGGTCTTGTCGATAACCATGGCCGTTCTCCAGACCATCGGGATCATCGTTATCTCCGGGTTTGCCCGTCGAGTCCTGGGGCTGCTCCTGGATGTCCTCAGCCGGAACAGGGAACGCTTCCAGTTGATCCAGCCGCAAACCCTGCCCTTGTTTTACAATGCCTCCATGCTGCTCATTATTGCCTCGGCGGTTTATTTTCTCTTCCTCGCCTGGAAAATCGACCCCACCGCCTGGCTCGCCTCGGCCGGGATCATCGGCCTGGCCCTCAGCTTCGCGGCCAAGGACAGCCTGGCGAATCTCTTTGCGGGGGCCTTCATCCTTGCCGATAGTCCCTACAAGCTCAGGGACTTTATTGTGCTCGACTCCGGCGAGCGCGGCATGGTGACGCACATCGGGCTTCGCAGCACCCGCATGCTGACTCGGGATGACGTGGAAATCACCATCCCCAACGCGGTAATGGGTAACGCGAAGATCACCAATGAGAGCGGGGGCCCCTACGAGAAGGAACGTATCCGGGTACAAGTGGGTGTGGCCTACGGCTCCGACCTCGACCAGGTCGAGGATCTGCTGATCGCTATCGCGGCGGCCCATCCGGAAATCGTGGAGGAGCCCGCTCCCCGCGTGCGGGTGCGGGCCCTGGCGGATTCCGGGATCGACTTTGAGCTCCTCGGCTGGATCCAGGAACCGGTGGTTCGCGGGCGGCTCCGTCATCTCCTCTACAAGGACATCTACAAGTGCTTCATGGACGAAGGCATCGAAATCCCTTATCCCAAGCGGGATGTCTACCTGAAGGGTGCCTCGGAGGAGATCCCTTCAGCCCCGGACAGTGCATCCACCTGAACCCGGGCTGCTTCGCAGGTAAATGAAACACCTCCTTTCGATGATTGCAGGGCCCGGATGCGGAAAGGTGCACCACGGCCCTGCGGTCCTGTTCACCACCCTGCTCCTTGCCATGCCCGAGGCCCGATCCGGGCCGGGGTACGACACCCTGGCGGGGCAATGGCCAAGCTACGGGGGCGACCTGGCAAACAGCCGCTACGCGCCCCTGGACCAGGTCAACCGCGACACGATCCAGGACCTGAAACTTGCCTGGGTCTGGAATTCGCCCGACGACGCGCTGAAGCCACAGCTCAAGGCCTCGCTCGACCGCTTCAAGGCCACGCCCCTGATGGTCGACGGGGTGCTCTACGTGCGCAGTTCCCTGAGCATCGCCCTGGCCATCGACGCGGAAACGGGCAACACCCTCTGGGGCTTCAATTCACAGAGCTACAAGTGGGGTCGCCCGGCCAGTTACGGCTACACCACCCGGGGCCTCGCCTACTGGAAGGCCGCCGCGGAGCAACGCCTCTTCCTCGCTACCGGGGATGCCAAGCTCTTTGCCCTCGACCCCCGCACCGGGACGGCGATCAAGACCTTCGGCAAGGACGGCTTTGTCGACCTCTCGCAGGGCCTCCATCGCTCTATCAAGGGCCTGGAGCGCATGATGAATTACTCCGGCCCGCCCGTGGTTTGTCGTGACGTGGTGATTATCGGCTCCATCATCGGGGACGGGATGGGCCATTTCCGGGGCAAGAAGGTCCCCACCGATATGCCGCCGGGCGACGTGCGGGCCTACGACGTGCGGACCGGGAAGCTGCGGTGGCGCTTCAACACCATTCCCCAGGCGGGGGAAGCGGGCGTCGAGACCTGGGAGAACGAAAGTTGGAAATGGGTGGGCGGTTGCAACGTGTGGTCCATCATGAGCGCGGACGAGGCCCTGGGCTACGTCTACCTGCCCGTGACCGCGCCCTCCAGCAACTACTACGGCGGTTTCCGCCCCGGCGATAATCGCTACGGCCAGAGCCTGGTGTGCGTGGACGTAAGGACCGGGAAGCGGGTCTGGCATTTCCAGACGGTGCATCACCCGGTGTGGGACATGGACCTGCCGGCGGCGCCGAACCTGGTGGACATCGAGGTCGATGGAAAAAGGATCAAGGCCGTGGCCCAGGTCAGCAAGACGGGCTTCACCTATGTCTTCGACCGGGTCACCGGCGAGCCGGTATGGCCGATCGAGGAGCGCCCGGTGGCGACGGACGGGGTCCCGGGGGAAAGGCTGGCCAAGACCCAGCCCTTTCCCTCCAAGCCCCCGGCCTTTGACCGGCAGGGCATCAGCGACGACGACCTGCTGGATTTCACCCCGGGGATCAAGGCCGAGGCGCGCAAACTGGTCAGCCAGTACCGGGTGGGGCCGCTGTTCACGCCGCTGACGGAGAAGGGCACCCTGATCCTGCCGGGCATCGGCGGGGGCGGGGACTGGCCGGGTGCCGCCTTCGATCCGGGTAGCGGGATGCTTTACGTGCCTTCCAAGACCGTGCCGACCCTGATCTCGCTGATTAAGCAGGGGCCGAAAAGTCCCTGGCCCATCAAGTACCGGGAAGAGGTTTCCTTTCCCCGGGTGCGGGGGATGCCGGTGGTCAAGCCCCCCTGGGGCCGCATCACCGCCATCGACCTCAACCGGGGCGAGATCGCCTGGCAACGGGCGAACAGCGACGGTTTGCGCCACCTGAAAAGCCTGAAGGCCCTCAAGTTGCCGCCCACCGGTAATGCGCACAAGTTCAACCTGATGGTGACCAAGTCCCTGCTTTTTTCACCCATCAGCGGCCGCGGGGTTTTTGATCCGGACGGATCGCCCGCGCCATCCCGCCTGCGTGCCCTCGACAAGGAAAGCGGCGAGGTGATCTGGCAGCACCCGCTGACCCCGTCCTACAATGGTGGCGGCCCAATGAGCTACCTGTGGAAGGGACGTCAATATATCGTTGTCCCCACGGGCGGTGGCAACCAGACCTCGCACCTGGTGGCCTTTCGCCTGAAGCGCAAGGGGGATCCCGAGTTGACCGGTAAGTTGCCGGCCGCTCCCGTGCGCCGGGAGCTTCCCACCGAGGTGAAAGGCACGGTCTCGGCCTCCGAGGCCGCGGGCTTCAAGGTCTACCAGGCCCGCTGCATGGGCTGCCATACCATCGGCAATGGCCCCTTGCTGGGTCCCGACCTGCTGGGCTCCCACACGAAGCCGGTCGAGGTACTCACCGCGATGACCCGCCTGATGCGGCTCACCCGCAACGTCGAGATCAGCGATGAGGAGGTCAAGCAGGTGGTGGATTTCCTCAGGCGCGAGGACGCGCCGGCCCTGCTGTACGCCAAGTAAGGTGCCCGGGCCGGTTTACCGGCCCCCGGCCTTGCGGTCCGGGTTGGGCTCCGGTTCCTGGGCGGCAACTTTCCCGCGCCAGGCCCGCAGTTCCGCCGCCAGGTGCCTGGCCAGGTCGGGTTGATCGGGAGAACGGTTCCTTTTCTCGCCGGGATCGTCCTTCAGGTTGAAGAGTTCAACCCGGCCGTCCTCGAAATACTCCAGGAGTTTCCAGTCGCCCTTTCGGATGGCACTCACCGGGGTGGTGGTGGAGTAGTAATGCGGATAATGGAAATACAGGGCCTCCCTTCCCAGTTGCGTGTCGGGCTTGCGCAGCACGGGCGTGAGGTCCACCCCGTCACGTCCCGCGCCCGCGCGGTCGGCGAGTCCGGCCGCCCGCAGGAGGGTGGGGTACAGGTCGCAGGCGTAGACCGGCTCGGCAGAAAGCGCCCCCTGGGCCACCCCGGGTCCGCGGACGATCAGGGGAACGCGCAACCCGCCCTCGTAGCAGGAGCCCTTGCCGCTGCGCAGGGGGCTGTTGTCGGCGACGGGCAGGCCCTTGTGCAGTTTGCACGGGTTGATAAAGCCCCCGTTATCCGAGGTGAACACCACCAGGGTATGCTCGGCGATACCCCGTGCGTCGAGCGCGGCGAGTACGCGCCCCACGTTTTCATCCAGGCTGTGTACCATGGCCGCGTAGTGTGGATTTTTGTGGATTGAGTCGGGCGTGATCCGTTTGCGGTAGCGTTCCACCAGTTCCGGCTTGCCCTCGATAGGGGTGTGCACCGCGTGGTACCACAGGTTCAGGTAAAAGGGCCGCCCGGCCCCGGCCTGCCGCTCGATGATCTCCAGGGCCTTGTCGGTCAGGCGATCGACCAGGTAATCGCCTTCCTTGCCGGGTTCCAGCCCGGGCACGTAGCGCCAGTCGCGGAAGTAGTGGTCCCCGCTGAACGGGTACCAGAAGCTCTGCGGTGCACCCCAGAGGGTTCCGCCGATATTCCGGTGGAAGCCGTGGGCCTGTGGATAGGCTTCGGCCCGTCCCAGGTGCCACTTGCCGAGGTGCGTATTAAAGTAGCCCGCCGCCTTGAGGACCTCGGCCAGGGTCAGGTGCTTTAGGGGCAGGGAATCCAGGCAGACCGGTTCCAGTAGCCTGCGGGTGCCCCGGCGGGCAGCGCTTTCACGCCACACGGTCATGTGCAGGCGCGCGGGGTGCAGGCCGGTCAGGATGGCCGCCCGGGTTGGGGTGCACACCGGGCTGGCGGCATAGGCATCGGTGAAGCGCAGTCCCTGCCGGGCAAGGCGGTCGAGGTGCGGGGTTTGGTGCAGGTCACTGCCGTAGCAGGATAGGTCTGACCAGCCGAGGTCGTCGGCCAGGATGAGGACGATATTGGGTTGCCTGGCCGCGTGTGCGGCCAGCGTAAGCAGGCCGGCCAGGATGATGGATCGCGCGTGGATCATGCAGTGCCATCGTCGCACGCGAAGCATACGGGTGCGAGCCCAATTTGCCCTTCACCGGCTGCGGTCCGGGTGGCCGGGCTTGAACGCGCGGTTGTTCCCACTGGACGCGGGGGGATTGATGGGTACACTGGCCCCGCGTTTCCTGTCCGGAAGGTTCCCGGGAACCGCTCATGCGAATTGAGGACAATGGCTACACGTGATACATTCCAGGTACCGGGTCGGCAGGGTGCCTGTCACGTGTTCCTGTCCGCGCTGTGTGCCGTGCTGATACTGTCGCACGCGGCGCGGGCCAACGAGAACTTTGACCTCCTGAAAAAGGCCAGCCGGGTGGTTTTCCTGGGAGACAGCATCACCTACGGCGGGGAATACGTGGTCTACTTTGAGCGCTGGTTGACGGTCAATCACCCCGAGCTGGAGCTGGAGGTGCTGAACCAGGGGCTCCCGAGCGAAACCGTCTCGGGGTTGTCGGAACCCGGCCACATGGGCTATGGCTTTCCCCGTCCGGATCTTCATGAGCGGCTCGACCGGGCATTGACCGCGTTGAAACCGGACCTGGTAATTGCCTGTTACGGTATCAATTGCGGTATTTATCAAGCCCTCGACGAGGAGCGCTTCAAGCGATACCGGGATGGCATCATCCGCCTTGAGCAGGCCGCGAGGAAGCACCGGGCCACCATCATCTTCATGACCCCGCCGGTATACGACAAGGCCGGCCCGAACCTCGATTACGATGCGGTCATGGACGCCTACGCCAGGTGGCTGGTCTCGAAACGTGCGGACGGTTGGCAGGTGATCGACCTGCACACGGTCATGAAGGAGGCATTGAAGGAAAAACGGGTGAGGAACCCATCATTCAAGTATGCCCGCGACGGGGTCCATCCCGGTGATGAAGGGCATGCCCTGATCGCCCAACAGGTCATCGATTACTTCGCGACCAAGCCCCCCCTGAAAAATCCGCACCCCAATGCCTATGGGCGCATGAGGATGTTCCTTCGCGAACGCATGCGGGTCATGCGTGATGCCTGGTTGACGGAGATCGGGCACCACAGGCCGAAGATGAAAAAAGGGCTCCCGCTGGCGGAGGCGAAAAAGATCGCGGCAGAAAACACGGAACGCATTCAACAGAACCTGCGAAGCATCCTGCAGCCCTGAGCCCTGTAGAAAAAAGGCATTTTTGCAGTGGGAAAGCGGGATGCTCGGCTGTACAGCAGGGTATGCACGACCCCGAAAACCACCCATTCCGCGACCGGTCGAACTAGGCTCCGGATGCAGAAAAAGCCCATCATCGCCGTGACCATGGGAGACCCTGCCGGGGTTGGCCCCGAGCTGTGCCTGGACCTCCTGGCGGACGCCTCCATGACGGAAGCGTGCACGCCCCGCGTCTATGGAGACCTCTCCGTGCTGGAGGCCTGTGCGAAGGCAACCGGGAAAGCGAAACCGGATGCAAGCCGCGTGCGCGACCTGCAGGCGATCACCCTGGGGGACTTCCAGCCAGGCACCGTCAATCGGGCCACCGGTGCGGCGAGTTATCGCTACATCACACAGGCGATTGACGAGGCACTGGCCGGCGGCGTACAGGGCGTGGTCACGGCGCCGATCAACAAGGAGGCGATCAGGGCCGCCGGGGTGAGCGAGCCGGGTCATACCGAGATTTTTTCCCGGCGGACAAAGGTGGAACGCTCATGCATGATGCTGACGGCGGATATCATGACCTGTAGCTTCGTGACCGTGCATGTCGGGTACCACGAGGTGCCGGACCTGTTGAGCGTGGAGCGCATTTTAGAGGTGATCGACCTGACCCGGGAGGCGATGAAGCGGATCCGGGGCCGCGAGCCGCGCATGGTGGTGAACGGACTGAATCCCCACGCCGGCGAACACGGCCTGTTCGGGCAGGGGGAAGAGGAACGCATTATCCTTCCCGCGGTGGAGGCCGCTCGGGAAACCGGCGCAGACCTTATCGGGCCGCTGCCGCCGGACACCGCCTTTCTCGAGGATCGCCGCGCGGAAACCGATGCCTACATCTGCATGTATCATGACCAGGGGCACATCCTCATGAAGGCCCTGGCCTTTGACCGGGCGGTCAACACCACGCTCGGCCTGCCCTTTCCGCGAACCTCGGTCGACCACGGTACCGCCCTGGACATCGCCTGGAAAGGCCTGGCCAATCCGGGAAGCCTGTACGCGGCGACCCGGTTGGCGGTGCAGCAGGTCGGGAATCCGGTCGCTCCATGATTTTATTGAATCCACCACCGCATAGGAAGGAAGCCCGCTGATGCATGCTCAACTTGAAGCCCTGCAGGAGGTCCTGCTCATGGGACCCGGTCCCTCAACTGTTCCGCCCTCGATTTACCGGGCCCTGGCTCAACCCACGATTGGTCATCTCGACCCGGCCTTTATCTCGATCATGGACAACCTGAAGGAGCAGTTGAAGGAGCTGATGGGAACAAACAACGCCCTGACCCTTCCCATGAGCGGTACCGGTTCCGCGGGCATGGAAACCTGTTTCGTCAACCTGGTCGAGCCCGGGGACCGGGTCTTGATCCTGGCCAATGGTGTATTCGGCAAGCGGATGCAGGACGTGGCCACCCGCCTCGGGGCCGAGGTCGAGGTACTTGACTTTGCGTGGGGTACCCCGGTGGTGGTGGAAGAGGTGGCCGCCCGGCTGCAGGAACATCCCTACGCCCTGGTCGGCGTGGTGCACGCCGAGACGTCGACCGGGGTGGGGAACCCGGTAGAGGCCATCGGGCCGCTGGTTCGTGAAAACGGAGCATTGTTCCTGGTGGACGCGGTCACCAGCCTGGCTGGCATGCCGGTCCCCGTGGACGCCTGGGGCATTGATGCCCTGTACAGCGGTACGCAGAAATGCCTGTCCTGTCCCCCGGGTCTCAGCCCGGTCAGTTTTTCCGAGCGGGCGGTAAACAAGCTACAGGCCCGGGAAGGCCGGGTGCCGAACTGGTACCTGGATCTCACACAGATCGTGAACTACTGGTCCGGGGAGAAGCGTTCGTACCACCACACCGCACCGATCAACATGCTCTACGGCCTGTGCGAAGCCCTGGCCCTTGTGCTGGATGAAGGCAAGGACGCGGTCTATGCCCGCCACCGGGCCGCCCATGCCCAGCTCGCCGAGGGCCTGCAGGAACTCGGCCTCACCTTCCTGGTGGAAGAGGCATCCCGCTTGCCGATGCTGAATGCGGTGGAGATCCCGGAGGGCGTGGACGAGGCGGCCCTTCGCGCAGCCCTCCTGAACCGGCACCGGATTGAAATCGGTGCCGGGCTGGGCCCGCTGGCGGGCAAGGTCTGGCGCGTCGGGCTCATGGGGCACACGGCCCGTCCGGAATACGTGGAACGTTTGCTCACCGCGTTGAAAGCGGAACTCTAGCTAAGGGATCACGGCTACCTACATCATTCTGATTGATGACGGTAGGCCCAGACGGTAGTGCCTTCGATGATGACGAACACGTTGTGGATGGGATCAACGTAGGCGAGGCGCTTTCTGCCCGTCGGCATGGGATCGCCTTCGGGATCCAGCTTGGTCCATTTGTATCGGTCGGGGTCGTAGGCCCACAGCGTGTTGGTCTTGAATTCCACCAAGAGTCCGTGTCCGTTGACCGGATCATGGTACATGGGGGAGTAGGCATCGTGCCCGTAAGGGACCTCTTTTGACGCCTTGTCCATGGACAGGACCTTTTCCCATTTGTTGGCTGCAGGGGTATAATGAAAGGTATCCTTGTGGCGCTGGGCGACGAGGATCCGGCGCTTGGGGTCGTAATACCCGACCTGTTCCGGTGTGGCCGCCTGTTTTTCGAACTTCGCGGTCGAGCCATTGGCATGCAGGTTCCTCCATGAGCCGGTCTTGGCGTCATAGAGCCAGGAAGCCCGCATCTGCCAATTGTTGGCGTGCCAGAGGGTTCCATTCAGTTCGGGAACGTATTCCAGCCAACCCCCGAAAATCGGTCGGGGCGCCGGGGACGGTGTCTTGAGCATCCGCCACCGGCCAGATTCAGGAGAAAACCCCCACAGCGGGGGACCGGCATAAAGCTTGGCGGGATCGCCGTTGAAGAGCTCGACCATCTTTTTCTTGTTGGTGACCCAGGTGTTCATGAAGAGCATCATTCGTTGCTTGGGGTCATAGGCCAGGCCCCACCAGCTATGGGCGATTATCGCGGGTCCGCCGCGCTTCGTGATGAAGATGCCATCCCTGAACTCCACATCGCTGAAATCCTTCCCAAGGCCCGTGTAATCCCGCGGATTGTCCGGGGCATAGAGCAGGATCCAGGTGAGCGCAGAGAGATCAAATTCCCAGACGTCGTTGAGGCGGTGTGGTACGCCATGGTTGGCTCCGCAGAACAGGACGCGCTGTCGCTCCGGGGCCCATACCATCTTGATGGTAAAATCCCGTCCCCGGGGCCCTGTCTTGTGTAGGTTCCACCGCTTCGCCACCGCGTTGAAATCACCCACCACCTTCGCTTCGCCCAGCAGGACAGCCTCGTTGGACTTCAAGGCCTTGATCCTGGCTGCGGCCATTTCGTTGACCGGTATTTCAATTGCCGGGACAAGCAATGGGGTGAACGCAGTCAGAAATATCAGGAGTTGGTTCAAGGTGGAAAATTCTCATTACATCGGCGTGAAGGCGATGATGGTGCGCCCCCGCTTGGGGTACACCACGAGGTTACCGCCTTTCTTGGCCACTGCCTGCCAGTCCGCGGGCAAGCCGTCGACCTGAAACCGGGTGTCTTTTTCCAGATCGACCTGGGTCCCCCCGTCGCCGGTCGCGAGGCGCAGGGTCTTTTCGTTCATGGCCACGACGTTGCCGCGGATGGTGTCGTCCCGGGAGCGGACGAGGATCTTGTGGGGTATTTTTTCCGAGCGGTAATGGCAGAGCACGGCGTGGCGTCCCGCCACGGCCGCAATCTTGGCGGGAGCGAGTTTGCCGTCGAGGACAAAGGAGGTCTTCTTGGCGTTCAGCGTGAGGGTCTCCTTCTTCCCCTTGAGCCAACGGTCGCAGGTGACCTGGGCCGAGAGGTCCAGCACTTGATCGGGTGTTTTGGTTTGGACTTTGCCCAGCACCGCCCGGCAACTGAGGTCGTTGGCCAGTCCGCGCCTGCCTTCCTCCACCGGTTGCTGCTCGGCGGGATCGTAGGCCGTGTCCGCGTTCCACAAGGCGACCATCTGGGGTCGCGCTTCGTGGACCTGGACCCAGTTTCCCGGTTGCAGGGCGGTGGCCGCATCGCTTGGCTTGTTTTCCAGTCGAAACGAGACCTTGTC
>JAPYUI010000119.1:0-1913 GCA_029936175.1 Kiritimatiellia bacterium
ATCGAGGAGAACCCGGATGGCACCGCTGCCTTTGAATTGCGGGGCCAGGCCCGGGAGATGATGCGCGACGTGGGCGATGCCATGCGGGAAACCCGCGAGGCCCTGGTCACCGACATGATCAGCGGACTCGGTTTCAACGAACAGGAATCCAACGATCTCAGGGACTACCTTGGGCAGATCAACGAGATGACCTCCATGCGAAGTGTCTTCCGTCCGCCACCGCGGACGGAGTCCGGCGGAGACCAACCCGGTGGCGGTGGTCCCGGGCGCGGACCCGGCGGACCACGGCTCTAGTCACCCGATGCTTCACCGGTCTTCCCTTGTCGACTAAGGGGCGAGCGGCTGCCAGTCCAGTGAGTAGAACTGGAACCCGAGTTCGCGATCGTCGACGTTGTTATCAAACACCGCGCTCGGCTGCCAGGACGGCGTCGTGAATTCGAGCGTCAGCAAATGCCCGGTGCCTTCCGCGATATCGACCACGAGCTCGTGAGATGAGGTCTCCCCCGTGAGCGGAATTTCCGCCTCGAACACGCCGGAATGCAGGTGCACGATCCCGGCACCGGCGGGGACCGTATAGGAGGCACGCTTCTCGCCCGGGCGCGCGTGCAGACCGATGCGACTGGTGAGCACGAGGCGATAACGCAACACCCCGGGATCTACCGGAACCTGGACCAGGGCGCACCCTGAGCTCCAGGCATACGAACCATCGCCATCCTCGTCCGGCGCATAAAATCCACGGGTCATAAATGCGCGCATCGGCGTATGCGGCTCGATCCGCACCCGGTCCTTTACCGGTGCGAACTCCGGCGATAGAATCCCCGCGCCTTCAAGCTGAAACACCAGGTTGCTCTGTCCAGCCTCAATCGGGAACGGGTGGCGCAAGCCGTTCTGCGGTTCCTGGATATCGGGAAGGCATTCGCCCTCGGCCAGCACTTCCCCATCCCGGGCCAGGCGCCAGGCAAAGCTTTCCTGGTCAAGCCCATCCGGCACCAGTTGGCCCGACAAGCCAAGCACCCGGACCCCGGGTGCGACCGGAACCACCATGCGGCGATACACGGTTTCCACGTCGGCGCCGCGCAACTTCATAACAAATTCCGGTGGCACCTCGCTCTCAAGCACCACGGAGCCGGACCAGGGCCGGTCGCGCACCTGTGATGGAACGGGAATCCAATCGGCCTTAGCAAGGCCGCGAATCTTGAAGGGGCGGCTTGGATGAATAAAGCGCGCGGAAGTTTCAAAGGTTAATCCCTTGGGCATCACCAACGGATCCTCCCGCCAGAACCTTCGCATGCGCAGGCGGAGCAGGGAAAAGAAGTCCGGCCCCTCACGCACGGGTAGATGCAGTTGGAAAGAATCAAAGAAGAGCCTGTTGTTATAGCCATCGCTCTTTCCATGCTCTCCGAGCAGTCGCCAGTGAAGGGTATCCGCCGGAAAAGCATCTTCCCCGAAGGGAATACAGATTTTCTCATCCCAATCGATCCAGCGGAACCTGTGTCCATCCATTGGGGGCAAGGCCGGGGAGGATATGCTAACCATCGCACCCGGCTCCAGCTCATGTGCAGGCAGGTAGTGCATGCCTTTCTCCAGCAGGCCTTCGGCAAAGGGCTCGCCGTTTACGCGCAGCTCGACATTGGTATACGCGGCCCGGGCATCCACGTATAAAAACGCGGCCCCGGCGTCTGGAACGACCAGGCTGGCTTCCTGCAGGGGCGGCCAGGATTCAACCTTGAACAGGCGCAGGACGTCCTCCTGGGCCATGGTAGATAGGTTATAATCCCCCGCCGGGGTCTGCGCGACCTCCTTCAACTCGTGCTGCCAGGTCAATTCACGCTGGTCGCGTTCGAGCAGGTTCCGGCGCTCCTTGCTTTTCGGGTCGAGATCCCGGTTGTCGAGATAGTACCAGTTAATGCCTT
>JAPYUI010000119.1:2013-3304 GCA_029936175.1 Kiritimatiellia bacterium
GCCCTGACGGCCTGCAGGCTCTTCAGGGGATTCCCGGAAGCCAGGTAGTTCTGGATGAGGATCGGCGAGGCTCCGATCAGGAAACTAAGGCCCATGAACAGGATCCGCCGAAGCATCCGTTGCTTGCGAAAGCCGGGCGAGAGGAGCAACGCCAGGCCAAACAGGGGCACATGCAGGGCATTGGCTTCCTTGGTCGAGCAGGCATAACCCAGGGCAAAGGCCATGAACAGGAGCGGGAGCATTTTCTCCGTTCGCAGGAAACGAACGTAGCCGTACAGCGCAGTGAGCAGACAGGCAAAGAACAGGGGTTCCCGCCATAGGTAGGTCATCTGGGCGAAGGTGCGGTAATCGAGTAACGGGATCATCATCGCGGCACACGAGGCCGCCACCGCCGCAGGAAAGTCCCGGCCCAGGGATTCCCGCACAAACAGAAACACCATGGTGAACACCGCGACCCAGAGCAGGTAATTGGATATCGTGCACAGGCCCATCCCTCCCAGTTTAAGCATCAGGCTCAACCAGAGCGGATAGCCCATGGCGATGGTGTAGACCATCCGGCCGTCACTCTTGATCGACGTATTCCAGATGGGTCCGTCGATGGCTTTCCCGGGCGGCGGTGCATCCGCATAGTGCCGGGTGAGATCGGAAACGACCCCGTCGATATGAAACGATCCATCGGCCAGGTTACGGGCAAAGCGGAGATAATAGTACGGGTCGGCCGTGACCATGTCGGTCCGGCGGTGCAAACCCTCGACCAGGTACCAGCCGAGATTGCCAATGGTCAGCAGGAGGAGCAGGCCGTACAGCCATCGTCGACCTTTGCTTGGATCCATCGCTTCGCTCATTGCTCAGGGGTATACCGCACCCACGGGCGGGCAAGGAATGTTTTTTTCAAGCGATTCAATCCGAGTTTCAGGGGATCTGGCAGATAAGGCCTACGGCCGGGTCCGCAAGTCTTCTTCGTCCACAGAATGCTGCATCGAACGAGGTGCCCGCCCGCTGATGCACCCGAATACCGCGATCGAAATACGGTGCAATCACCTCGTGTGGGGGTGCTTCGAACCATGTATGCGGGGACGAAAAATCCAAACAAACCGAAAATAGCGCTTGATTACCGTGTGGCCGAACAAATTGTGCTGAATGAACATCCTTGACCTGTCCGGATGAAAGCGTTACCCAAATCGCACAAATGTGTGTGTAGTCAACCCAAGCAAGGAGAGTGATAATGAAAAAATGGATTCCAATAACACTGTGCCTGACCGGAATGTTCCTGGTCGGCTGTAGCCAGTCC
>JAPYUI010000119.1:3404-13929 GCA_029936175.1 Kiritimatiellia bacterium
GCGGCAACCCAGGAAAAGGCAGCCGCAGCAGCTGACGCGGCAAAAGACGCCGCAGCGGCTGATGTCGACGCAGCCAAGGATGCCGCCAAGGACGCCCCGGATGCAGCGCCAGCGCCGCCTCAGTAAAGCCTTTAAGGCTATCGAATGGAAAAAGCCGGGCGCGTATGCGCCCGGCTTTTTTGTTGGACGATTTAGGACCTGTCAACCGCAGAAGGCATAGCAGCCTTGCCAAGCGAAGCCAGGATACGCCGTGGGGGCACAAACGGGTTCCGCGCGTGCAGGACCAGGCCATTGTCCAGCATCAGGACATCGTTTTTCTCCCAGGGAATCGCCACGCAATGCTCCCGCATGAACACGTACAGAGCTTCCAGGGCCGTGGCATCAATGGCCTCGCCATTGCCCAGGCGCACGGCCTTTTTCGGGTCATTGCGCGCATCTACCCAGCCCTTGTAGGCTGCCACCATCGAGTTGAAAAACTGCTTCTCCCCGGTCCGGGGGTCCCGTCGGATCGCCGGGACGGTCGCAGTGATGGTTTTAAGGTTGCCGTCCTCCAGCCATTCCCATCGGGTCCCAAGCTGCCGCATGACCGCTTCAGCGTCCACGCGGCTATCGACCTGGAAGGTGGCCTTCCAACTCCGGCCAATGGAGGAACTCGGGTCATCCACCTCGGGCATCACGCGGATATACTGGATGCCATGCGCCTCGACCGCTTCGCAACAGCCCGGAAACTCTTCAAGAAAGCAGGAATATACCTCGTGCGAGAGTACGATCGGCGTCTCGCCTCCCGAAACAGAAGGACGATCACCATAGAAAAAGATGTACGCAGGTGGCTCGGGAACCTGGGCCATCTCGTGATGAAACGGTACCGGCTCCCCGGGTGGGGATTCATTTGCGGTAAATACGCGATCGCCCACGATGGGGGTCCGCACCGCAGCACCGCCAACATACGGCATGTTTTCAATGCGCAAGGTCTCCACGAAGGAGGCAAAAGCCTCTGGCGAGGGGACGTCAAAACCCCGAAAAAGGATTCCCCCGTGGTCCCGGGCAAGTCCAAGGATCGTATCCCGACATGCGGCGAGATCAAAGGATCCGTCGGGTCCCAGCACCAGGGGGAAGGCCCGACCTCGGACCTCCCGCTGCTCCGGGAGCTCAAGCACGAGGCTGTTCGGAAGCCTCACGCGTCCAGCATCTCGCGCTCGAGCGATTCGTAAAAATTGATCGCCTGCCGGACGTAGTGCCGCTTTTCGGTATAGGAGCCGGGAAAAAAGCTACCCTTAAAGCCGGCCACGATCAAGTTACGCAGGCGTTTTCGGTCAATGGGAAGGTGCTCGCATGCGAGGGCCAACTCACGGGTGACCGTCGTATTGGAGACGAGGCGATTGTCGGTACAGATCGATGCAGAGAGCCCGTGCTCCATCATCAACCTCAGGGGGTGCGAGGCAACATCCTCAATCTCGGGGAGGGTCTGCAGGTTGCTGGTCAGGTTGATTTCCACGGAAATGCGCTGGCTGGCAATGTAGTTAACCAACTGCTCGACGTAGGCCTCGCGGTCCTTGACATCCGGGCTCACGATACGTTCTGCCGCAAACAGGAAGGTCCCGTGGCCGATACGGTTGGCATGGCAATCCGTCAGGGCCTGGAAGATGGACTCCGGGCCGTAGGCCTCACCGGCATGCACGGTCTTCTTGATAAAATTCCGGTGCGCATACTGGAAGGCTTCTTCATGGTCCACGGCCGGGTTGCCCGATTCGGCCCCGGCGAGGTCGAAACCGACGATGGGCAACCCTTCCCGGTCCCGCAGGGCGACCGAGGCCCGGGCCAGCTCGAGGGAAGCCGTTGCGAAAACGGTTTTGGGCCGGGCGTATTTCATCACGTGAAAGAGGTCATGGTAATAGCTCGACATGTGCGCGTTAAACCAGCGAAGCGCGCAGACGATGATGCCGTATTCGAAAGGTAAATCCGCCCCGGACTGGACCTCCGCCTTCACATTGTGTTCCCGCTTCGCCCGGTTTAATCCCCGGTGAACCGCGAGGAGAACTTCCCGCATGGTGAAGCCTTCACGGATGTGCAACTGCGGGCCGAAGCGGACCTCGAGGTAGCGTACGTTTTCCTCCAGGTTGTCGATGGCGATCTCATAGGCAACCCGTTCCACGTTCTCCGGTGTCTGCATGACCGCGCAGGTGTAGGCGAAACCCGCAAGGTACTCGGGAAGATCCTTGTAATTCTCCTTGAAGACTATTTCGCGCAAGCCGCTTTCCTCATAGCTCGGCAAGTCCACCTTCGCCTCTTTTGCCAGTTCGATCAGGGTGGGAATACGCAAGGATCCATCCAGGTGGACGTGCAGGTCCGTCTTGGGAATACGTGCGAGAAATGCCGGGGTTATACGGTCGTTCATAGACAGGCAGGATAGCGAACTGCGAAAGCGTTTGTCACGCCTAACCGCCTGAGGAGCCCATATCCACCAGGGAAGGCAAGGCATCGCGATTCCCGTTCGCCCGGCATTTGTGCGCCGCCGCCGCACAGGCGAAACGCAGGAGCTCGGGCCAGGCCATCAACTCTGCCAGTGCATGGAGTACCGCCCCGCTGAACACGTCGCCCGCTCCGGTGGTATCAAGGGCCTCGACCTTAAACCCCGCCTGATGCAGGGTATGCGACCCGTCCATGAACACGCAGCCCTCGTGGCCGAGCGTCAGGATAAGTGCCGAGGCCCCCCGGTCCAACAGGGCCGAACCAGCCAATCCGCAGTCATCATGCCCGCTAAGCGGTTCAAAAAACTGCCGGGAGCAGATCACCAGGTCCACGAGCGGAAACAACACATCCATGTACGGCTTCCAGGATCCGGCATCGAGCACAACCCGCCCACCCGCTGCCTGCACCTGTTCAGCCGCGGCTACCGCGGTCTCCCCCGCCCAACCATCCAGGTGCAGCAGGTCAAAGGAGGTGAGGTCGAGTATATCAAGGTCGGTCGGCGTAAAGGGGGGTACATCGGTCCGCGTGTAAGCGATGGTCCGCGAAGCGGTCTGCACATCCACCCATACCGAAGCCTGCCCGGTCCGACCCCCCGCCTGCTGACAGGCCGGATGCAGGGCCAGGCCTTCGCGCGCAAAATCCGCCTCGATCAAGCCCCCATTCATGTCCGCCGCCCATTTCCCCATGAGGGTCGCCGTATGCCCAAAACGCATCGCCTGCACCAGGGCCACCGGCACCGGGCCACCTACCTGATGCCACGTTTGTACCGCCTCCTGCTTGCGGTCCGGCTCGGGAAGCCCTTCCATGACCGAGACTTGGTCCACCGTGACCGAACCTATTCCAAGCATACGACTCATGCGGCCTTGCTAACAGATAAGGGCCGGGCGGAACAAGCGTAGGCTGGACGCCCGGTAAAAGAATGATCCGTCCAGGATCGGCTCGGTGACGGGCAGGCTACCGCTTGCCCGTCGCAGCCAAAAGTACGGAAGATCACGTCTTTAACTGGGACATTTTTACACATATGTACATGAGTAAATACTGGTTATGAGTCTTTTTGTCTCTTTTTAAAAACACTATATATTTTACAACACGTTAGTTTACAACATCTTATGATGTTAACTAAATCTTGGCACAAGTAGTGCTATACTTAAAGGGGAAACCTCATTCTAACAACAGAACAACCGGAGACACGCCATGAATACATTATCTCGAATCCTTGACCAGGCAGACTGGTCACCCATGGAACCTTTCACCCGGCTCGTCCAGGAATTCGACCGGCTGCTCGATCCAAGCGAGCCGGGCGAGGTCCACCCGCCGCTCAACGTGGTACAAACCGAGAGCGAGGTGAAGGTCTCGCTCGAAATTCCGGGGATGGACGTAAAAGACCTCGAGGTGGAGGTTCACGAGGGCGTGCTCATCATCACGGGCAAGCGGGAAACGGAAAGCGTGGACGAACACGCGAAGTGGCTGCTCAAGGAACGCCGGACGGGCAACTTTGAGCGCCGGGTACGGCTGCTCTGGGACGTAGACACGGAAAACCTGTCCGCCAGCTACCGCAGGGGGGTACTGGAAATCGCCCTCCCCCGAACGAGCGGGCGCCGTAGCCGCACCATCGAAATCACGTCCTGAGCGTATAAATTAATCACGGAGACAAACCAAATGGAACACGCCAAACTCAAGACTGGAAACACCGCTGTGTGCGAACAGAAGACAGACCTGCGCACCTACCAACCCGTGGTTGACATCTACCGCACGGATGCCGCAATCCACCTCAACGCAGAAATGCCGGGGGTGGACGAAACCACGCTCAGCGTGGCCCTGGACAACGACATCCTGGCCCTCAGGGGCGACACGGATACCGGCCTCTACCATACGACAGGCCGGCACCACCAGGAATTCGGGCCCGGCCGGTACCAGCGCAGCTTCCGCCTCGGACAGCAGATGAATCGCGACGGGATCCAAGCCTCGTTCACAAACGGCCTGCTTCAACTGGAAATCCCGCTCAGGGCCAAAACGCAGCGACGAAAAATCAAGATCGAGCTAACTGAATGACGCATTCATCAACAAACAAAGGAAATAAACAATAAACACGTACAAAAGCGGGGCCGAGAAGCCCCGCTTTTGTTTGTACTCTACGGGTGATTCCCACGATAAGAAAGTGGCTGGTGTACGCCCGCAAATAAATGCTGACATTGAACGGCCTGAGCGGGTATATTGTCTCACTCGAATATGATTTTGCCTTATAAACACAGACTAGGAATCTATTTATGAAGATCCGGCTTTTGCTTGTAGGAACCGCCACCGCCCTTTACGTACTGCTGGCCTTGGGGGAAGACAAGAACCCAAAGGACACACAAACGGCTTCACCTGCCAAGCCAAGCGCGATTCAACCGGGTGTGCACTACCCGAAGATTGCCGAAACCCTCACCACCTTGCTCCCGCAATTGCATAAGAGCCGGGACCAACTGGGGGATGAAAAAGCCGCGATTGCCTTCGAACAGTATTTTTCCTCCCTGGATTACGACCACACCATCTTCCTCCAGTCGGATATCGACGGATTCGAATCCCACATCACCACCGTCGATGATGAGGTAAAAGAAGGCGATCTCGACTTTGCTTACCAGGTTTTTGAAGTCTTCAAGAAACGCGTTCATGGCCGGGTAGATTTTGTCGGTACAATCCTGGGCAAAGGCTTCGATACCGGGAAAGACGAGAAGTACCTCTGGAAGCGCAAGGACGAACCCTGGCCGAAAGATCAAGCCGAGCAGGACGACATCTGGCGCAAGAAGATCAAACACGAATACGTAAGCCGCGTGGTCAGCAAAAAAATGCGCAAAGAGAAAGCAGAAGAGGAGGAGGAGAAAGGAAAGAAAGACGAGCCCAAGGATAAAGCCGATAACGAAATAGAGGACAACATCACCGAGCTCAACAAGCGCGAGTCGGAAAAACTCCTGAAGGAAAAGCAGGAACTCGCAGAGAAGCTGAGCCCTGAAGAAAGCATCCGCAAAAAGTACGAGCGCTTCCGCACCATGATCGACGGGCACGATGCCGAGTACGTCCTGCAACTATACATGAATGCCTTTACCCGCGCCTATGACTCCCACACCTCCTTCATGCCTCCGCGTGCAATCGAGGACTTCAATATTTCCATGAAGCTTTCCCTGCATGGAATCGGCGCCCTGCTCAGCTACGAGGAAGGCACCGCCGAAATTATCCGGGTGATCCCCGGCGGCCCGGCCGAACGGGACGGACGACTGCACCCGGGTGACCGCATCATCAAGGTGGAGCAGGAGGACGGCAGTATCGATAATATCCTGTACTGGCCACTCTACAAGTCCGTGCGTAAGATCCGCGGCGAAAAGGGCACCAAGATCGTGCTCCACGTCCAACCCAAGTCCAGCCCCGACGGTGACCTCGTAAAGATCGATCTCATCCGCGACGTGATCAAACTCGATGATAAAGAAGCGAAATCCCGGATCTCAGAATTCAAGGGCGAAGGCGATATCGAATCCTACAAGATCGGCATCATCGATCTCCCCGATTTCTACGCGGACATGGACAATCGCGACGGACGCAACGGCGAGCCTAAAAGCTGCGCGACGGACGTAAAGAAGTTGTTGCTTGACCTGGTTGAACAAGACGTTGACGGCATCGTGTTCGACCTGCGCAATAACGGCGGGGGCTCCCTCCCCGACTGCGTGGAACTGACCGGCTACTTCATCGAAGATGGCCCGGTCGTCCAGGTCCAGCAGGCCCAACGGCGTCCGCGTTCGCTCATGGATCCCAATCGCGACATCGTGTACAAGGGACCAATGGTGGTGCTGGTGAATCGCCAAAGTGCATCCGCCTCGGAAATTTTTGCCGCCGCTCTGCAGGATTACGGACGGGCCATCATCATCGGCGATACCAAGACCCACGGAAAGGGCTCCGTACAAACCCTCTACCCGCTCGACCGCGGGAACAATAAAATGGGCTTTTTAAAAGTGACCACTGCCGGGTTCTTTCGCATCGACGGACGCTCGACCCAATTGAAGGGCGTAACCCCGGATATTATTATTCCCTCCTCCATGGATGTCATGGAAGTCGGCGAAGAATACCTCGATAACGTCCTGCCCTGGTCCATGATCGGTGCCGCGCGCTTCCGTCCCTCCGGCCACCTGGGTGACCTAGTGAAAAACCTGAACGAAGCCTCGTCCAAGCGGCGCGACAAGGATCCGCGCTTCACGGCCCAGAAGGGCTTCATCGAACGCCTGCAGGAGCGCATGGCCAAAACCGAAGTCACGCTGAACCTGGAAACGCGCCTGACGGAGGCCCGCGCGGACAAAGAGCTCGACAAGATGCAGAAGGAGCTTGAGCAGGGCGACGACGAGGACCGTACAGACCGGGAAACCAAGGACAAGAACGACATCGTGCTGGGAGAGGGCATCTACATCCTGCGTGACCTGATCGCCATCCAGTCACAGATCTGATCCGGGCGCACGCGCTTCAAACATGAAGCGTCGGCGATACCCCGGCGTTTTTTTGTTGCCCGGGAGAATCGACGATAACGAACCTTCATCGGGAACAGCAAGGCAGGACGCAGCAGCCGTGGTAAAATCGAACCTGCAGGAAAAGATCATCCGGCGCAGGATGAACAAGTTCCTGGCCGGGGGAACCGTGCAAGCTGCGATATAGATTGCTAAAAGTAGATGGTGTTAAACTTATCGCAAGCCGGGCACTTTATGTGATACTTATGGCGATTTTTCGGGTTGGGGCTGATGGTGTCGTACATGCCGCCCTCAATTCGATCATCTTGTGCCTTTTTCAGGTCGATCTCACTCTCCTCCTTGCAACTCCAACAACTGAAGCTGATCATCCAGTTGAGTGCTTCTTCTTCTCTACGTGCCATCAGAAATCCTTTCACGTGGCGAAACCATTCCGCCCTGATAGCGGTATTAAATGGCATCCACGTCTTGGTGGTCAAGCGATTTACCTCTCAGGTTGTCGAAACAACCGGGCGAGAGATATCCTGGCTGACGGCAGGTGGAGGAAAGGGAGCGCAATGGGTACTCCGCGAAAAGGTGCTGTAACGCGGCTTGTGCGAGTCACTCAAGCGTCGGTCCTGGAGCGCGAGGCCAGGTGATTGGCCAGCGCGCCCCACTCCTCCACCGGCACCCGTTCCGGTCGAACCGAGGGCACCAGGCCAACGGCCTCAAGATCCTCGATCGAGCAACGCACCGATACGGGGGCCTTCCGGAGAATCGTCCCCATCTGTTTTCGCCGCTGGGTAAAGCAGACCTTAATCAGGCGTTGGTAAAGCGGCCAATCCTTCACCACGATGCGCGGCACATCACGCGCCTTCAGCTCTACGATGGCGGAACTCACCCGAGGCTGTGGATGAAAACTCGTAGCCGGCACTTCTCGCAAAATTCGCGTGTTATAAAAGGTCTGCAACCAGATCCCGAGAACCCCGTAGCGTTTGGTACCCGGATCCGCCGAAACTCGCTCGGCAACATCGGCCTGCAGCATGACCATCATCTTGCGAGGTGCATCGACTGGACCGGCGAGTTCATACAAAATCCTGCTCCCAGCTGAATACGGCAAATTGGAAACGAGGATATCCGCACCGGACCTGACCATGGACTTCAAATCCACCTTCAAGGCATCACCCTGTATCAGGGTCATCCCCGGATGATCCGCATAACGGGTAAACAGGTATTGATGCAGCGCCCTGTCCAACTCGATCGCATGGACGGTGGCCACGCGTTCCAGTAGTGCTTCGGTCATCACGCCCAGGCCGGGGCCAACCTCCATCACCTGGTCCACCTCCTTCAGCTCAGCTGCATCCAGCATGAAATCACGCGCCCTGGCATCGACGAGGAAATTCTGCCCGCTGTTCTTGCGGGGAATAAAATCCAAGCTCCTGATCAACTGCTTGATTTCGATGGGATTGGTCAGATCCACAGGTCTCCGGGTGTGGATGTACGCGAGGTGAAATCCGGCGCAGCCTTAGAATATTTTAACATGGAACTTGTTACGCAGGCGCGTCATCCAGTCCTCGTAGAGCACTTTCTCTTCACCGGCCAGGAGTTCGGCTTCCAATTCATCGTGCATCTCGGCCAGTGGCTTGACCGCACCTTCTTTGCGCCCTTCCACCTTGAACAGGTAGTACATGTCGCCATCGCGGACGACATCGCTGACCCCACCGGCCGGTACATCCACGATCGTATTCCGCCACTCGGGACGCATCTTCGCCAACTGCATCCAGCCCATGTCCCCACCGGAATCGGCTTTGTGGCCTTCCGAATGCTCTTTACATGCCGCGATGAAATCTGCGCCATCCTTCACCTCCAACTGAACACGGTAAAGGGACCGTAAAACCTCCAGGCGCTCCTCCTTGGTCGCCGGGCGTTTTCGCGCGATCATTCGGAGATGCACACCTGCCTCATCCGTATAATCTTTGATCCGCACTTTATACAACTCGCGGATCCGACGGGGGGAAACCGCGAGCCGCATATACACTTCCTGCCGCCGCATCATCTGGATAATCAATTGCTCGCGGATTTGTTCACGCCAGTCGGCCATGGAAACCCCCTCCTGCTCGAGGGTCTGCTGAAAAAGGGTCTGGTCATTATTAAAACGGCGATTGATGATCTCCGTGATGCGATCACTCACCAACTTTTCCGGAATCTTCATCTCGGTCAGTTCGAATGCCTCCAGGACAAGAGATCGCTCCACCAGGCTCCGCAAACCCTTGTCGTACAGTTCCCGCAAGATCTCCTGCTTTTTAACCCGGTCCATGGAAGCGTCCCGCAAGAGCCCCTGGCGCTGTGGAGCAATCACGGTCATCACATCACTGGCGGTGATGATTCGCTCATTCACAATCGCGGCATAGCCATCCACCGAAATCGGTAATTGCTCCGGGGGGAGTAATTGCCCGGAAGCCATACCCGCAAAGCCGCACATCGCTGTCCATATATTCAGACCCTTCATCCAATGGAGGGTAGCGCGGGCACGCTAAGCGGTCAATGTTGAATGCGGAAATGAAGCACAGACCGCCTGAAGTGGTGCACGTTGATCACAGTGTCCAATTCAGCTCGCTATACGGGACGCGCGCGCTCGCCCGCCTAGAAAAACAGCGGGTCGTCTTCCAGTTCCCCCGTCGCCCGAATGTGTGCATCCTTCATGATGCCGTCCACATCGTCCCGGTCGACCTCCCGCCATTCGGCCAATTGGTCCATGATCTTGAAGCGGACTTTCTCCCGGAGGTACCCGGCATCCTTTCGGCTGTACCCTGCAGTCTCCACCGCTTCAAGAACCTTCAGCGACACCTTGCCCTCCCCGGTAAAGCGCCAGCTGTGCATCGGAAGCAGGCGATACAAACCATCGACAGCCACGGGAAGGATGGGAATCCCGCTGTCGACAGCGAGCTCAAACGCCCCACGGCTGAACCGGTACAAGTACCCGTCCTTGGAACGCTTACCTTCCGGGAAAAAGACCACCGATAACCCGTGTTCACCATAGGCCTTCGCCCGGTCCAGGATATCTGTCTTATCCGGGTCGCGAATGCGCACCGGGATGTCCCGTGCCATCCGCATCAGCCAGCCCGTAAAGGGGATCTTGAACAGGGATTCCTTCGACACCCACTTCAGGGGCATCGGCAGATTGCTCAGCAGGGGAATGTCAGCCATCGACTGGTGATTCGAAATGACGATATACGCACGGTTCGGATCCGCCTTGAACCCTTCCTGGACGTCCAGCTCGATCAGGGGATTCACCCGACAGACCGCCAGGTTCAGGCGACGAATCATCGCGCTCGTTCGATACTTGAACTCATCCGAATCCTTTCGCCAGACCAAGTAGACAAAGGGAAACCAGAACAGCACCAGGAGCACGGTCGTCAACCAGACGAATAGAGATAAAACAGTGCGTTTCGCATATCGCCCCCCGCGCGCACATGCCGCGAGGCGCGCGTGGAATCTAACACGTATCCCGCTATCTAGAGAATCCATACCTAATCTCCCTTTCCTAACTATACACCACCCGGTGTTTTTCTTTCACTTTTGTCGGGTGCTTT
>JAPYUI010000120.1:0-2190 GCA_029936175.1 Kiritimatiellia bacterium
AGTCCGCGCTACGGCGAGCACTGGGCCCTGCACTGGCTGGACGTGGTGCGCTATGCGGAAACCGATGGGTATCGCGCCGATCATTTTCGACCGGGCGCGTACCGCTACCGTGACTACGTGATCCGCGCCCTTAACGAGGACAAGCCTTATGACCAGTTTGTCCGGGAGCAGTTGGCCGCGGATGAATTCAGCAAGGATCCCGACATCCTGGTGGCCACCGGCTTCCTTCGCCACGGGATTTACGAGCACAATCAACGCAATGTCCGCATGCACTGGGAACTCATCATGAACGAGATGACGCGGGTCACCGGCGAGGCTTTCCTCGGGATCGGGATCGGCTGCGCGCAGTGCCATGATCACAAGTTCGACCCGATCCTGCAGAAGGATTACTACGCGCTGCAGTCCTTTCTCGCCACCACGGCCTGGCCCGTCGACCAGGACCTGGCCTCGCCGTCCCAGCGCACGCGGCACGCGGAGGAGACCGGCACCTGGGAGGAGGCCACGGCCGGCATCCGGGGAGCCCTCGAGGCGATGCTGGCGAGCACCCGGACAAACAAGATCGCGTACACGGTCAGCCAGTTTCCGGAGGACATCCAGGCAATGTATAACAAGCCCACCGCAAAGCGTACGCCGTACGAGACCCAGATGGCGGCCCTGGTCCAGCGCCAGGTGGATGCGGGGATCGCCAACCTGAAACCGGACTTCAAGAAGGACAAGGGCAAGGATGCGGCCTACAAGGACCTGCTCAAGCGCCTGGCCGTCTTTGAGCACATGAAACCGGAACCCCTGGCCGGTGCCCTGGTCGCCAACGACGTCGGGACCCGGGCGGTACGGGCCGCCTTTGTTAGCCGGGATGGCAGGATCGAGGTGGAGCCCGCCTTCCTGGCCGTGCTCGGTGAAGCCGCACCCGAGATCGAGCGGACCGGCTTCAGTACCGGCCAGCGTTCAGCCCTGGCCCAGTGGATCACGCGCCCGGACAACCAGCTCGCGACGCGGGTGGCGGTGAACCGCATCTGGCAGCATCATTTCCACCGGGGCCTGGTCGCCACGCCCAACGACCTGGGCACCCTGGGCGAAGCACCCAGTCATCCGGAACTGCTCGATTGGCTGGCGCGGCGACTGGTCGCGGGGGGTTGGCACCTGAAGCCCCTGCATCGACTCATCATGAACAGCGCTACCTATCGGCAAAGCGCCCGCCGGGAGGCATCCAAGGTCGCGGGGAACATCGACCCGGAGAACCGCTTCCTGTGGCGCTACCCCCCCAGGCGACTGGCTGCGGAACAGGTCCGTGACGCCATGCTGGCGGTGTCCGGTGAATTACGCAGCACCCTGGGCGGGCCATCCAGGAGCGGCAAGGAACCCGTGCGCAGCGTCTACGTCACCAAGCGCCGCAACAGCCCGGACGAGATCCTGGCCGCCTTTGATGCGCCTTCCGGGTTCGACTCCGCTCCAACCCGCAGCAACACCACGACGCCGACGCAAGCCCTTTTACTGGCCAACAGCGACTGGCCGGCGAAACGTGCCCGGGCCATGGCAGCCCGCCTGCTCAAGGGGAAACAGGCCATCGGTCCAGACGAGATCGAGCGCGCCTATCTCCTCGCCTACGGCCGACCACCCCACGATCGCGAACGAGCGGATGCCCTGCGCTTCATCGCCACGCAGGCAGAGGCGATCGAGCGGGAGCCCCTGCCCGAGGCCGGGGATTCGCAAGGTTTTGAGGACCGGGAAAAGCACTTCAGCAAGGTCGAGAAGATTCCACTGAACAAGCGGGTGCTGAACCTCGAGCGCAGCGGATCGTACCAGCAGGTCGACACGGAGAACAGGGCCTGGCTCGATGATCAATTCACCATCCAGGCGGTTGCCCGCCTGGAATCCGTCTATCCCAACGCCATGGTGAACACCCTCTTCTCCCGGTGGAACGGCAAGCAGGCCGGGACCGGGGGATGGGCGCTCGGGATCACCAGTGCAAAGTCCGCCTACGAGCCCCGTAATCTCATACTGCAGCTGGTGGGCGAAGATACCGCCGGGAACATCAGCTACGCGGTCGTGGACTCCGACCTCCAGGCCCCCCTGGAGGTCCCGCTCTACCTGGCGGTCGTCGTTTCAACCGGCACGCACGAGGGGGGACGGGTCACCTTTTACCTGCAGGACCTCTCCGATCCCGGGAATCCCCTGCAGGTGAACGTGGTC
>JAPYUI010000120.1:2290-9242 GCA_029936175.1 Kiritimatiellia bacterium
CCCGGACCGCGTCGGCATCCCCCGCCACACCCTCGCGGCGATGACCGACTTCTGTCATGCCCTGCTGATTTCAAATGCGTTTTTATATCTCCACTAATGTCCTTACCCGATGAAATGTAATCGATACGATCGCCCGCACTCGCGCCGGGAATTCCTGGGCCGCGCCGGCACCGGTTTTGGCGCGGTGGCCCTTGCGGCCCTGGCCGGCGAACCGGTCCTGGCCACGCGCGCGACAAATCCAAGCGCGGCGAAGATTCCGCACCGGCCCGGCAAGGCGAAAAGCGTGATCTTCCTCTTCATGGAAGGCGGGCCGAGCCACCTCGACCTCTTTGACCCCAAGCCGCTGCTCAACGAGCTCGCCGGCCAGCCCCTGCCCGACAGCTTTGAACGGCCGGTCACCGCAATGGGCGAGGTCAACTCGCCCCTGCTCGCCTGCAAAAGGGAATGGAAACAACACGGCGAAAGCGGGCTGTGGATTTCGGACTGGTTGCCACAGCATACCCACATTGCGGATGAACTTTGCATGATCCGCTCCTGCCACTCGGATGGCATCAACCATGCCGGCGGGGTGTGCCAGATGAATACCGGTTCGGTGTTTGGCGGACGCCCCTCGCTGGGCGCCTGGGTTTCCTACGGACTTGGAACGATAAACCAGGACATGCCGGGTTTTGTCGTGATCAAGGATACCGACGCGGAGGTCGTGAACGGCTCCCGCTGCTGGGGATCGGGCTTTATGCCCGCCGCCTACCAGGGCGTGTTGTTCGAGAACGGGGACGAACCCATCGCCAACCTGCAGGCACCCGGGTCGAGACCGGCGATGCGACAGGCCGGCACCCTGGCCTTTCTCCGAAAGCTGAACCACCAGCACCAGGTAGGCCGCGAGTCGAACACCGAGCTTGAAGCGCGCATCCGCAGCTACGAGCTGGCCTACCGCATGCAGTCCGAGGCTCCGGATGCCGTCGATATCGAAAACGAAAGCCCGGCGATGAAGAAGCTGTACGGCATGGACCGGGAACACAGCAAGGTCTTTGGCCGCAATTGCCTGCTCGCCCGTCGCCTGGTCGAGCGCGGGGTGCGTTTTGTCCAACTGTACCATGGCGCGGGCAGCAAGTGGGACGCGCACTCCGGGATTGAGAAAAACCACGCGGAGCAGTGCGCGGCCGTGGACCAGCCGATCGTCGGCCTGGTGCAGGATCTCAAGCAACGCGGGCTGCTGGATGAGACGCTCGTCATCTGGGGCGGCGAATTCGGGCGGACGCCAATGAGTGAGAAAGGCACCGGCCGGGATCACAATCCGACGGGATTCAGTATGTGGATGGCCGGGGGCGGGGTAAAAGGCGGCCAAACTATCGGCGAGACCGACGAACTGGGCCTGTATGCGGCGAAGGACAGGCTGCACGTGCACGATTTACATGCGACGACACTGGACCTGCTGGGCCTGGACCACACGAAGACCGTGTACATGCACAAGGGCCGGCCCGAGCGCGTGGACCTGAACGAGGGGCAGGTCGCCGGGCAGCTCAGGGGGACTTGAGTTTTTACCGGAAGCTGTTGGCCGGCGCAGGCCGGGCTCAATCCAACTCGACGCTCACCGAAAGCGCGTGCAGCGACTCCCCGTTCACCCAGCTGTCCTTGCTGTAGAGAATCCCGCTGATCCGTGTAGGGGGCTTCTTCTCCTTCCATTCCACCCGGGGCATGGTGATCTGCCAGCTTTCACCGACCTTCTTCACCTCCTGCGGCTCACGTGAATCCACCTGCTCCAGTTCCTCGAAGAAGTAGAAATCCTTCACCTCGGTATTCGCCCCCGCCCTCGGCGTCGCGACCAGGGTCAGCGAGCTCGCAGACCCCCTGCCGGAGAAACGCCAGGCATCGGAAGACCTTGCGTAGGTCGCCCGCGCGGCGTCAAAACGTTTCCGCCAGGCCTTGTTCACGCGGTCCGTCTCGGCCACGGGCAGGGTCAGGCTCATGTGGGCGAATCCGGGGTGACAGGATTTGGCACAGGCCATGAAGACGATTTTAACCGGGAGCCTGACATCGGACCCGGGGCGTAGATCCACGGGCGGCGTGATCTCCACCAGCAGGGTTGTATCCGCCTCGTAACCGTAAACCGTCAAGTCGGCCATCTTGGTCAGGACCGGCTGGGGCCACCGGATGGGCCCGACCGTGTACCCGGCGGGAAGCTGCCAGTCCAATTGGGTGGGCACACCGACCACGCCGGGATATTTCCAGTAGGTGTGGTAGCCCGCATCGTGGATGATATGCAGGCCAACGGTGAAAGGCTTTCCGGGCACAACCGCGTCCTGCTCGCTGGCCAGCTCGAGCACAACCGGACCGCTCCGCAGCCTGGAGGGCGGGGAAACGGCCAAAACGGATACCAGGCCGGGGAGCAGGATCATCAGGCAGGTTGTGCGTCGCATCATGTCTGTAGAGTTAGGCCCCGGGCGGAAAATTGACCCGGGCGGTGCCCAGGCGAAGGGGACCATACTAGCCGGGAAATGCCCATCCTGCAATAGGTAACAATTTTTCAAAAACAGTGTTGTCTATGTCCACGCTTTCTTTAGAGTCGCCCCAATTTAGTTTTTTTGGAGTCCAAGGACCATTTGAAAGCCCTGATTGCATTAGAAGACGGAACGACCTTTGCGGGTGAGGCCTTTGCCGGAGGCGGGGAAATTGATGGCGAATTGGTGTTCAATACCTCCATGACCGGTTACCAGGAGATCCTCACCGATCCCTCGTATAAAGGCCAGATTGTCACCCTCACCTACCCCCTGATCGGCAATTACGGGATCAACCCGGAGGACGAGGAATCCTATCGTCCCCACGCAGCCGGCCTGGTTATCGGCGAGTGCAGCCGTATCCGCAGCAACTGGCGCAGCACCAAGTCCCTGCCCGACTACCTGGCCGAGAACAATATTTTCGGCATCCACAAGGTCGATACCCGGGCGGTGACCCTCCATATCCGGCGCAAGGGGGCCATGAAGTGCGTCATCTCTACGGAGGATCGCGACCCGGCCAGCCTGGTCGCGAAAGCCCGGGCTTCCCTTGGCCTCGTCGGCCGCGACCTCGCCAGCGAGGTCAGCATCGAGGGATCCTCCATCTGGAACCCGGATGCCGGGGGCGAAAGGCTCCGCCGGGTCGCCACGCTGGACTGCGGGCTTAAATATAACCAGCTGCGCATCCTCCAGTCGCTTGGCTGCGAAGTCGAGGTCTTTAACAACCGGGCAGCGGCACAGGCCATCCTGGACACGAAGCCGGACGGCATTTTCATCTCGAACGGCCCGGGCGACCCGGAAGGCGCCCGGGAGTCCATCGAAACCGTCGGCACCCTCGCCCGTTCAGGTATCCCCACCTTTGGCATCTGCTTTGGCCACCAACTGCTCGGCCTGGCCCTCGGCGGGAAGACCTTCAAGCTCAAGTTCGGCCATCGCGGGGGCAACCAGCCGGTGCTGAACCTCGGCCGGGGCACGGTGGAGATCACCGCCCAGAACCACGGCTTCTGCGTCGACAGGGATTCACTGCCCGCCGACCTAGAAACCACCCATATCAACTTGAACGACCAAACCTCGGAGGGCCTTCGCCACCGGGAATTGCCCGTCTTCTCGGTACAATACCACCCGGAAGCCGCACCGGGACCGCACGACTCCAATTACCTGTTCGACCAGTTTATCCAGATGATCGACGAGCACAAGACCAGCTGATGCCCAGACGAGACGACATACATAAAATCATGCTCATCGGATCCGGCCCGATTATCATCGGCCAGGCCTGCGAGTTCGATTACTCGGGCACCCAGGCCTGCAAGGCCCTCCGCGAGGAAGGCTACGAGGTGGTCTTGATTAACAGCAATCCCGCGACAATCATGACGGACCCGGACGTGGCCGACGCGACCTACGTGGAGCCGATCACGCCCGAGGCGATTGAGAAAATCATCGCCAAGGAAAAGCCCGACGCACTGCTCCCGACCCTCGGCGGGCAAACCGGGCTGAATACCGCGTTGCGCTGCGCGGAACTGGGGATTCTCGAGAAGCACGGGGTGGAAATGATCGGCGCGAATGCCGAGGTGATCAACCGGGCCGAGGACCGTGACCTGTTCAAGGATGCGATGAAGGTGGCCGAGGTACCCGTCCTGGAGTCCATCCAGGTCAACACGGTCGAGAAAGCCCTCGAGGCGGCCGAAAAGATTGGTTTCCCCGTCATCATCCGGCCGAGTTATACCCTGGGCGGCACCGGCGGCGGAACGGCGGAAAACCCTTCAGAGCTGCGCAAGATAGCCAGCGGCGGCATCAAGGCCAGCCTGAACGACACGGTGTTGATCGAGGAGTCGGTCTATGGCTGGAAGGAATACGAGCTGGAGGTCATGCGGGACAAAAACGACAACGTCGTTATCATCTGCACCATCGAGAACCTCGACCACATGGGCCTGCATACCGGCGACAGCATCACCGTCGCCCCCGCGCAAACCCTGAGCGACCCGGAATTCCAGATGCTCCGCGACGCCTCGATCCGGGTCATGCGCGCCATCGGGGTGGAGACGGGCGGGTCCAACGTACAGTTCTGCATCAACCCGGACACCGGGCGCATGGCCGTCATCGAGATGAACCCACGGGTATCCCGCAGCTCGGCCCTGGCCAGCAAGGCCACCGGCTACCCCATCGCGAAAATCGCGGCCAAGCTGGCGGTCGGGTACACCCTGGACGAGCTGCCGAACGACATCACCAAGGACACCCCCGCCTCATTCGAGCCCACGCTCGACTATTGCGTGGTCAAGATCCCGCGTTTTGCCTTTGAAAAATTCAGTGAAACCGAGGCCCTGCTCGGCGTGAGCATGAAATCGGTGGGCGAAACCATGGCCATCGGCCGAAACATGAAGGAAGCCCTGCAGAAGGCCTTCCGCGGGCTGGAACGCGGGCTGAGCGGCCTTGACCTCAAGGCGGAGGCGATGGTCGAAAATGAAACCCTGGCCGGTAATTTCGCCATCGCGGCACCCGACCGGCTGTTTAAGATCAAGAGCGAGCTCAAGGCTGGAAAGACCGTCGACGCGCTCCACGAGATCACCCACATCGACCCCTGGTTCCTCGACATCATCGCCCAGATCTGCGAGCTGGAAGCGCGGATCCGGGACGAGGAATTGACGGCCGAACTGCTCCGGGAAGCCAAGGAGGACGGGTTCTCCGACCAGCAGATCGCGGAGCTCCAGGCAAAGGGCCAGTCGGAGCTGGAGATCCGCGCGCTGCGCAAGCAGCATGGCATCCTCCCGACCTACCGCCTCGTGGACACCTGTGCGGGCGAGTTCGAGGCCTTGACCCCCTACTACTATTCCAGCTACAGCAGCCTGGATGAGTCCATGCCCTCGGACCGGAAGAAGATCATGGTCCTCGGCAGCGGGCCCAACCGGATCGGCCAGGGCATCGAGTTCGACTACTGCTGCGTGCACACCGTGATGGCGCTGCGCGAACTCGGCTACGAGACCATCATGGTAAACAGCAACCCGGAAACCGTATCCACCGATTACGACACCTCGGACAAGCTCTTCTTTGAGCCGCTCACCTTCGAGGACGTGATGAACATCTACGAGAATGAAAAACCGGAAGGGGTCATCGTGCAGATGGGCGGTCAAACCCCGCTGAACCTCTCGACCCAGCTGGCGGAGGCCGGGGTTCCCCTGCTCGGTACGCCTGCAGACAGTATCGACCGGGCGGAAGATCGCGAGCGCTGCCGGGTAATGCTGGACCAACTCGGCCTGAAGCAGCCGAACAGCGCAACCGTGATGAGCCCGGACCAGGCGATCGAGGTGGCCCGGAAAATCGGCCTGCCGGTAATGATCCGGCCCTCCTTCGTCCTCGGTGGACGCGCCATGATGATCACCTACGAGGAGAAGGACATCGTGCCCTACGTTGAGGAGGCCTTCAAGGCCAGCCCGGATTACCCGGTGCTTATCGACCGCTTCCTCGACAATGCCATCGAGGTCGACGTGGACGTGCTGTGCGACGGCGTAAACGTGTACGTGGGTGGCGTCATGGAACATGTCGAGGCGGCCGGGGTGCATTCCGGGGACAGCGCCTGCTGCGTCCCCCCCTACTCGCTCGACGACGACATAATCGGCAAGATCAAGGCAGGCTGCTCCAGGATTGCCCTGGAATTGAAGGTCAAGGGCCTGCTCAACGTGCAGGTGGCGGTATTCGAGGACGAGATGTACATCATCGAGGTCAACCCGCGCGCCTCGCGCACGATTCCCTACCTGAGCAAGGCAACCAATATCCCACTGGCGAAAATGGCGGCCAAGATTTCCGCGGGGAAGATGATTCCCGAGCTTGGCCTCCCGGCGGAAACGCCGAAGACCGGCTGGTATGCGGTTAAGGAGGCCGTCCTGCCCTTCAACCGTTTCGCCGGGGTCGACCCGATCCTGAGTCCCGAGATGAAATCCACCGGCGAGGTCATGGGCATCGACCGGAGCTTTGAGGCCGCGTATTGGAAAAGCCAGATCGCGGCCTACCAGAACCTGCCCATGGAGGGAACCGCGTTTCTTTCCGCCAAGGACAAGGACAAGCCCTGGATGATCGAGCTGGGACAGAAGCTCCACGCCATGGGCTTCCATATCGTCGCAACCGATGGAACCGCAGATGCCCTGGCACAACAGAACGTGAAAGCCGAGCGCCTGCGCAAACTGGCCGAGGAAACCGCGCCGAACATCCTCGACCTGATGAATGAAGGCCGGGTTGACCTGATCATCAACACCCCGAGTGGCCCCTCCGCACGTGAGGACGAGGTGCGCATCCGGGGTGAGGCGATTCTTCGCGGGATCGCCCTGGTAACCACCCAGTGGGGTGCCCGCGCGACCGTTGCCGGGATCGAGCACATGCGGCACAAGGACTGGGACGTGACTTCGCTACAGGACTTCTTCAAGGAACTGGACTGAACCCGCCCTGTCGGGTTGACGTCCATCCTTGACCGA
>JAPYUI010000120.1:9342-13752 GCA_029936175.1 Kiritimatiellia bacterium
ATCCCCTTGCGCGCCAGCCGGGCATCGAGTTGTGCCTGGTAGGCCGCCTTGGCGACCGGGTCTTCCCTGGCGCTGGCCGCGTAGAAGATCGCCCCGAGGGCCTGCCGGCTCCGGTCGGCCGTCTGGTTGCCCTCCGCCCAGTGGATTGTCAGGGCGTGATGCGCGATGAGATGTCCCGCCCGGCAGGGAAAGCTGCGGGCCTGGGCGCGGTCTGCGGGGGTGCCGAAATCGAGGATGGCCTGGGAAAAGCCCAGGATACCGGATGGGCCATGCGCGCGCATGCCGCATCGATGCGAGCCCTGCACGTAGTGCACGCAACCTTGCTCGGGCCCGATGTCTTCCAGGGCCATCCACATCGTGATCGCATGGCTCGGCACCAGGTGAAAATAATACCCATCCTGGTGCGGGGGCGTGGGGGTATTAGCCCGTGGTGATTTATTGAAGTACTGGAAGTTGACCGGGCGGGGCCGCTCACCCAGGCAGGTCTCCGCCAGGGCACTGAGCTTTCCATCCGCCGCCACCAAGGTGCCAAAGGTGGCGTCATGCTTCCACATCATCTGCAACTGCTTCAAGGTCGAGGGATCCTCCTTGTCTTCGTAATAGACCTCGCTCGCGGGCATGCCGGGCACGACCTCGCGAATAAAGCGAGCCGTGTTCGCGTTCAGCTCCGCGACCTCATCCGCATCGAAGAAGGCGGGAATGGACAGGTAACCGTCCCGATCGAAATCGTGGCGAAGGCGGGCCTGCTCTTGCTGGATCCGGTCCCGGGTCACGATGCGCTACTCCGGGGAGGGCTCGTCGAGCCCTGGCAGGTTGAAAAATTCACCCGAGCTGGTCTTTGCCGCTTCCAGGTACGCCGCGGCTTCCCGCGGCTTGCCCAGGGCCACCTTGACCCGGGATACGTAGTACGCGGTATCCCGCGAGACCTCGCCGCCCTGGAGGATGCGGTTGAACACCTGCTCGGCCTGCGCGGAATCCCCGGCGCGATGCACGATCCACCCGTAGGTGGACAGGGCCTCCCGCGCATCCGGCAAGGCCTTCGCGTTGCGCGAGGCGAGCGCGAAGGCGCGCTCCCGCTTCTTCTTGTCCAGGCTTTCCACCAGTACCAGGGCCAGCTGGTTGCTCACCTGGAAGTTGGCCTCCTCTTTCCGGTGCAGGGGCATGAGCACGGATTCAGCAGCGATAAAGTCCCCCTGCATGCGGTGGGCAAGCGCCAGCATGTACTGGAAGCTCCGGACCTGCCCTTCCGTAGGCGTGTGCGCCTCCGCCACGCGCTGGGCATCCACGGCCCGGTTCTGCCGCAGCAACCAGCGCAGGTACTCGAGCCGCACGTTCTCGCTGCCCTCGGAAGGGGGACCCTCGAGGCCTTGCCTGAACCATTTCTCAGCACCGGGGAGATCCCCCTGCGTGCTGGCCAGCCGGGCCAGTACCAACTCGGGAATTACGTCCTCGCGGCGCTGGGCGGCCGCACGAAAGTGGGCCTCGGCTTCCGCCAGCCGGCCGAGGTGAAAAGCCGCGCGGCCCAGGCCCATGTCGCATTCAGCGCTTGCCCGCTTTGTTTTATTCAAGTGCCCGAACAAGGCCCCTGAGCGCACCCAGTCCGACCGGGCATCGGCCGTCCGGGCCCTTGTCTCGAGTAACAGGGTCGCCAGGTGCTCCACGTACTGCGGGCTCCACCGCCCGCGTGCCTCGGCCTGCTCGGCGGCGACCAGGTGAGTCCATGCATCAAAGTAGCGCCCCTCACCCCGTGCGAGCTCGGCGAAGAGGTAGCGTACATCCGCCCGGTTCGACTCCGTCTCCGCCAGCTTTTCCATGGTACGTGCGCCATCACTCTCCCTTCCCGCGTTAAAATACCACAGGGCGAGCTGGATGTCGGGATGGGGCAGGACGGCTGAGCCCGCGGTGATCGTCCCCAGCCGTTCACGGCAAGCCGGGATATCCCCCCGGTCAAAAGCCGCGCGCGCGGGGGCCAGCTGGTCGCCCGCATCTTCCAGGTGCAGCGCGCTCCCCAGGGGCTTATCCGGGAGGATAAGGTCCGCGGTGCAGGTGCCGACCAGGAAACAAAAAGCCATGAGCCCGGGGCACGGAATTTGCAGAAAGGGTGGGATCCCGACTCGCGGGGATGCCGGGCCGGGAAGGGAAATCGTGCGTCCGGCTACTGGATTGAAGCGCTTCCGCAACATGGGATCGAGGGGCTATCGCGCAGCGCTGGACCCGAGCCGACGGCGCAGGCCAAGCAGCATCGCCCCCGCCAGGCCCACCAGGGCCAGGGACGAAGGCTCCGGGATGGCCTGGATCAGGCCGATACTGTTGTTCCCGGTCGTGCCGTCCATGAGGTAGGTAATCTGGTAGGCTGTCCCGGCAATGGGCGTTCCCTCGGGCAGGGCGTTGAAGGTGCCGTTCTGGGCCCCGCCGATATCCATGAGCAGGATGTCGCCCGAATAGGTCGACAAGGCCGCCGTGTTGAGCAGGGCGAGTACCGAGTTCCCGACATTTCCCTGGTTCGCGATGTCGATATCCGTGATGGCGCTCCCGCCTTGAAAATCGAAGGCCAGGACGAACGAGGCCTGGGCACCGTTAAAGTTCCGGCCGACGCTCACGGTCGAGGCAGCGCCCGCCACCGTGAAGGTGTTGATGCCCACCTGGTTATTCCGGGGATTGAAGTCTCTGCCGACCTCAAGCGTCCCGTTATCGATGGTGTAGCTTGAATTCGGGTTGGTTGATTCTTGGCCAACCGTCGTCGAGGGGGCCTGCATCTGGAGATCGTTCTCGATACGAAGGGCGGTTCCACTGCCGGTGTGGGTCACATCGCCCCCGCCCCGGTTCATCACGAGATTCGAGTTCTGGCCGTCGACGTTGCTTCCCCCGATAAAGGTGTCGCCCACGTTGATGCTTGCGCCATTGTCAAAGGTGAGCGTACCCCGGGAGTTATTCGTGACCCCGCCGGCATTCTGCCCAATCAGCAAGTGCCCGCGGCCGATATTGAGCGTCCCACCATCCACGCTCAGCACCCCGTTGGCATCCCGGCCAACCTCCAGGTGGAACGCGCTTGCCGCGCCAACGGCCACGTTTACCTCGCCGTTTGCCCCAATGTTCAGGGTTCCCGTGGCGCCGTCGTCCACGCCCGATGTACCGTCACCGCCCAGGGCCAGGCGCTCAGCTACCGTGAGGGTGCCATCGTTCACGTTGATGGTTCCCTGCCCGCCCCCGGTAACCCCCAGGTTCACCCTGCGCGCGTTCGCCGTCGCGGCATCATGGATATTCAGGGTGCCCTGGGCATCGCCCACGGACGCCTTGGCATCCGGGGCATCCTGGAAGCCCATGTTGATGGCATCGACCACCAGTATGCCGCCCAGGCCGGGGCTTGTCGCGTCGCCGAGATTCACGGTGCCGACCGTCTTGGCCCCCGCCACGTTATTCTTCGTGACATCACCGATGCGCAAGTCATCGCTCGCCGACAGGCTGGCACCATAAATATTGAGCGTCGCGGTGGTCGACCGGCTGGCGTTGCTGTTATTCCGCGCAACCCGGATGTCATCGCGCATGTTCAGCGTCTTGCCCACGCCCAGGGTGAAGGTGGGGTTGTTCCCGTCAGTGGTCGAGTCCCCGATATCCAGCATGTCCAGGGCAAAGACCTGCGCGCCGGTATCGGTAAGCCCGTCGCCGCTTGTATCCAGGACCAAGGTGCCCCGGGCCAGTCGCAGGTCGATTCTCTGGGTGCCGACGCCAAGGGTAATATCGCCCCCGATGTTCAAGGTGGAATTGGCTGAATTGAGCACGATGGCGTTACCGCCTTGATTGCTCCCGGTGGTTACGGGCCCCCGGAGGTTGAGTGTTGCCGTAGCGTTGTTCTGGTTCAGGCTCAACTGGCCGGCCTGGTCGACACCCCCCACCACGCTGCCAAGGGTGGTCGTCCCGTTCACCTGCAAGTTCCCGGCGTTGCCCCGTACCTGGAGCACGACGGTTTTCGAAAACGTTGAATTGGTGCTGCCAACAGACAGGTTATTGATTTCCCCGACATTGCGGTTGTTGACCCGGTAGGCCTGGCTGCCGGCCGTCGCGTTGCGGTGGTTGCCGAAGATCACGTTATCCGTCGCGAGACCCCCGGTCTGGTTGGATCCCGGGGCATTGACCGCGGGCGTGCCGAAGGGCGCATTCCAGATGGTCGTGGTGTCATCCCACACGATATTGTTAACCCCCGTGGTGCCGTTTGTCCCAACCTCGAACTGCGCCCTGGACGACGGCACAGCGAGGACCAGGGCCAAGGCCCCAAGCCAGACAAGCTTGTACTTTTCCAGGTAGCGTTTCATAAACCTTCGTGCCTCAAACAAGGACACCCACAGGCGACTATTTTGGCTGATCGGGCATGGATGCGTCAAGCGTTTTACCGGACCTTAGCGAACTATAAGC